>JAZOLI010000100.1:0-13954 GCA_045652965.1 Candidatus Scatosoma sp.
ACAATAGCGCCCCATAAAGATAGAGCCTGCGTGCTTGATTTGATCGAGATATAAGAACGGCTCGTCCACGCAAAATTCCAAATGTTCGGGCGCAATTTCGTTGGCAATTTCAATCGCCGCCGCCAAGTTTTCCGCCACGATAATTTTGCCGTTATCATCGATAGATTTTCTCGCGATTTCCGCGCGAAGTAGGGCGGGAATTTGTTTTTCAAGTTCAAGAGAAACACGCTCCGCAAATAAAGCGTCGTCCGTCACGAGCACCGCGCTTGCGTTTTTATCGTGTTCCGCTTGCGATAAAAGATCGGCGGCGATATGCGCGGGATCGTTTTTACCATCCGCCACCACTAAAATTTCACTCGGACCTGCGATCATATCAATCGACACAAGCCCGAACACCTGCTTTTTCGCTTCCGCAACGAACGCGTTCCCGGGTCCTACGATTTTATCCACTTTGGGTATACTCTCCGTGCCGTAAGCGAGTGCGGCAACCGCCTGTGCGCCGCCCACTTTAAAGATACGATCCACCCCAGCAATTTTTGCCGCCACGAGTACGTTCTCGTTCACGCCGCCCGTTTTGGAAGGCGGCGTCACCATAACGATTTCGTTGCAACCTGCAATTTTAGCGGGGATGGCGTTCATGAGAACGGTGGAAGGATATGCCGCCGTGCCACCGGGCACGTATAAACCCACCTTTTCAATAGGCGTAATTTTTTGCCCAACCACCACGCCGTTTTCTTTCTTTAAAGCAAATCCCACGCGCTTTTGTTCGGCGTGGAACACACGGATATTTTCCGCAGCTTCTTCCAAAACGGAAATAAATTTTTTATCCGCCTTTTCAAAAGCCGCGTCGATTTCTTCTTTTTTTACTTCTAAAGAAGTAAGGGAAACGCCGTCAAACTTTTCCCCGAACGCTTTGAGCGCAGCGTCCTTGTTTTTTACCACTTCTGCAATAATCTCCGAAACGATCCCCGACACGTTTGCCGTGGGGTTGTTTCTTGCAAAAATTTCTTCGGGGGAAACTTCCCCGCATTTTAAAATTTTAATCATAGCTTTTACCTTTATTCAATAAGCGAGCCCACTTTTGTCGCCAACTTCTCAATTTCCGCGGTTTTGAATTTGAAACTTGCTTTGTTTGCAATCAATCTTGCGCTAATGGGCATAATCGTTTCCACCACGTCCAAATCGTTTTCTTTGAGCGTTGCGCCCGTTTCCACGATATCGACGATCACGTCGGAAAGCCCTAAAATGGGTGCGAGTTCGATCGAGCCGTTCAAATGAATGACGTCAATTTCTCTACCCTTTTGCGCATAATAATTTTTGGCGATGTTGACAAATTTGGTCGCCACTTTCAAAGTGGAAGCGCGATCGTCAAAGAAATTCTTTTTCGCCGCAACCGCCATGCGACACACGCCCGTTTTCAAATCGAGAAGTTCGTAAACGTCGGGAGTATATTCGGCGAGAATATCTTTACCGCAAACGCCGATATCCGCCGCACCGCGTTCCACGTAAATGGAAACGTCGGAAGGTTTCACCCAAAAATAGCGCACGCCTTTTTCCTCATTCTCAAACACGAGTTTGCGATTTACTTCCTTAATCGACGGACATTCATACCCCGCCTTTTCAAAAGTTGCATATACCTTTTCGCCCAATCTTCCCTTGGGCAACGCCACGTTAATCATTATGCTTTCCCCCCTGTTAAATCAAGGATATTTTTAAAGCGAAGCTTGCCCTTTTCCTTTTGTGCGCTTACGCTCTTTCCCGACAAAATTTCTTCTTGCACCGTTTTCGCAAGAAGCGCAGGATCAGTGTCATCATCGTAAAGCACAAGCAAATCGATATCGTATGCGCTCTTGTTGCCTTGTAAATTCTCCAAAAGGTCAAGATAAACGGCAAAGCCAATCGCGCCCGTTTTTCTACCCATACGCGCCATCAAACGGTCATATTGTCCGCCCGAGAGCACGCCTTCGCAAACGCCGCCGATAAAGCCTTTAAACACCAAACCGTTATAATATTTCATGTCGTTGACAACGGAGAAATCAATGCGAATTTTATCCGCAAATTCCGTCTTTTCAAGCAATGCGCAAACTGCCGCAAGCTCGTCGTAAGCTTCTTTTGCTTTTCCGCTTTCGCAAAGCGGCGCAAGGCTTTTAAGCACCGTTTGCATATCGCCGTAAGTTTTCACAAGCGACAAAAGTGCCTCTGTTTTTTTCTTGTCTATATCGCGGCTTTGGCAAAGCGCAAGCGTTTCGTGCACGTTCTTTTCCGCAAGCTTTTGCATAATTTGTTTTTGGAACGCGCCGTCTTCCCCCAGCGCTTCAAGCGTTGCCGACAAAATGCCAAGATGCGAAATATCGAGCACGAAATCGCTGGAAATTTCGTTCAAGCTCGCCGCCGCCAAATACGCCGTTTCGTAAAGCGCGTACACGCCCTTTTCACCGATCCGTTCCAAGCCCACCTGCATCAGCTCTTTAAATTCTTTCGTCGCGCCCGAAATGCGATATACGTTTTCGTGATAATATACCTTGCAGTTTTCTCCTCCTGCGTTCTTAATGATCGAAAGCGTGACGTCGGGTTTAAGCGCAAGCAATTTTCCGAACGCGTCGTTGAACGTAATCACCCCGTCGCTCACAAGGAAATCTTTGTTGGAAGAATATAAATCATAAGGCTCGAATTTGCTCATATTGTAAGGCAAATAGCCATATTTACGATAGAGCTTTCGAAGCGCGAACGCCACCCGCTCTTCCTGTTTTAAAATAGTTTCCGACATAATCCAATTCTCCTGTTTTATGCAATCAAATTTTATGAATGAGTAAGCCGCTTCGAAGCTTGGGTTCAAACCAAGTGGACTTAGGCGGCATAATTTCGCCTGCGTCGGCGATCGACATCAATTCGTCCATAGACACGGGATACATAGCAATCGCCGCAACCGCATCTTCCGTGCAACGGCGCTCTAAATAACCGAGCCCACGAATACCGCCAACGAAATCGATGCGCTTGTCCGTTCTCGGATCTTCAATCCCGAGCACGGGCGCAAGCAAATATTTTTGTAAAATGGCAGGATCTAAATTTTCAGCAGGCGAAGAGGAAGCGAAAAGCTCGTCTTTAAATTTTACACAATACCATTTTCCGCCCACGAAAAGCCCTGCTTCGTGCTTGGCTTTCGGGCGATAGATCCCGTCTACGAGCATCACCAAGCCAAGGTGGCTTTCCACCGCTTTTAAAAACTCGCTCGTTGAAAGTCCGTTCAAATCGCGCAAAACGCGGTTATAATCGAGAATTTTCAAGCTGTTTGCAGGAAAAATCACCGAAAGGAAAAAGTTATAATCTTCACTTCCCTTATGCGTGGGATTTTGTTCCCTTCGCTTTAAGCCTGCTTTCACCGCCGAAGCCGCGCGATGATGTCCGTCGGCGATATACAAGGCGTTCAATTCCTTAAACGCTTCTTCAATTTTTTGATCAATCTCTCTTGACGAGCTTTCCCAAACGGTGTGAGAAATGCCGTCTTCCGCAACGAAATCGTAAAGGGGCTCTTGCGCCGTTTCCGCTTTGATAATTTCATCGAGCATGTTGTTTTCGCGATAGGCAAGGAAGATAGGCCCCGTTTGCGCCGCGCAAGTATCCACGTGGCGAATTCTATCAAGCTCCTTATCCGCGCGCGTAAGTTCGTGCTTTTTGATTTTGTTTTGTATGTAATCGTCGATAGAAGCGCAACCGACGATCCCCGTTTGCGCGCGACCGTCCATCACTTGGCGATAAAAATAAAATTTCTTCACGTGGTCTTGCTGGTATACCCCGATCTCTTCAAATTTTTTCAAATTTTCCGCCGCTTTTTGGTACACTTGCTCGTCATAAAGCCCGATCGACGGATCAAGGTCGATCTCCGCTTTGTCGATATGTAAAAAGGAATAGGATTTTCCCGCCACCATTTTACGAGCTTCTTCGCTCGACATCACGTCGTAAGGAAGCGCAGCGCACTCTTTGGCATATTGAGCGTTAGGGCGAAGCGCCGAAAAGGGTTTCACCGTGATCATATTTTCTCTCCTTTACGCAAACACGCGCACGTTAAACACGCCGTCGATCGCTTCAAGCGTTTGAACGATCTCACCAGTTGCAGGCACGTTCGTTTCCACGATCGTGTACGCCACTTCTCCCTTTGAGCCGTTCGCCATATTTTCAATGTTGATGTTTTTAGACGAGAACGCCAAAGTAATTTGCGAAAGCATGTTCGGGATATTGTCGTTCATAATACAAACGCGGGGATTTTCCGAACGGGGCAAGCCCACCGTGGGGAAGTTGACACTGTTGCGAACGTTTCCGCAGGTTAAAAATTCGTCGAGTTGTTGCGCCGCCATCACCGCGCAATGATCTTCCGATTCGACGGTGGATGCGCCAAGATGGGGAATGGCTAAAATGCCTTCCACCTCCACCGTTTCTTCCGTGGGGAAATCGGTGATATACGCCGCCACTTTTTTTGCGGCAATCGCAGCCTTCAAATCGCTTGCATTCACAAGATCGGCGCGGGCAAGATTGATGATGCGCACCCCGTCTTTCATTTGCCCAAGCGTTTTCTCGTTGATCATATTTTTCGTTTGCGGCGTTGCAGGCACGTGCAAGGTGATATAATCACACGTTTTAAAAATCTCCGCATAATCGGATGCCTGTTTTACCGATGGAGCTAAGCTCCATGCCGCCTTTGCGGTGATATAGGGATCGTAGCCCATAACGCTCATACCAAGCGAAATTGCGGCGTTTGCCACCATACCGCCGATTGCGCCGAGCCCGATTACGCCGAGCGTTTTGCCTGCAAGCTCGTGTCCTACGAACGCCGATTTTCCAGCTTCCACCGCCTTTGCAACGTTTTCCTGCCCTTTGAGCGTTCTCACCCATTCCACGCCGCCGATCACGTCGCGCGAAGCGAGAATAAGCGCAGCGATTGCAAGCTCTTTCACGGCGTTTGCGTTCGCACCGGGGGTGTTGAACACAACCACGCCCGCTTTCGTGCATTTATCAACGGGAATATTGTTTACACCAGCGCCACAACGCGCAATCGCTTTTAAGTTTTGGGGGAAAGGCATTTCGTGGAGCGCTGCCGAGCGCACCAAGATCGCGTCTTCGTTTTCCACCTTTTCGCCAATTTCATATCTCTCTTTGGAAAGTACGTCCGTGCCCACTTTCGCAATTTTATTCATCAATTTCACTTTGAACATTTTTCTTTCTCCATTCTATCAAAGTTTTCTATTTTGTCAACGCACCCTGTGCCAACTTTTTTAGGCCTTGGGGTTGTTTTTAGCAAATTCTTTCATAAATTCAACGAGTTTCTCCACGCCGGCTTTTGGCATAGCGTTATAGATCGAAGCGCGCATACCGCCCACCGAGCGATGCCCTTTCAGATTTTTCAAATCCGCCGCGCTTGCTTCGCTCGCAAATTTCTTATCCAACTCCGCATGCCCCGTGACGAACGTCTCGTTCATCATCGAACGGCTTTCCTTTTCCACAGGCGCGATATAATAATCTTGCGAATCGAGATAATCGTATAAAATCTTCGCCTTTTCTTCGTTATGCTTTTTCATCGCTTCAAGCCCGCCGAGTTCTAAAATCCATTCGTATACGAGCTTTGCGATATAAATACACCAACAAGGAGGGGTGTTATACATCGAATCGTTATCCGCCATGAGCTTATAATCGAGCATAGCAGGCGTATCCTTGCGAGCGTTCCCAAGCAAATCTTCTCTCACGATCACGATCGTAAGCCCCGCCGCCGACATGTTTTTTTGCGCACCTGCGTAAATCAAACCAAATTTACTCACGTCGATCGGCTCGCTTAAAATACACGACGAAAGATCGGCAACGAGCGGAACGTCGCCCGTATCGGGTATATAAGGAAATTTCGTGCCGTAGATGGTGTTGTTGAAACAAATATGCACGTAGTCGGCATCTTCTCTAAAAGAGCTTCTATCCGTTTTGGGAACGAACGAGAAATTGGCTTCCTTGCTCGAAGCAACCGCCATCACGTCGCCGTATTTTTGGGCTTCTTGATAAGCCTTGGTTGAAAACTGTCCTGAAAGGATATAATCGGCTTTGCCGTTTTTACCCAGCAAATTCAAAGGCACGGCGGCAAACTGCGTAGACGCACCGCCTTGCAAGAACAACACTTTATAGTTGTCGGGAATGTTCATCACCTTTCTGAGCAACGCTTCCGCATCTTTGATAATTTTTTCATATACGGGCGATCGATGGCTCATTTCCATAACGGACATACCGCTATCTTGATAGCAAAGCATTTCTTCCGCCGCGCGAGTGAGTACACTTTCAGGCAACATGGAAGGACCTGCTGAAAAATTAAAAACTCTTTTCATTTTATTTTTCTCCTTCTTACAAAATCAAAATATGTTCTTTTTTTCTTGTTAACTAACATTATACCACAAATCATCTCAAAAAAGCAAGAAAATAAAAGATAAAAACGAGATTATTTTATAAATAAAATAACCCCGTTTCTTCATACTATCGTTTTTTTCGTCTTTTAATTCTCTACGCGGATTGCCGCTTGCACCTTGCCAATGCCCGAAGCGTTGATTTTTTCCACGGCTTTCGAAAAGCTGCTTTCTTTCGTTTTATGCGTGACAATCACGAGCGGCACACGCATTTTTCCTTCGTCGTCAAGTTCTTTCTTTTGCACAATTTGCGAAACCGCAACGAGCGAAATGCCGCATTTTCCAAAAATGCCACTGACCGTTGCGAGCGTACCTGCTTCGTCGTCAACCGCAAGGCGAACGTAATATGCACTTTGGAAATCGGACACGAATTTTACCAATGCCTCCGCCGAAGCCGTGTTTTTAAAGGTGGAATATTTCACTTCCGAATGGGTCGCCGCGTAAATGACGTCGCTCACAACCGCGCTTGCCGTAGGCAAAGCGCCTGCGCCGCGCCCGTAAAGCATGATATCCCCCACCGCATCGCCTTTCAAATAAACGGCGTTATAGGCGTTGCTCACGCTTGCAAGCGGATGCGCATTCGGCACGAACGTGGGATGCACGCGCGCTTCGATCCCTTGCGGCGTGTTCTTGCCGATCGCAAGGAGTTTTAACGTGTAGCCAAGCGATTTGCCATAGGCAATATCTTTCGCCGTGATTTTGCTAATTCCTTCGCGGAAAATTTTTGCATACGGCACTTTCGTGTGAAATGCAAGCGAAGATAAGATGGAAAGCTTATAAAGCGCGTCGAAACCTTCCACGTCACTCGTTGGATCTGCTTCCGCATAGCCGAGCTTTTGCGCATTTGCAAGCGCAACGGCATAATCTTCCCCTTCTTGGGTCATCTTGGTCAAAACGTAATTGGTCGTGCCGTTGATAATCCCCATCATTTCCTGCACGCGATTTGCCTGCACGCCGTCTAAAAGCGTGCGAATAATGGGCACGCCGCCTACGCAACTCGCTTCAAAGTAAAGCCCGCTACCCGTGCTTTTCGCCACCCGTTCAAGCTCGTGGGAATATTTACAAATCATTTCTTTGTTCGCCGTGACGACCGTTTTTCCTTGGCGAAGCGCGCTCAAAACGTAGTCTTTTGCCGCATCTACACCGCCAATCGTTTCAATGACGATATCGACGTTCGGATTTGCAATCACTTCGGAAATATTCTCCGTCACAATCTCTTTAGGCACACCTTTTTCAAGCGCCTTTTGCTTGTTTCTAACAAGCACGGCTTCCACCGTGATATCCACGTTTTGCGTTTTTAAATAGTATTCTCGGTGCTCTACAAGCGTTTGATAAGTGCCAAACCCTACCACACCCAAACCTAAAATTGCTACACCTACTCTCTTGGTCATAATGTTATCTCCTTGGGCATTGTTCTCACACCTGCCCCCATCCTTTGTTAATTTTCTTCCGTCGTTTGATTGAGATCGTAAAGATATTTTAAGCCCTTGAGCGTCAACAGTTTGTCCACCACGTCGATGCACTCAATCTCTTTAGATATAACGTTGCTAAACCCACCCGTAGCAATCGTTTTTACGTCGGAAGTTTTCAGTTCTTTTTTAATGCGCTTCACGATATATTCCACGAGCCCTGCAAAGCCGAACACGATGCCTGCTTGCATGTTTGTGACGGTGTTTTTGGCGATAATGCTCTTGGGTGCTTCAATCTCCACGCGCGGCAATTTCGCCGTGCCGTTGACGAGTGAATCAAGCGAACCCTTAATGCCAGGCGCGATCACTCCGCCGATAAATTCATCGTTCTCGTTGATAATGTTAAACGTGGTCGCCGTGCCGAAATCGATCACAATCATGGGCTTTTTCTCCCCATATTGCACGAGCGCGGAAACACAGTTTACAATTCTATCCGCCCCCACTTCCCGCGCGTTGTCGCAACGAATATTTAAGCCCGATTTGAGCCCCGGAGCGATATGGAGCGGCTTAATCGAAAAATAAATTTCGCACATTTTATCAATCGTGTAATCGAGCGAAGGCACAACGGAAGATACGATACCCCCCGTGATATCCTGCGCTTTAATGCCTTTGATATCCAGCATACCGATAATTTGCTCGCCATATTCATCCGACGTGCGCTTAAAATCGGTGGATACGCGGAAAGAAACGAGAAGCGTTTCTTTATCATACACCGCGTATTTAATGTTCGTGTTTCCAATATCAATACAAATTATCATTTTTTATTCCCCTTTGCCACCACTTGAATCACTCTTTGTAAGGCTGGCGCAACGAGCAAATTGATCGCAAATTCGATGAAAAAATTAAAGGTGACGAGCCCTACGAGAATAAATACGAGCACGTTTTGTCCGTCCGCCAATCCGTAAACGGAATTGGTCATAAACAAACAACCGACGATGAAAATCGCCGTGTTAATGATAGGCACGAGGCCTGAAGCAACGAAAATGGCCACTCTTTCGTTCTTTTTGGAAAGCAAACGATAGATAAACCCTGCAACAAAACCTGCCACCGTCGTTTTTACGGTGCAAGTGAAAAACGTCGCAATTGGATCGTTCGCCCAAATGAGCGCATAAAAGGGCACGACGCCCATAATCACTTGTATAAGCACGACAATCCCACACGCGAGCCCTAAAAACGCGCCCACCCACGCACCGAAAACAATCGCGCCGAGCACAATCGGGATCAAAGTGAAATTAAGCTGTACCGCGCCGATCGAAATCGTACCGCCAAACGTTTGCAACGTGATCACGAGCGCAAGCAACACCGCAATGCCCGTAATCTCCTTAGAAGAAAGTTTTCCTTTCTGTTTCATAAAAACCTCCATCGAGTTCTTGTTTAGATACCCGTAGATAAAAAATGTAGATTTATCCGTTTGTCTTAGTAGAACCGCGACAGCGTATCCCCTAACGGATATACCTTTATTATAGCGCATTTTTCCATTTTTCGCAACAAAATAAAAGCGGCTTTTACATTTTTCTCTATTTCTAACACAAAAAAGAAATGTGTGGGAATATGATGTAATAGAAAGACAAAACCGCAGGTGAACTCCGCTTGAAAGCGTTTACATATCTCCTGCGGTGAAATACGGGAGGTTTTTTATGAATTGTTGCTTAACGGGTAATTCTACCCTTTGGATTTTGATCGCTTTGCTTATTCTCGGCTCGAAAGACGGGTTCTTCTGTTCGAACGTGTTTAACGGCTGTGGCTTACCTATCATCATCGCGCTTTTGTTCTGCCTTTACAAAAACGGCACGCTCGCTTCGATCTTGACGCCGTCTTGCAACTGCTGCAACTGCTGCCGTTGATTTCTCTCCTTTTTCTCCTTTTTTCTCTTTGCTTGTTTAACCCAAGCAAAAAGACGGGAGTCGGTTTTCCGACCCCCGTTTTTTTATGCGTTTAAAAAATAAGCTTGCAGGGCAATGATCGTTTTTGCATCCTTGATCTCCCCACGCTTTAGCATCTCTTTCACCTTAGCAAGCGGTATCCATTCCACGTCCAAAAACTCTCCTTCGTCAAGATTTGCCTGCGTTTTTACGCCGTCAAACGCGCGGTAGATATAAATGCGTTCGTTGGTATAACCAGGGGTAGGATAGGTTTCGTAGATAAGCTCCAAACGTGCCGCCCTCACGCCCGTTTCTTCTTCGAGTTCCCTTATCGCAGCAAGAGCAGGATCTTCCCCTGCATTCAATTTCCCCGCAGGAATTTCGCAAACGCTTTCCCCATACGCATAGCGATATTGTTTCACAAACAAAACGCTCTCGTTTTCCACGTATAAAACGCACGCACCGCCGCCGTGTTCCACGATTTCCCGTTTGCATTTCGTTCCGTCTTCCAAAAGCGCGTCGTCCACCCGCAAATTTAAAATTTTACCCTTATAAATATAATTTTTTGCAATGGTTTTTTCTTCGTGCGACATGTTTTAACCTATTAGGCAATATAGCCAAGTTTTATTTCTTTTGATATCATTATAGCACAAATTAAAAAAATAAGAAATATTTTTCTATGAAATACCTTGATTTTTTTTTAATTTTTATGTATAATATAGGCAAGACTCAATGTTAGGAGAAAATTCAAAGTTATGAAATCTATTAAAATTTCTTTGGAAATGGCGCAAAGAGTGAAAGAATTTGTGAATATCACGCAAGATTATCCTTTCGAAATTTTGCTCAAAAGCGGCAGATACGTCGTGGATGCTAAATCCATCCTTGGTATCTTCTCGCTCGATCTTTCTCAACCCGTTACAGTGGAAGCTTACAGCGACGACTGCGACGATTTTATGGACAAACTGAAAAAATTCGAGGCGTAATCGGTTATCACGGTTTCGTCGGCACTTTTTCGAAGCCAGAAAGCGGGGCTGCTTTTACATATCCCCTTTCACACAAATGAAAACAACCGAAAACGGTCGCACGGAGTTTCTTTGCGGCTGTTTTCCCTTTGAAAAATAAAGGAGCAACAAATGCAAATTCAGGGAGAAACTTCCGTCAATAAACTTATCGTCTTGTTCGTGTTTGATAAAATGGAAAGTCCGCTTTCCGAACGCACGATCTTGGAAATGTGTACGGCGGGAAACAATTGGCTTAACTATATGGACTGCAAGGAATTGCTGCCGCGTCTTTTAGAAGACGGGTTCATTTGCCGTATATCTTCTCCCGAAGAAGAGCCCCTTTACACCATCACGAGCGACGGCAGGGAAAGCTTGCATAATTTTTATATCAATATCCCCAAAAGCGTGCGCGACGAAATTTCTTCTTTCGTTAAGAAAAACAGCGGCAAGCTTAGAAACCGTCAGGAATGCAAATCCGATTATTATCAAAACGTGGACGGCACGTATACCGTGTTCGTGAAAATTCTCGCACCCGTTCAACCCATGTTAGAGCTTAAATTCGTCGTGCCCGATAAGAAAACGGCGCAAAATATTTATAAAAATTGGGAAAGGAAAGCTTCCGATTTATATTCCGCTATCTACGATACACTCGTGGATTAAAACAAAAAAATACAACGCCTGCTTATCAGGCACAAGGAGAAAAATATTATGTTTACCTATTCAACGAGAGGAACTTGTTCCAGACAAATTTTATTCGACGTAGACGCAGAAAACAAAATGCATAACGTTCGCTTTATCGGTGGTTGCGGCGGCAACTTACAAGGCATTGCACGGCTTGTAGAAGGTCAAGACATCGACGAAGTGGCTAAATTGCTTGCAGGCATTCGTTGCAAAGGCAACACGTCCTGCCCCGATCAACTTTCCAAAGCCATTCAAGAATATAAGGCTTCGAAAAACAAAGATTGATTTTTAAAACTCATCAAATATGCAAAAAAATCACCGACCGAAGTCGGTGATTTTTTCTATTTGATTTAGTGTCTGAAATGTCTATCCCCTACGAAAATCATTGCAATCCCTGCTGCGTTGCACGCGTCGATGGAAAGTTGATCTCTCAAGCTTCCGCCCGGTTGAATGATTGCCGTGATGCCTGCTTTTACACATTCTTCTACGCAGTCAGGGAAAGGGAAGAACGCGTCGCTCGCCATAACCGAGCCTTTCGCTTTATCTCCTGCGTGTTCGATCGCCTGTTGCGCCGCCCAAATACGATTGGTTTGTCCCATACCGATACCCGTCGTTCTATCTTTCAAACCGATTACGATTGCGTTCGATTTCGTGTATTTTACCACTTTCCAGTTGAAAAGGAGCGCTTTCATTTCTTCTTCCGTCGGCGCGCGATCGGTCACCACCTTCACGTTTTCTTCGTTAAAGAGCGTTTCGTCGTAATCTTGCACGAGCAAGCCGCCATACACTTTCTTCATATCGTAAGCGCTCTTTTCTCTTCTTTCACGAATGTCGGGAAGCTCTAAAAGACGAATATTTTTCTTGGTCGTTAAAATATCAAGCGCTTCTTGCGTGAAGCCTTCCGCGATCACGATCTCGATAAAGATTTTGTTGATTTCGTTTGCCGTTGCCGCATCTACCACACGGTTAATTGCCAAAATACCGCCAAACACGGACACGGGATCGCTTTCATACGCCTTGACATACGCTTCGTGAACCGTTTCGCCTACGCCTACGCCGCAAGGGTTTGCATGCTTGCTTGCCACAACGCAGGGCTCGTCGAATTCTTTCACGAGTTCCAACGCGCCGTTTGCGTCGTTGATGTTGTTATAGGAAAGCTCCTTGCCCCAAAGCTGTTTTGCTTTGGAAAGCGAGCCTGCACGGATAAATTCTTCGCTATAATAAGAAGCGCCTTGGTGGGGATTTTCGCCGTAGCGCATATCTTGCGCCTTTTCGTAAGCAAACGTGATGCTATCGGGATAACGAATGTCAAGTTGCTCAGCAAGATAGTTGGAAATCATGCTATCGTACACCGCCGTGTGCGCAAACACTTTATATTGCAAATATTTCTTGGTGTCGAGCGTGATTTCACCTGCTTCAAGCTCAGAAAGTACGCGTTCATAATCCTTAGGGTCAACGACAACCGCCACGTCTTGATAGTTTTTCGCCGCCGCGCGGATCATCGTAGGGCCGCCGATATCGATGTTTTCCACCGCGTCTGCAAAGCTCACGCCGGGCTTGGAAATGGTCGCTTTAAAGGGATACAAGTTCACCGCCACCACGTCGATCGTGTTGATGTTAAGCTTTTCAAGTTGTTCCATATGTTCGGGGTTAGAGCGCATTGCAAGCAAGCCTGCGTGCACGTTGGGGTGCAACGTTTTCACTCTACCGTCTAAACATTCGGGAAAGCCCGTGACGTCGCTAATCCCAATTACGGGAAGCCCTGCTTCTTCCAAGGCTTTCGCTGTTCCGCCCGTGGAAATGATTTCAAAATCACATGCGATCAAGCGTTTGCAAAATTCTACGATACCCGTTTTATCGGATACGCTGACAAGTGCTCTTTTTTTCATAATATTTCCTACCTTTGTTATTTTTTTCTAAATGTTTGGGAAAACTATGGATATGATTATTTTATATATCCTTTTGTTTGCATATATTGCCGCCATCAATTTTTACGCGTTTTTGCTTGTGAAAACACTTGCCGCGAAAGAACGGGAAGCAGAGCTTGAAAAACAAACTTTTCGTGTAAGCGAACAACCGCCAACACCCACCAATGCTTCAACGCCCCCTACAACTCCGCCGCAAAAAATGATAGGCAAACTTTGCATTGCAGGCGCGCTCGGCGGCGCAATCACCATATACGCGTGCATGTTCATCTTTAAATATCGCCGATCCGATCTTTTGCTTATGGTGCTCATGCCCATTTTAGGCGTTTTAAACGTCTATTTTTGGGTGATTTTGTTCCGCTCAGGGCTCGCTTTTTTTGTCGTGCGTTAGACGCTATATCATTATAGCACTATTATAGCACTTTTTTTCAAAATAGGGAAATGAATAAAGGCATTAAAGAAAATTTATGTGAATTAAGTGAAAAATTCACATTTTTTTGATAATTTTTATAAAAAAGAAAAATAATTGAAAATTTTGAGATTTTTTTGGAAAAAGTCGCGAAAATTATTTGACAATTTTTTTGA
>JAZOLI010000101.1:0-17039 GCA_045652965.1 Candidatus Scatosoma sp.
CGGCAGTTATATTTGCCTATGGCAAGTTAAGGATTTATTTAATATCACTTTGGCGAAAACCAAAATATCACGCAAAACTTGTTTTGCATATCACTTTTAGCCACAAGGCTAAAAATATAACTAATATGTTTCAATTTTTTGGGGTCAAGAAAAGCACACTACATTTCACTTTTAGTGAAGTATAGTGTGCTACACTTTTGTTATGGATAAAAAATCCCTAAGCGAAGAGCCTTTTTGTCCGTTTCTTTTTTAGAACAGGATAATTCCTTATAACAAGGTAATTCCGTTTTGTTTGCAAACTTTTTGCGTTTCTTCGTCCCAAAGGGAAACTTGCACTTCGCCGATATGCGCTTTACCTAAAAGCAACATCGAAAGCCGAGATTGCCCGATACCACCGCCCATCGTAAGAGGAAGCTCTCCTGCGAGCAACGCTTTATGGAAGGGGAAGTTTCTCCGCTCGTCCGCGTTTGCCTTTTTTAACTGCTCGTCGAGTGATTTTTCGTCTACCCTTATACCCATAGAAGAGATTTCCACAGCACATCCTAAAAGATCGCTCCAAAAAAGTATGTCGCCGTTGAGCGACCAATCGTCGTAGTCGGGAGCGCGGTTGTCGTGCGGTTTGCCCGATTTGAGCTTGTCGCCGATTTGCATAAGGAACACCGTTTTGTGTTCCTTTACGTAGGCGTTTTCTCTTTCTTTGCTGCTAAGGTTGGGGTAAAGATCTTCAAGCTCTTGGGAAGTGATGAAAGAAACGGTGCGCGTAAGCTCTACGTTGATTTGAGGATAGCGGCATTTGAGATAATCGAGTGTGGCGCAAATCGCGCCCACGATGCCTTGCACTACCTTTTTAAGGTAGCTTTCGTTGCGCGTTTCTTTCGTGATGATTTTTTCCCAATCCCATTGATCGGTGTAAACGGAATGGAGATTGTCCATTTCTTCGTCGCGGCGGATTGCATTCATATCCGTATATAAGCCTTCGCCTGCCGAAAAACCGTAAACTTTGAGAGCCATGCGCTTCCATTTCGCCAGCGCGTGGACAACCACCGCGTCTTTGCCCGTTTCTTTTAAATCGAAGCGAACGGCGCGCTCTACACCGCTCAAATCGTCGTTTAAACCCGTTTCGGGATCGACGAACAGGGGCGCGGAAACACGTTTTAAATTTAAAGCCAAGCAAAGCCGTTCTTCAAACGTGCGTTTTAAAAGCCCGATTGCCGATTGCGTGTCGTATAAATTTAAAGCCGAATGGTAATCTTTCGGCACAGTTATTTTACTCATAGCGCACCTTTTCAAAAAAATAATTTCACATAGTATAGCATATTTATAAACTTTTTGTCAACGTAAATTGTTTGAAATTTGTGTCAATTTGTTAAAAAACGGGTATAAGTTAAAAAACACTTACTTTTTTCTTGGCAAAGTGCCTTAAAACGCTTTGAATTTCTGCGGAAATATTGTAAAATAGTAGTGTATGGAAAATTGCTTGTTTGTAGGCGTTTTTAAAGAATTTAAAAAATAAAAGGAACGGAGCTTAAAAGAATGGGATTGTTTAAGTATTTGTTGGGTGGCGACTCGAGAAGAAGCCTGAAAAAATTAAATAAAATGGCGGACGAAGTGGAGGCGCTTGAAGCAAAATATCAAGCGATGGACGACGAAACGCTTAAAGGGCAAACTGCCGCGCTCAAAGCGAGATTGCAAGCAGGAGAGACACTTGACGATATTCTCTACGATGCGTTCGCCGCGCTTAGAGAAGCGGCTTGGCGTGTTTTGGGAATGAAACATTTCCGCGTGCAAATTATAGGTGGTATTTGTTTGCATCAAGGTCGTATCGCTGAAATGCGCACGGGTGAAGGTAAAACGCTCGTTTCTACGTTGCCTGCTTATCTTAACGCCCTTTCAGGAAAAAGCGTGCACGTCGTGACCGTGAACGATTATCTTGCTAAGCGTGACGCCGAATGGATGGGAAAGGTGCACAAATTCATGGGCCTTACCGTTGGCGTGGTTGTGCCTGGCATGGACGACGAACAAAAGCGTGAAGCCTATAAGTGCGATATCGTTTATGGCACAAACAACGAATTTGGCTTTGATTATCTTCGTGATAATTTGAAAACCGATCTTTCGAGAATGGTGCAACGCGATCTTACGTTTGCAATCGTCGACGAAGTGGACTCCATTTTAATCGACGAAGCGAGAACGCCTTTGATTATTTCGGGTAAAGGTGAAAAATCTTCCGATCTTTACGTGCAAGTAGATAAGCTCGTGCGTACCCTTTCGGGTGGCTTTGACGACGAACTTAAAGAAGCCGAAGACGCTGCGATGATCGAACTTAAAAAGAACAAGAAGAACAAGAAAAAACAGGCGGTTGACGACGGCGATGATGAAGAGGACGTTGTTGATTACACTAAAATGACGCTTGAAGAGCAGGCGAATTATGAAGCGGAGCAGGCGGAAAAGAAGACGGCGGCTCTTGCGGCTGCGCCTGAGGGCAAACGCTCGCTTGCGGCGGCAAAAGAGTGGGATTATATCATCAACCGCAAAGAAAAGACGGTGGAGCTTACCGACAGCGGCGCGAGAAAGGCGGAAAGATTTTTCCGCATCGACAATATTGCGGAAATTGAACACGCTGATTTGAACCACCACATTCAACAAGCGCTCAAAGCGCACAAGCTTTTCAAGCTTGACGAAGATTATATTGTCAGCGACGGCGAAGTGGTGATCGTTGACGAATTTACCGGCCGTCTTATGATTGGACGTAGATATTCCGACGGTTTGCACCAAGCGATTGAAGCAAAAGAAGGGGTGGAAGTTAGAAGCGAAAACAAAACTTACGCAACCGTTACTTTCCAAAATTATTTCCGTTTATATTCCAAGCTTTCGGGTATGACGGGTACGGCGAAAACGGAAGAAGCGGAATTTAGAACCATCTATTCGCTCGACGTTGTGGAAATTCCTACCAACAGACCCGTGCAACGCGTTGATTTGCCTGATATGGTATATGCGACCGTAGATGGGAAAAAGCGCGCGATCGTCAATGAAATTATAGAACGCCATGAAAGCGGGCAACCTATTTTGGTGGGTACTTCGTCCGTCGATAAATCGGAAGAAATTTCCCGCCTTTTGAAGCGCAACGGCGTGAAACACAATATCTTGAACGCGAAAAACCACGAGCGTGAAGCAGAAATCGTGGCGCAGGCAGGTCGTCTTGGCGCGGTGACTATTTCGACCAACATGGCAGGTCGTGGTACGGATATTTTGCTCGGTGGTAATCCTGAATATCTTGCGAAAAAACGTCTTCGTGAAGAAGGCGCTAAGCACGAAGATATCGAGCTTGCTATCAGCACCTATATCACTGACGTTCCCGATGATATTTTGGCGCTTCGTGAACGCTATAAAAAGGTGTACGAATATTACAAAAAAGAAACGGATGCGGAAAAGCAACAGGTTATGGCGGCAGGCGGTCTTTGCATTATCGGTACGGAACGGCATGAATCGCGCCGTATTGATAACCAGCTTCGTGGTCGTGCCGGTCGTCAAGGGGATATCGGTATGTCGGTGTTCTTCCTTTCCTTGGAAGACGATCTCGTCCTTCGTTTCGGTGGCGAGAGAATGAAGGCTTTATATTCGTTTTTCAAAATTGACGAAGATACCTGCTTGCAATCGAAAATGTTGTCGCGCGGCATTGAAAACGCGCAAAAAACCATCGAAGGGAGAAACTTCGGGATTCGTAAAAACGTGCTCCAATATGACGACGTGATGAACAAGCAACGTATGGTGATGTATGAAGAAAGAATGAACGTGCTTCGCGGTGCGGACGTGCATGAACAAGTCCTTAAATATATCCCCGATTACGTGGCGGAAACGCTTGCTTCGGCGGTGAACGTGGAAGATATGCCCGAGCTTTGGAACGAAGAAGAACTCAACGCCGCGCTTGAAGCGAAAGTGTTGCCCGAAGGCACCAATTACGTGACGCGCGAACGGCTTATGAAATGGGATTATGAGTTCGCGCTTAAAAAGATTTCGAAAAAGGTTGCGAAAGAATATGAAAAGAAGATTGAAGAGCTGAAAGAACAGGGAATTGACTTCTCTTCGGTGGAAAGACGTGTGCTTTTGATGACCGTTGATCGCAACTGGATTGATCATATCGATGCAATGGATCAGCTCCGCAAAGGCATTTCCTTGCGTGCCTACGGTCAAGTGGATCCCGTCATTTCCTATAAGAAGGAAGGGTTTGACATGTTCGACGAAATGGTGGAACGCATCCAACGCACGACGATTAGTGTGCTCTTGAAAGTGAAAGTGGAAGTGCGCCCTGCGCCTATGGCCATGCCGCAAAAAGCACCCGTAGGCAACGCGCAAGCTGCTCCTGCTCGTCCTTTCCGTCGCCAAATGCCTGAACCTTTGAAGAATATGGCATCCTATCAAAATGCGATGAAACAAGAAAATAAAAATGGAGAACAAGACTGATCACTTATGTTCAAAGCAGATGATTATAGATTGAAAATTCAAGGTATGCGCGGTGTGCTCAAAGAAGCGGAATACGCTTTGGATATCGAGCATTTACGCCCGCGCCTTGCTGAGCTTGAAAAGGAACAAGAAAACCCCGACGTTTGGCAGGATTTGGAAAAATCAACGAAAATTGGGCGCGAAGTTGCCGCGATTCGAAATAAAATTGCTGCGTATGAAAAGGGTGCGACTGCGCTTTCCGATGCCGAAGACGTGATCGATTTGATCGAAGAAACGGAAGACGAGAGCTTGATTGCCGAACTTGACGAAATGCTTGCCGTTGCTGAAAAAGACAGCGAAGATATGCGTATCCGCGCGATCTTGAAAGGGCCTTACGACAACCACAACGCTATGCTCGCGCTTCATGCAGGGGCAGGCGGTACGGAAGCGTGCGATTGGTGTCAAATGCTCTATCGTATGTATTGTAGATATTGCGAAAAAATGGGCTTTAAGGTGTATGAGCTTGATAGAGAAGCGGGCGATGGCGCAGGTTTTAAGAGCGTTGATTTTAGAGTGGAAGGCGAAAATGCTTACGGTTATTTGAAAGCGGAAATGGGCGTGCACAGACTTGTGCGTATCTCCCCCTTTGATGCGAACAAACGCCGTCAAACGTCCTTTTGCTCGCTCGAAGTTATGCCTGAAGTGGAAGATGACAACGAAGTGGAAATTAACGACGACGATATCCGTATCGACATTTATCACTCGGGCGGGGCTGGCGGTCAAAACGTAAACAAGGTGGCTTCCGCTGTGCGTATCACGCACTTCCCCACGGGCATTGTTGTGCAATGCCAAAACGAACGCTCGCAACTGCAAAACAAGGCGATGTGCTTTAATATGCTTCGTTCCAAGCTCTTGGAGAAGAAGATTGAGCAACGCCAAGCGGAAGCGGCCGCGATGAAGGGTGACGTCAAAAAGATTGAGTGGGGTGCGCAAATTCGCTCCTACGTCTTTTGCCCTTACACCCTTGCGAAAGATCACCGCACGGGTTATGAAAAGGGCGATATTCAAGGGGTTATGGATGGCGACATTCACGGCTTCGTTATCGATTATTTGAAAAAATCATAAGCAATTTTGCTAAATAAAAAGCGGCGCGCGCCGCTTTTTTGAAACGAAAAATTTGGGTGGGTTATGTGTGAACGTGAACCGATTATATTGGGAATAGAATCTTCGTGCGACGAAACGGCGGCGGCGGTGATTTGCGGTAGAAAAATTCTCGCGGACGAGATTGCTTCGTCGGCGGATATTCAATCGCTTTACGGCGGCGTTGTACCGGAAATTGCTTCTCGTGCGCATACCGATGCGGTGGCGGCGGTGGTGGAGCGCGCGGTCAAAAATGCAGGGATTTCCTATCAAGATATCGATGCGGTTGCCGTCACCTACGGTGCTGGTTTGCTGGGCGCGCTTCTTGTTGGCGTGTCCTTTGCTAAAGCGTTTGCTTACGCTTTAAACAAACCGCTTATTGCCGTCAACCATATTAGGGGGCATTTGGCAGCGGCCTATTTGGACGAGCCGACTTTGAAACCGCCCTTTATCACCTTGCTTGCAAGCGGTGGGCATACCGCTATTTTGCACACGAAAACGGAAACGGATTTTGAAATTTTGGGCGCGACGCTAGACGATGCCGTCGGAGAAGCTTTTGATAAGGTCGCGCGTGTGCTTGGGTTGAAATATCCCGGTGGACCGCATATCGAGCGTTGCGCAAAGGACGGGAAACCTATCATCCCTATGCCAAAAATGCTCAAAGGGGGCGGTGGATATAATTTCTCGTATAGCGGTTTAAAAACAGCCGTTATCAATTATTGCCATACCTGCGAGCAACGGGGGGAAAGCTATGAAAAGGCGGACGTGGCGGCTTCCTTTCAATGCGCTGCAATCGACGTGCTCGTGGAAAAGACGATCGAAGCGGCAAAAGAAAAGGGCGTTTCTTGCGTGACGGCGGGCGGCGGCGTTGCCGCAAACACATACCTTAGACAATCGCTTGAAAAGGCGTGCAAAGAAAACGCGCTGCATTTGGTGCTGCCCGAAAAACGCTATTGCACGGATAACGCTGCTATGATTGCTGCGGAAGGGTTGACGCAATTTAAGCTTGGGAATTTTGCCGATTTGCGTTTGACGGCAAAAGCTTCTATCCCCCTTGCCGCAACCTTAAAAACGGTACAAAACGGGAAGTAAACGAAAAAACATATGGAACATTTTTTGGAAATTTTTGAGCACGCTTTCATCGATACGCTTCCGCTTTTGCCGTGGATTTTGCTTATGTACGTTTTGATTGAGCTTTTGGAGAGTAAAACCGATCTCAAAACGGCAAATCGCTTTGGCGGAAAGTTTGGGCCTGTGGTGGGCTCGGCTACCGGCTTGATTCCACAATGCGGATTTTCCGTGATGGCGGCGAAGCTCTTTGAACAAAGATATATCACGCTCGGCACGCTCCTTGCCATCTTTTTTTCGACGAGCGATGAAGCGTTTATCATTATGCTCTCATCAGGGGAAGGCGCGGTTTGGGTTTTGCCTACGCTCGCTTTAAAAATTGCTTTCGGCATTGCCATTGGCTACGGCGTGGACGGCGCGCTCAAAGTGATAGGTAGGGGGCAGGTATGCGCTCAAATGCCTGAAATGGTGAACGGCGAGCCTACGAGCGTGCATGAGATTTTTATTCGGAATTATTTAGATGATAAGGACGTGAGCGTCGTTTGTTCGTGCGGAAGAGATCACTCGGATAGCGAGTCTTGGAGAAAATATTTGCTCTATCCGTTCTTGCATACTCTGAAAGTGGCGGCATTTATTTTTCTTGTGAATTTCGTGCTTACGGCAATCGTGCATACCGTTGGAGAAGAGAATTTTATCGCCTTTATGCATCGCAACCGTTTCGTCCAACCCTTTATTTCCTGCGCGATTGGGCTTATCCCCAACTGCGCTTCGTCCGTGGTGCTCACAGAAGCGTTTTTGAGCGGGGGAATTGCTTTCGGTTCGTTCGTTGCGGGGCTTTGCGCGAATGCGGGCATGGGGTTTGTGGTGTTGTTTAGAAACGTTAGAAAATGGAAGCGCAATTTGTCGCTGTTTGCCTTTTGCTATTCCGTTTCCGTGCTTATCGGGCTTTTGCTGAATCTTGTGCTGTTTACGCTTGTTTAAAAGGGGAAATATTTCGGTATATATAAATAAGTGTATAAAAATTAATTAAGGAGAAAATTGCGATGGAAGAAGTGAAAATTGTAGGGCTCGTGGACGGGCAGTTGGAAATTGAACTTTCGGGCGATATCGATTTGGGGAATGCCGAAACCTTTTATCAAACGGTTGTTTCCGCCTATCAACAATCGCCTGCTAATATCACGTTTGATTGCGCGGCTTTGTGCTTTATCGATAGCACGACGCTTGGAACGTTTGTTAAAATTTTAAAGGCTTTAAAAGCGGACGGTTTTACGATGAAGCTCGTTAACTTACAACCGAAAATCAAAAAATTGTTTTTGATTTGTTCGCTTGATTCGATTATGGAGATCGCATAATGGAAAAATTTTTGATTGAGCTCCCGCTCATGGGGGAATATCTTACGACGGTGCGTTTGACGACGGGTGGGCTTTGCACGCTCGCAGGGTTTGACGTGGATGCCGCGGAAGATTATAAGGTTTGTGTGACCGAAAGCTTGCTCATTTTGAAACGCAATGCTTTTACGCGCGCTTCCATCACTTTTACGGTGGGCGACGAGCTTGCGTTTAGCGTTAAGGGGTTGGAAAAAACGGGCGAAAAGGAAGATTCCATGGAAGACGAAATTTCGCACGCGCTTCTTGCCGCGCTCGTGGGGGAAGTGGAATTTGTAAAAGATGGCGACGGCGCGGTGCAATCGATCGCTTTTGTAGGCTAAAAGGCGGTTAAAATGGACGAGTTGTTCGAGCGGTACAAAGAGACGGGCGATATTCGTGTTCGCAACGAAATTGCTGAGAAGTATCTCTACATAGCCGACATTCTCGCGAAAAAATTCGTGGGGCGCGGGGTTGAATACGACGATTTGAAACAAGTGGCGTCGTATGCGCTTTTGCGTGGAATCGACCGCTTTGATCCGTCGGTCGGAATGCAATTTACCACCTTTATCACGCCGACGGTTACGGGGGAAATTAAAAATTATTTCCGCGATAAATCGAGAATGGTCAAGTTGCCGCGCAGGCTGGGGGAAATTAGCTCGGCTGTAAGAAATTTCTCGGGGGAATTTGAAGCGAAAAACGGCTTTAAGCCGAGCGTGAAAACGATTGCGCAAACGCTTTCCCTTTCGGAAGAAGACGTTGTAAAGGCATTGGAAGTGGGCGGTACGCTCTCACTTGACGGTATGGCGAATGAAGCGGAGGGAGAACGGGATAAATCTCTTTATGCTTTGCTTGCAAACGAACAAGAAGATTATGAAAAATTTGAAACGAAAGAAGCGATCCTTTCCGCTATGCGTGATTTTAGCGACACCGAAAAGGCACTCATTCAATGTCGCTTCGTGCGTGCGCTTTCGCAAAGTGAAACGGCGAAAAAACTTGGCGTTTCGCAAATGTTCGTTTCGCGTATGGAACGCAAACTTTTGCTCAAGCTGAAAGAACGTTTGCAAGATAGTGTGTAAGGGGGCGGAGTATGATTTTTCAAATTGACAACTACCTTTCCCTGCGAGAAGCAATGGAAAACGTAGCTCGTACCCTTGCCGAACATGACGTTCCTGACGAGCGCGTGTTCGATGCACGGCTTGTGGTGAGTGAGCTCGTTGGAAACGTTTTACGCCACGCAAAAACAACTGCAACGCTTGCCGTTGAAATTGGCGATGAGTTTGTGAAAGTGCTCGTGCAATCCGATTTGCCTTTCGTGCCACCGACCGTGAGCAAAAAGGCGGAGCTGTTTGCCGAGAGCGGCAGGGGGCTTTTTCTGGTGGATAGCGTGAGCGATGAGAGAACTTGCACGAAAGACGGACAAATTTGCGTGCGCATTAAAATTAGATAATAAAAAAACGATAAAAATAAAAGAAACAACCGACTTGGAAAAGTCGGTTGTTTTCATTCAAGAGAGATGATTTGTTAGCTGTTGCGGATTGCGAATTGATAAATTTTCGCAAGGAGTCCGTCGGGAATTCTATCTCTATATTGTCCAAGATAGATGAACAATTTACGGAAGAATTCTTTGTTGTTTCCGCCAACTTCATAATCGGGGATTTCAGGCATAAGACCTTTATATTTCAAGATGAAGAGTTCGGTGAATTGATTTCTTTCTTCGCCATTCAAAATTGCAATGAACGGATCGAAGCTCTTCGAGTTGTAGAAATCGTAGCCAGCCGTGTTTACTTTTATGGGTTCGATGGGGTTTTCTTCAAACGTGGGATTCACTTCTTGCGCAATTTCTACGCCTTCCACAGGGCCACCATCGTAGGGAAGAGCTTCTGCATATTCTTCCACCGTAAATTCGGGTTCGGGAACAACAACGGGTTGTTCTTCTTCAATTTCTTCTTCCTCTTCCACTGCCTTCTTTGAAAGGTTAAGTTGTACACTGCAAATTAAGATTTGCAACAAGCTTGCTGCCATGGCAGCCACTACGTATTTCCAAAGCATGTTGTTCTCGCCTGCGCCTTGCGTGTATGCAACGTAGAAAAGAACGGCAGAGATAAGGAGCTGAATGACGTAACGAAGCATGTCAAGTCCAAGCCCCTTGTTTGCGAGCACGCGAGCTGCACCAAACAACGCATTTACCCAAACGATGGAAAATACGATCATAACCATAAGAGCAAACGTTAAACCGAAGCTGCCTACAACCGTTGTGATTTCAGCAGAGAAGCCGTTGAATGCCATCGCCGTTGCTGCCGTGAAGACGAGCGTGAAGAGAAGTTGGAAAATGCTTGCAAACGCTTTGCCGCCTTTCTTCGCAAAGCCAAGCACTACGTATAAGAATGCGCCGATGCCCGTCAATGCTAACGCCATGCGATCAGGTCCGATGTCCGTGGCGTGGAACGTAGGAACTAAGTAGCCACAAGCAGCGTATGCGCCAAAGCCTGTCACGAAGAAGTATACTGCCACGCGGAACAAGCGAACATTGCCACTAATAAGAGCAAGGAGGGCGAGAAGGGCTGTGAATGCAAGCGCGATAACAAGCGCGTAGAATACAACGCCCACAAACACACCGATTATGTTTGTCGCATCCGTGTAAACGGGAAGCATGCCGAAGATGCTGGAGGTTTGACCGCCTGCGAAAAGGTCGGTTATACTAGCAAGAAGCGTTGCGTTTTCCGGTGCGAGACCTTTGATTACTTGCATAGGCAAAACGAATGCCACTGCGCATAATGCAATCAAAAGCAACGAGAAGAAACGGCAAGCGCCCTTTTTCTTCTTCTTTTTGGGTGCAGGCGTTTCCGCTTCGAGAACTTCCATGGTTTCGGGTGCGTCCACGACCTCAGGTGCTTCCATCGCTTCGAGGGGTGTTTCGGGTGCGTCCGTGCAAGGCACAACGTCGAACTCGACAGAATTTGTGTAGGTGTTGCTCATAACAAATCTCCTGAAAAAAATTTTCGTTTATTTCCATTCTCGCACGCGTGGGCGCACGAGCATGAAATTATAGTTCTACTATATTATATCACGTAAAAAACGATATGTCAATGCTTAATAAAAAAGATTTCGGATTTTTTGAGAAAAAGTTTATAAAAATTTTCGATTTTTTTGCGGTGATGTGCCGTACGAGCTAAAAAACCCTTGAAAAAAATTTGCATTTAGGGTATAATAATAATATGCTCGGCGAAAGCTGAAATCAAGCGGAGATTTTAAGTGGCGTAAACCAAGAAAAAACTCGTAAATCAACAAAAGATAAAACGGAGGGAAATATGACCGAACTTAAAAAAATTGCAGCGGAAACGTCGGAGAAATTAGGGGTGGAATTTTCTTATTATTCCGAAAAATCAAAGCCCGTTGGCGTGCCTTTTTGCGATCGACCTTTCGACGACGTGACCGACGACGGCTCGCATACTTTCTTTCGCTTTTATTTTAAGAGCATAGGCTATATTGGCGTGCTTCGCGGCGTAGGGGAAGCGGAGAAGAATTATGCAACCCTTTTGCCTGCTTATATCGAAAGCTGTATCGATCGTGAATCGGAGCTTTCCAAGACGGAATATTTAAAGCGCATTTTGCTTGGCGAATGTTCTTCGCTCGGCGTTTATAAATATGCTTTGCGCTATTCCGTGCGTGGTTTGCCTTGCTTTGCAATCGCAATCAAAGTGCCTAAAATGATGAGGGAAACGCTTGCTGTGATCGAACAATATGCGGGGAATAGTTTGGATACCGTCGCTAAAATTAGCGAAGATACTTGCGTGCTTGTGAAATATCTTGACAATGCAGTGGGTGAACATCAATCGTCGCTTGATTATGCGGATTTTTTGGCGCACTCGCTTAAAGAGGAGCTTGGCATTGATTGCATGATCGGCGTTGGTCCGACCGTTCATGAGCTCAAAGAAGTGGCGCATTCCTACGTGCGCGCGGAAAATGCGATCCGCTACGCCGACCTTTTTGAAGAAAAAGGGAACGTGCATTCCTATCGCGAATTTATCTTGATTAAAATGCTCGAAGATATACCTGAGAACAAACTCGAAGCTTTTTTTGCGGAACTTACCGATGAGAATTTTAAGGAAATTTTTGACGACGAAGAAATGATTTCTACTGCCGAAGAATTTTTAAGAAGTAATTTAAACGTGAGCGAAACCTCACGCAATTTATATATGCATAGAAACACGCTCTTATACCGCCTTGATAAGATCGAAAAGGTTACGGGACTCAATATTCGTTCCTTTTCTGATGCGGTGTCGTTTCGCGTGTTGACCGTGATGCAACGGTTGCTTGGCAAATAAAGGAGAATTTGAATATGTCCAAACCAAATGCTACGAACGGTAAGGCGCGCAAAATCCTTTTCGGGGTTTTGGCGATCGCGCTTGCCGTTCTTTGTTTTTTTGCAGGGTATTTTACTTATAGCCTTACCCTTGATAGCGAAATTCGCTCGCTGATACAACTGAAAAATACCATTCAGGCGGAATATTATGAACAAGTGAGCGATAAGGATTTTTACGATGCGGTGTTTGACGGTGTGAACGAGAATTTGCTTGATCCTTATTCTAAATATATGACCGCAGATGAATTTGCGCAAACGAGATCGGAAGCAAAGGGAAATAGAAGCGGTTTGGGGCTCGTGTTCTTGATAGAAGATACGAACGGTAAATCGCAAATGCTTGTCACGCGTGTGTGTGGCAATTCTCCTGCCGAGAGCGCTGGCATAAAAGCAGGGGAATATGTCGTGGGGTTTGGAAAAAATCAATCGCAAATGCAAGCAAGCGTTGTCTTTGATGAATTTTCAGCCTTTTTAGAAACGCTTGCAACAGGTGAGCTCTTTTACGTGCGTTTGCAATCGGGGCAAACGGTGCGCGACGTGCAAATTGCGAAAAAGGAATACGTGGAAAATTACGTGTTTTATAGAACGAACACCACGTCTTATCGATTTGTAGGCAACAAAGCTACAACGCTCGTAGAGCGTGGCGATCCGCTTTCGTCCCTTCCACAAAACACCGCCTATATCCGCCTTACTCAATTTAACGGCGCGGCGGCGGAAGAATTTAAACAGGCGATGGAGCTGTTTAAAGAGCAAGGAAAAACCAACCTGTTGCTTGATCTTCGTGAAAACGGCGGTGGTTTTTTGAGCATTATGCAATCGATTTCAAGCTATTTTTGTAAAACGAGCGAAGAAAAGAAGCCTGTCGTGGCGATTGCCGATTATGGCGATAAAAAGGAAAGTTATCGCGCGTATGGGAATTATTATGGTGAATATTTTAGGAAAGATAGCCGCATTTGCGTGCTTGCCGATAGTTCCACCGCTTCCGCTTCGGAAGCGCTTATGGGCGCTATGCTTGATTACGGCGCAATTTCTTATGGGGATATTTGTTTGTCCAAACGCGCAGGCGTGGCGAAAACGTACGGCAAGGGGATTATGCAATCGACCTTTCCCTTTGGGCTTGTGAACTCGGATGCGGTGAAGCTCACCACCGCTAAAATCGTTTGGGGAGCATCGCAAAATTGTATACACGGGCGCGGGATTTTGCCTTCGGACGGCACGTTGGTGGTGGAAGAAGATCACGTGGGGGACAGCGAGATTAACGCGGCGATCAGAAAGCTGTTTTTGTGAAATGGATAGGGCAGGTATGAGATGAAAAGAACAAAAACGTACGTTTGACGGCGTACGCTTTTGCTATATATGAAGGTGTTTCTCGGAATAAAGAAACCGTGTGAACGTGTTTTGATAGCTTTATTATAGTTTAGTTTTGCGTAAATTGTATAGTGGGAGTGTGAAAAGAAGATGAAAAAAGAACGGAAAAATTTCCGTTCTTTTTTATGTTAAGATTCAATTCTTATTTGCTCTTTTCGATGGATGCGAGCGCTTTTTCTACTACGTTTTCTACCGTGAAGCCGAAGTAGGGGAAGAGTTTGCCTGCGGGTGCGGACGCGCCGAACGTGCTCATCGCTACGATTTCGCCGTTGTCGCCTGCATACTTATACCAGCTATAAGGTGAGCCTGCTTCTACGCATACTCTCGCTTTCACGTCTTTGGGCAATACGCTTGCTTTATAATCTGCCGTTTGTTTTTCAAATTCTTCCATGCAAGGCATCGACACAACGCGCGCGTTTACGCCTTGTTCTTGAAGCGCCGCTTTCGCTTTTACGCAAAGCTCGATTTCCGAACCCGTACCGATTAAAAGCACGTCAGGAGTGCCTTCGCAATCTTCTAAGATATAACCGCCTTTGAGTGCTTCTTTGCCGCTATTTTCATATTGGGGCAAGCCTTGGCGAGTGAGAACGAGCGTCGTGGGCTCGTTGCCGCTCATAGCCGATACCCAAGCCGCCGCCGTTTCCTTGCCGTCCGCAGGACGATATACTTTCATGCCGGGGATCGAACGGAGCATAATCAATTGTTCGATGGGTTGGTGCGTAGGACCGTCTTCGCCAACGCCGATGGAATCGTGCGTCATGATATACGTGACGGGTAATTTCATAAGCGCTGCAAGACGCATCGAAGGTTTGCAATAATCGGAGAATACGAAGAAGGTTGCGCAATATGCTTGTAAGCCGCCGTGGAGTTGCATACCGTTTGCAATCGCCGCCATTGCGTGTTCACGGATACCAAAGTGCATGTTTCTTCCTGCGAAATTGTCGGGGGAGAAGTGACCGTATTTTACCGTGTCGGTATCTTTCATTTCCGAAAGGTTGGAAGGACCAAGGTCAGCCGAGCCGCCCATAAGCGAAGGCATTTTCGCCGCGAGTTTGTTCAAAACTTGCGCCGACGTTTGGCGGGTTGCCATGGGTTTTTCAAAATCGTAAAGTCCGTCAATGAGATCGAAATCGGGCTTTTCGCCTGCCATCACCGCGCGATATTCTTCCGCGAGCTCGGGATATTGATTTTCATAATCGATCATCATCTTCTTCCAACGCACTTCTGCGTTTTTGCCTGAGTTCGCCGCTTCCTTGCAGTGATCAAACACTTCGTCGGGGCATTCAAAAGGAGCATATTCCCAACCCAATTTTTCCTTGGATTTTTGGAGATTGTCTGCGCCAAGAGGTGCGCCGTGGCATTTTTCGCTTCCTTCTAAAGGCGAGCCGTAGCCGATGCGAGTGTGGCAAATAATGATCGAAGGTTTTTCTGTGTTTTCTTTTGCTTTTGCGATTGCTTCCGAGAGTGCGTTTACGTCGTCGGGGGAAGCAACGAGATCTACGTGCAACACTTGCCAATTTTGCGCCGCAAAACGAGCGCCTACGTTTTCTTTGAACGTCACGTCCGTGTCGCCTTCGATCGTGATATCGTTATCGTCGTAAAGGAGAATTAATTTGCCGAGTTTGTGCGTGCCTGCAAACGAACACGCTTCATAGGAAATGCCTTCTTGTAAGCAACCGTCGCCGCAAAGCGCGTAGGTGTAGTGGTCTACTACGTTGAAACCAGGGCGGTTATATTTCGCCGCAAGGTTCGCTTCCGCAAGCGCCATACCAACGGCGTTTGCGATGCCTTGTCCCAAAGGACCCGTCGTCGTTTCAATGCCCACGGTGTGACCATATTCGGGGTGGCCGGGCGTTTTCGAGCCGAGTTGACGGAAGTTCATGATGTCTTCTTTCGTCAAACCGTAGCCGTAGAGATAAAGAAGAGAATAATAAAGCATCGAGCCGTGACCTGCCGAGAGAACAAACCGATCACGGTTGTCCCACTTGGGATCGCGGGGATTAAACTTTAAAAAGTTTTGATAGAGCGTGTACGCGATCGGCGCGCAGCCCATAGGCAAGCCGGGGTGTCCCGATTTTGCCGCTTCGATTGCTTCCGCGGATAAAATTCTGATCGCGTTGATTGTGGTTTTTTGTACGTCCATTTTAATTCTCCTAATGTATTATATCTTTATTTAATTTTTTGTTGTTTGGGGTTATTGTTTGGGGGTGGCTCTGCCAGCCGCAACGAGCTTTGCGTTCACTTCTTCGATCTTGTTCTTTCTCCATGACGTGATTGCATTTTCGATGGGGGTGATGTCCAAGAAATCGTATTGACGAAGGAAATAATAAAGATCCTTTACGATTTTGATCGCGCCGCCTTTTTGCGCACTCTCTACGTTCATGGGAAGCACCGGATCGTGCAAGCTCATGCGCATCAGTGCCCAACCGTTGCCGTGATGTTCGTCGTAGCAAAGGCGGAAGCCTTCATGGTTGTCGGGGGCAGGGGTTGCATAGTAGAGCGAGTTGCCATATGTCGTGAATTCTTCGATTAGTTTTTTGCCGAGTGCTTTGAAATCGACACCTGCTTTGAATTTCGCGCGAAGCTCGATTTCTTCTGCGGGCATTTCAAGATCGGCGATAAGATCGGTTAAGTTTTTGCCTTCTTTCGCCGCGTTCGCCATCGCTATCAACAGCCGTGTGATTAAATATGCGCCGTCGTCAAGGAAATAGTTTTCATACAGCGCCGCGTGTCCGCTCGTTTCGATGGCAAGGGGAGCGTAGTCACCCCTTTCGTTTAAACGGATCGCTTCGTTGATTACGTTTTTATAGCCGCGTTTAAAGCGCAAATGTTTGCCGCCTTTTTGCGTGATGAATTTTGCTAAGCCGTCGGACGTGACCGAGTCGGTGACGATCGTGCCCGTGCGTTCGTCAAGCAAGATCGCCGAAATGAGAGCGATTAAGCGGTTGCGGTTGATTTCCGTGCCGTTTTGATCGACTGCGCCTGCTCTATCTACGTCGGTGTCGAAAATGATACCGAAATCGGCGTTCACGGCTTTTACCGCTTCGCATACCGATTGCATTGCCGCCGCATTTTCGGGATTGGGGATATGGTTGGGGAAATTGCCGTCCGGTTCTAAAAATTGAGAGCCCGTCGTGTCCGCGCCAAGGGGAGCGAGCACTTTATCGGCGAAAAATCCGCCTGCGCCGTTGCCTGCGTCTACCACGATCTTTTTGCCTGCAAGAGGTGTTTCTTCGCCCGTTGCCGTGCGTACCTTTTCTACTAACGAAGCCGCGTACGTTTCAAGATAAGGAGCGTCG
>JAZOLI010000102.1:0-23557 GCA_045652965.1 Candidatus Scatosoma sp.
CAAAAACACTTGACGAATGGGTAGGCAATGCATTATAATGTAAGTGGGAAATTGATAAAAAATCCCCCATATAAAACTTATGAATTGTCGATTATACTGCATACAGTTGACACTAAATGGATAAAGGAATCGGATTATGAAAAGAATGAAAAGATTATTGACAATCGGGCTTGCAGTTCTGCTTATGCTTTGTATGAGTGTAAGCCTTGTCGGGTGTAAAAAGACAGGACCTATTCCAAACGGTTATTATTTTATGAGAAAGCAAAATGAAACTATTTACGTTTTTACCGAAAATGATATTCGTGATAGTTATGGTTGGGCAATCGACGGGGATACTGCCGAAGAATGGGTAAGCGGTTATTGTTGTTATAAAGCAAAAATCGTTGAAAAAGACGGAGAGATTTATTTTGAAGGATATAAATTTAAAACCTTATTAGATATATTGCTCGGAGACGGAAAACCGCAAGGAAATACTGACGTGTATCAAGTTGTATATAACGAAAGCGAACAAAGTATATTTTTGGCTCTCGTTGTTGCTCCAAATGGAGAATAAGACAATGAAAAAGATTAAAAGATTATTAACAATCGGGATTGCAGTTTTGCTTATGCTTTGTATGAGTGTAAGCCTTTCGGCGTGTAAAAATGAAGCCCAGATTACATATCAATTACAACTAAGCGTTCGTGGGTATGCCACCGAAAATGAACAGGTAGATGCCAATTTAACAGAAGAAAATCCTACTTATGATTACCAAATGAAACTCTCGAATTATTTTATTTGTTGTCCTACTTTAGAAGTGTATAAGTTAATAAACGGCGAAGCGGTAAGCGGACGACCTGTTTACAAAGCAGACGTTTGGCAAATGCAGACAGATTTTGGTGTGAGTTGCGCCTATTACGGCTTAAAAAAGAACGGAGAAGAAAAAGCGCATGTAGTGCCTTTTTCAGGGCTTGATTATCATATTGAATCTCATTTACAAGGGTATTTTAAAATATATAGAGAAGTCGGGTCACATTGTATTAGCTTTTATATTCCTGCTATGGAACAATACGGAACAAAAGCGACTACTTTTACGTTGAATTTTAATATTAGCCCCGACAGCCGAGAAAAAACGACTAAAATCATCTTGTCCCAACAAATAACTGAAGGCGTTATAAAATACGACGGTATTGACGGTGAGTATGATTTGTATATTATGGATAAACACCCCATTTTTACCGTTGAGAATGCGGAAAATATACCATTCGATTATGGTGGAAATCTTTTCGTGTCTTATCGTATGTTGAACAAAGATTTTGAAAGTGAGAATATTCAGTATTCTATGGACAAAAAAGGTTTGTATTTATGCAATGTAGATTTTCTTAATCACGAAGAATATCAATCCACATTTTACAGGTGCTATATTTTATATGAGTAAATAAGGAAAACGACCATGAAAAAGATTAAAAGATTATTAACAATCGGGCTTGTGGTTTTGCTTATGCTTTGTATCTATCCTGTGCATTGTTTATAAAAAAGAACACAATAAAGTTACCCCCGACGGCAAAATGCGCCGTCGGGGTTCGATTTTTAAATTTTATTTCTCTTCTAACGTTAAGTGGGTGGTAGGATCAACGATTTTGCCGCTTTCTCTAATTTCGAAATGCAAGTGCGCGCCGTCCTTATATTCGTTGCCGCTCGCTTCGGCAACCGTTGCAATCACTTCCCCTTTTTCCACGCTATCGCCAACACTCAAGCCTTCCGCTTCGTTCACGAAGCGATACACCGATTTCAAGCCGTCGCCGTGATCGATTACGATTTCCGTGCCAAGCAAAAGATCGTCTTTATAAATACTCTCAATCTTCCCTGCCGCAACCGCCATAACTTCCGTGCCTGCTTCCGCCGAGAAATCAAGCCCCGTGTGCTCGTAATAACAGTTCAAGGTTTGGTTATGATAGAAGCCGTAATCGTGGATAAGCGCCGCCGTTTCCAAAGGCATAATCATACCTTCGGGCTTGACCACAACCTGTTCGCCGTCGCCCGTGCCGCCTTGGTTGTTTCCGCCGTTATTGCCGCCGTTGTTCCCTTCGTCCACAGGGGGGATCACGGCTTGATTATCCGAATTGCCAACGTTTCCGCCCTGATTAGGGTTTTCACCCACGCTCGCCACGAGCGCAATCGTCACGATTGCAATAAGCGCCGCCGCGCAACCGAGCGCCGTGAGCAAATAGAACCGCTTTTCACCGCTAATACGCTTCTTTTTGAATTTCTTTTCTTTTTCGTTTTGTTCTTGCATTTTTTAAAATCCTCCGAAATTTTGTATGTAAATGATTGACCTGTTTTTGCCCTTTTATACACCTCTTTTAAAATCCGCCGAAAATAATCGGCGTGCCAACTTTACAAATTTGAGCGGAAACGGCGATATGCAAATTGACTTTTCTTCCGTAAAGCGCAATGCCCTGCCCCCATTTCGGAACGTAGGCGTAATAGGAAACCGTGCCGCCAATCTCTTCCATGAAAAGTATTTCCCCACCATAACTTTCCACGAGCGAACGAGCAAAATTTTCCTTTTCTTCTTCGAGCGTAAAGCAAACGCTTTCCCCGTGCACACGAAATAAATCCCAAGCGGTAAGCTGCGTTTTGATAAGCGACTGCGACGACGCGCTATCTAAATAATACGTGCGCTCGCCGTGAAGAAAGGAAAGACGAGAAGCGTTTGCGGCTTTCACGCAAAAGAAGCACGCGAGCGAAAATACGAGCGCGAGCGTGAGCTTTATAAAATTTTTGAGCCACTTAAAAAAACGCATAAAAAACCCTTCCGCAAAAGTTTGCGAAAGGGATTATTGACTGCTTATTTTTATTTTATACGCCCTATTAAAAATCTTTTAATTTTTCGCCGCCGAGCAGGTGGATATGCAAATGATGCACCGCCTGTCCGCCGTTTTCGCCTTGATTGATAATCACGCGATACCCATCTTGCAAGCCAAGCGTGGGCACAAGCTCAGGAATCTTTTCAAAACAATATTTAAGCGTTTCCGCCTTTTGTTCGTCCATTTCCGAAAGCAAAGCAAAATGCGTTTTGGGAATACACAAATAGTGCAACTTCGCTTTCGGCTCAATGTCGCAAATCACGATCATTTGCTCGTCTTCATACATCTTCTTTGCAGGAATTTCCCCTTTGATGATTTTACAAAAAATGCAATCGTTCATAATTTATATCTCTCCTTTCTCTCCAATTGATTTTGCCAAAACGCCGTCTTTAAAAAGGCATTCAACGCGTACCTGCATAGGCCTTTTTTCCGTTTCCCCTGCCACGTAAACACGGATATAATTTTCCGAATACCCTGCCGTGAAGCCGTTTTCGTAAGTTTCGGGCACGACCTCGAGCGTTTTTCCTACGAACGCCTGCATATACTTTTCACGTTCCTTTGCCCCTGCTTTTAGCAACCTTTCCACGCGTTCTTTTTTCAAAGCAAAAGGCAATTCCTTATACTTTTTAAACGCGTTCGTGCCTTCTCTTGGCGAATAGGGAAAGGCGTGAATTTGCGCAAATTCCGCTTCACTTACGATCCGCAAAGAATCTTCAAAATCCGCTTCCGTTTCGGTGGGGAAGCCTGCGATGATATCCGTCGTGATCGCAGCGAAAGGGAACGCTTCCCTGATCATTTTACATTTTTCAAGATATTCTTCGCGCGTGTAATGCCGATTCATGCTTCTAAGCACCGCGTTCGAGCCGCTTTGCAAGGACAAATGGAACTGCGGCGCAAAATTTTCCACCTGTTTTAACGCGTTCAAAAACCGATCGGTGATCAGGCTCACTTCCATTGAGCCCAAACGAATACGCGTTTTCGCATCTTTCACTGCAAGCATTAAATCGGTTAAATCATGTCCGTTTTCGTCCTTATAATCGGAAATGTCAATGCCCGTGACCACCGTTTCAAACGCGCCGCCGAGCATAATTTCTTTTGCCGCGCTCTCCACGCTTCGGCTACGGCTTCTACCGCGCAAATAAGGGATTACACAATAGGAACAAAACCGATTGCAACCATCTTGAATTTTTACAAAACGCCGTGTTTTTAAACAATCGGGCAAGGGCATCTCTTCATACCTGCCCCCTGCATTTTGCATTTGCAAGCCGCAAAATTCTTCTTGAAAACCCGATTGCACGATTTCCAAAACACGGTTTTTGCTTTGCGCGCCCACCACCGCCGTCACGTTTTTTTCTTGAAACGCCAAGGGAGATTTTTCCGAAGCGCAACCGCACACGATCACTTTCGCTTGTGGATTGAATTTAAGCGCTTTTCCGATCGCTTGGCGGCTTTTTCGCTCCGCTTCGCTCGTCACGGCGCACGTGTTCACGATATACAAATCGGCAGGCTCAAGCTCACGCGAAACATCGTAGCCCAGCGTTTCCAGCCCCCGAATAATCGAGCCACTTTCCACGTCGTTGACTTTGCAACCGAGCGTAAACACCACCGCTTTCATTCCAATTCTCCCAGCTCGTACATCACGATGGAAGCAAGGGAAATTGCCGCCGTTTCCGCACGCAAAATACGTTTCCCAAGACTAATCAAGGCGTAGCCCTTTTCCTTTGCAAGCGCCGCTTCTTCGCGCGAAAAACCGCCTTCACTTCCAATCACCATAGCCACGCTATTTTTGAGCGTGGAAAGGGAAATTTCACTCTTATCCGCAAATTCGCAAGCGAACAATTTGTTATCGCAAGCCGCGCCGTAATCGAGCGCTTTATCAAGGGCGGGGAAATATTCCACCGTCGGCGCAACCGAGCGCAGGCATTGTTTCGCCGCTTCTTTGGATACTTTATTTAAACGTTCGAGTTTGTTTTCGTTCATATACGCGGAAGAAAATTGCGACGAGAACACGCCGATTTTTTTCACGCCGAGCTCCACCGCCTTTTGCACGATAAATTCGTTCTTGTCCGCATTTTTCAAATACCCGAACAACAGGCAAACTTCCGCTTTTGCTTCCCTTGTGCCTAACTCTTGCCGCACTACGTTTAAAAGCATTTGTTTTTTCTCCACGGCGGAAACAACCGCTGTATATTCCTTGCCGCTGTTGTCGAGCAAAATCACTTCCGCACCCACGCCGATACGGAGCACGTTTTTCGCGTGCTCAAATTCTTCGCCCGAAAGCGTTGTGATGTCTTCAATTTTATCCACAAAAAACCGTTTCAACGCACACCTGCCCTATTATTTACGTTTTAAAACGAGCGAAAACCATTCGCCCTTTTGCCGCTCGTGCATAATCTCCATGCCCACGGCTTCATACGCCTGTTTCACCATTTGCAAACGGCTTTCAATGATGCCACTCAAAATCAACACGCCGTTTTGTTTTAAATTTTTCGGTATCGACGGCGCGAGCATTTTTAAAATTTCGCCCGTGATATTCGCAAACATGATGTCCGCGCAAATGTCGGTGTCGTCCAAAAGGTTCGAGTGTGCCACCACCGCTCTTTCCGCAACGCCGTTGAGCTTACAATTATGCAGTGAGCTATCCACGGCAATTTGGTCAATATCCGTCAAATATGCCTTTTTCGCACCAAGTTTGAGCGCGGAAATACCCAAAATGCCGCTCCCCGAGCCCACGTCGATACAAACGGAATCGGGCGTGACAAATTGATCAATCCACTCCACGCACATAGACGTGGTTTCATGCTCGCCTGTGCCAAACGCCATATTCGAATCGAGCAAAACGATATGCTCGTTTTCCGCGGGCGTATATTCGATCCATTCAGGTACGACGACGATACGCCCCAAATGAATGGGCCTAAAATGCTTTTTCCAAACGTCGATCCAATCATCGCCGTCCACCGTACGCTTGGTGTCTTCCAGCGTGCCAAAATGCAGGGCATCCCCTGCGAGCGACTTTGCGTTTTGCACGTCGGAAAGGATAGAAGCGATGGTGTGAGCCGCTCTATCTTCTTCGATATAGCACTTGACAAGCACGTCGGAGGGTTTGTTTTCCGTAAGCTCGTCGTCCATATAATCCCAATAGGTTGTTTCTTTGCTCGTTTGCAGGGCGATGATATCGCTTCTATCGCAAATGGTCACGCCGAAATCGGTATAATTCCACATAATGTCCGCGATAATCTCGCTTGCATCCGTTGTTGTGTGAATGGTAAGTTCGATATATTTCATAATACACTTATTATAACACACGCGCGAAAATTTGGCAAGAACTTTTCGCAGGCGTTTTTTCTTTTCTCTTTGTCATACCGAGCGAGCGAAGCGAGTCGAGTGTATCTCTCCTACTGTCATACCGAGCGAGCAAAGCGAGTCGAGTGTATCTCTTTAGATACGCTCCATTCCACTCACGTTCGTTGCAGTCGGTATGACAGGTAGGAAAAACCGCCGTTTGCATTTCTTGCAAATGGCGGTCGGTTTTTTATTGTTGTTCACCAAACAACCACTTCTCCCTGCTCGTTATAGTGCCAATATTTTCCCGTCTTCGTGGACTCGGTTTCATTATAATAAGAATTATTCAAAAATATCACCCGTAAGCTTCTTAAACCCTGCTGTATTCACAAAATAGTTGCTTGTATTATTTTTTAAGGCATTTATAATATCGTTCCTTTGCGCTACTATTTTAGGCATGGTACTCTTAAATAAGATATTTACATAATCTCCATCCAAAAAAGCTACATAATGAAACCTTGCATCGCTCTCCTGAAACTTGATAAAATATGCAATCTCTACGATTTGTTTATTCTGTCCGCCCCCACTCCCTTTCATCGTTTTTAGTTCGCAAATATAAAATTGACCACGACAATTAAAAATGATATCTGGCAGTTTGTTTTGTTCAATTGCTCGTGATTCCATTTTGAGATTATACTTTTTAATAAATTGCTCAAATAAGCTTTTATCTCCTTTGTCTGGCAAAAAATAATAATTTTCACTATCTATTTCACTTAAAGAAGTAATCCGCTTCAAATTATATTTACTTAATATAGATAAAACTTTTTCAATAGACGTTTTACTATTTCTCTTGTGTGAATAATTGTCGCTCATTACTTGCAATATCGCATTTGAATATCCATGACTTAAATATAATTCGTGACGTTCTTCACAATATTTCACCATCATCTCATAAACAAATCTTATTTTATCTTCTTTTGATAAGCCTAAAAAATATGTATATGTGGAATTATAAACCATAAAAAATTGAGAAAAGGCTGAATAATTTATGTTAGGAGTTTTTTCCAAAATGCATACAACTTCAGAAACAATATCAAACACTAATTTATTGTCTAATCTATAATTTCTTCCTAGAAGATATTTAAACGTTGTGATACACTCTATCATTCTTGCATTATTTGTAGACAATAGATTATTTTTTGAAGCATCCGAAGGAATCACTAAAACCCCTTTAGTATAAAATGGGTCAAATAATTCTTCTTGATTGTTTCTAGAATATTCAAAATAGCTGTAATTGCTCATATAATTTCTCCTTCTTTCCTTCAATTTTGTTATATGCGATTTCGATTATCGCTCTACAAGTACGGAAATCCAATCTTCTACGCCTTCTACCATTTTTCATATTGCCCTTAAATGGGCTAAAAATGATGTCTCCTGAACTTTCTCTTAATTTACCAAGAATATTATTGCATTCTTCAATCAACTTGCCTTTTTTAGAATCTTCAATATCTAATTGTATCAAGGTTAACAGTCTAGAAGATGTCTTAATCCCATTTTCCCAATCATATTTTATGTTTTTCTTAAAGTCAAACTTTAACATGTCCTTAGGGTTTGTTGTATCTACACACCTTACAGCCAACCAACCATCGATGTCGTTAAATGCCATTTTAACATTATTCTTTGGAATAAGCCTCATATTTTCTATAGCTGCAAGATTGTTGATTTTTGTCTCGTTTATATATATATCTATCTTCGAAAAATCCTTTTCTATGCCATCAAAACAAGCCACTACAACAGGGGTATCTGTGTCATCAAAAGGATTTTCTTCTAAAATTGTAATTGAGTGTAATAAGTTTTTCTTTTTAAAGTTAGAATTAACAAATGTTTCAGGTATAATTGCTACAACATATTTCTGACTCTTAAGCATATTCTCTAAAGACAGCAAATATAAATCATCATACTCTGTCAATGTAAAATACTTCCTAACCTCACCCATTATCCCTTTTCTAGATGCTGAATAATTTGATAAATATGGCGGATTTGTAATTATAATTGTTTGATCATTAATATGGGGAATAGACAACAAGGAATCATTTTTTGGCCAACCTAATGTCCCATCTATATCAAACCCTACAGTATTGGTAAAGCCAATATTTTTAGCAGCATTTAGTAAATGACCACCCCCTGCAAAAGGGTCAAAAACTGTATGACAATTTGATGATTTTATAAAATCTAAAACTTGCGGTTTTAGCCATAATCTATCTTTTGTAAAAAATTGACCAAATACGATTTTTTTATTATCCATCATAACATCCCCGTTAAAATCTATAAAGAAAAAGGCGTACACTTCCTTTAGATATATTAAATAAAAGCGCATTCTTTGAAAAAAACTTGCAAAATCTTTTTATAAATCACTATAATTCTATATGATTATATTCTAACAATCTGCAACGATAAAGTCAAGTAAATTATAAATTTTCTAAAAATTTAAAAAAATTTTCTGGGGTGGGTTGACAAACGGCTAAAAAACGGGTATTATAATATAGAAGTGATTGATAGAGAATGAATAAATAGATAAGGAGATTTTGAGTTATGTTTTGTAGAGAATGCGGGCAAAAGCTTTCGCTCCGCTTTTGCGAAAACGAAGGGTTAGTGCCCTATTGCAACCAATGTGAATCGTATATGTTTCCCCAATTTTCCGTGGCGGTGAGTATGGTCGTCACCAACCGCGCGCAAGATAAGATTTTGCTTGCGAAACACGTAGAAGACGACGATTTTATCCTGTTTGCAGGCTACGTGAAAAAGGGCGAGAACGCGGAAAAGACGATCCCCCGCGAAATCAAGGAAGAGCTGGGGCTTGACGTGGTGAAAGCCAAATATATGTCGTCGCGCTATCACCAAAGAAAGGAGCTTTTGATGCTCAACTTTATCGTTGTTGTGGAAGATCAAGAGATTAAGCTCAAAGAAGACGAAGTGGCGGAAGCGCGTTGGTGCACGCCCGAAGAAGCCATCGAGCTTATCAGAAAGGGTACGACGGCGGAATTTTTCCTTGGCAACGCCGTTCGAGAACTGAAAAAGAAAATTTAACCGTTTATAAAGATCACCGCGGCTTTTTAAAGCGCCGCGGTTTCTTTTTATGAAATTTCTCCCTTTCTTCGCCAAAATACGCGCTCATAACATTGACAAACACGTGAAATTTTGATAAAATAGATACAATAGCAAACACGGAGGCAGGAGATTTGAATCGCATCGGATTTGACAACAAAAAATATCTTTCATTACAATCGGAAAAGATACAAGAGCGCATTGATTCGTTCGGTGATAAGCTCTATTTGGAGTTCGGCGGCAAACTCTTTGACGATTATCACGCTTCCCGCGTGCTTCCTGGGTTTGAGCCGGATAGCAAAATTAAAATGCTGCTCAAGCTTAAAGACGTGGCGGAAATTCTCGTTGTCATTTCCGCGAACGATATCATTAAAAATAAATATCGCAGTGATCTTGGCATCACCTACGACGTGGACGTTTTGCGCCTGATTGATATCTTCCAAAGCCAAGGCTTGCTCGTGCGTAGCGTCGTGATGACGATGTATAGCCCCCAACCTGCCGTGGACGGTTTTATCAAACGCCTTTCCGCGCTTGGGATCAACGTTTATAAGCATTATGCGATCGAAGGCTATCCTTCCGACGTGCAAAAAATCGTAAGCGATCAAGGCTACGGCAAGAACGAATACGTGCCCACTTCCCGCCGCTTGGTGATCGTCACCGCGCCCGGCCCTGGAAGCGGTAAAATGGCGACCTGCTTATCACAATTATATCATGAAAATTTGCGTGGCGTGAAAGCTGGTTATGCGAAATTTGAAACGTTCCCCATTTGGAATTTGCCACTTTCTCATCCTGTGAACGCGGCATATGAAGCGGCAACTGCCGATCTTAACGACGTGAATATGATCGACCCTTATCATTTGGAAGCTTATCAATCGCTTGCCGTTAATTATAACCGCGACGTGGAAATTTTTCCCGTTGTCAGCGCTATGCTTGAAAAGATTTTGGGCTATTCGCCCTATAAATCCCCCACCGATATGGGCGTAAATATGGCAGGATTTTGCATCTTCGACGACGAAGCGTGCAGATTGGCTTCGCAAGGCGAGATTATCCGCCGCTACTATGCAGCCCTTTGCGATGCGAGAAAGGGACGGATCGGCAAGGAAGTGGTGTCAAAAATCGAGCTTTTGATGAGTAAAGCGGGCATCTCCCAAGAAGATAGAAAACCCGTTGCCCCTGCCCTTGAAAAGGCGAAACGAACGGGCGCGCCTGCCGTTGCCATCGAACTCAACGACGGTCGCATCGTCACGGGAAAAACGGGCGAGTTGCTCGGCGCAAGCGCGGCGGCGCTTCTCAATGCGTTGAAAGTTTTAGGTGACATCGACGATTCGATTGAGCTTATCTCCCCCACCATCATTGAACCGATACAACGTTTAAAAGTCAATCACATGGGTTCGGGAAATCCCCGTTTGCACACGGACGAAATTTTGATGGCGCTTGCCATTTGCGCCGTGTCCGATCGTATGGCAAAGCTTGCCTTGGCGCAACTTGATAAACTGAAAAATTGCGAAATCCACTCTACGGTTATTCTTTCCCACGTGGACGAAAAAACCTTTAAATCTTTGGGTATGCACGTGACTTGCGAACCGCAAAGATGTCCTGCAAAAGCATAACTTTAATATAAAAAATCGCGGCTAACTAATAGCCGCGATTTTTATTATTCGGGGAGCTTCATATCTCCTTCCTTAATCCAACCTTTTTTTTGCATAAATTCGGAAAGGATGAAATTCAAAACGGCAGGAAGCACGATCATAAGCAAGAAGATACCCACGATGCCGAGCGCACCGCTCGTATAGTTAAACAAATCGAACACGCCGACGAGCCCACTCGTACCCATACCGCCGCCGCTCGCGCCGCATTTGAGAGCAAAAACGCAAGTGGAAAGCGGACCTAAAATGGCGCTGGATATAATCATGGGAAGCATAATTACGGGCTTTTTCATGATGTTGGGGATTTGGAGCATACTCGTTCCCACGCCTTGCGCAATCAATCCGCCCACGCCGTTTTCTCTAAAACTTGCCACCGCAAAACCGACCATGTGACAGGCGCAACCCACCGTTGCCGCACCGCCCGCAAGAAGCATTGCCGCTTCGTTTCCAGCCGAAACTTGCGCGGATACCGCAACCCAAATTGCCGCTGAAGAAGTGGGCATAGTAAGCAAAACGCCCATAATCACCGCAATCACGACCCCCATCACAAAAGGCGCGGCGCTTGTTGCAATGGCAATCGCGTTGCCGAGCAAATTGACAAGCAAGATAAAAGGATACGCCACAAACACGCCTACAAATGCAATCGTGAGAGCACCAAGCGGAACAAGCAAAATGTCAAGCTTAGTTTTTCCTGCGTATAACCCCACCACTTCCACAACGAGCATGGTGACGACGTAAGCGCCGATGGGGTTGCCTGGTGCGCCGAGCGCGAGCGATACAAGTGGAGCGGAACCAATCATGAGCTTATCGGCAAACGCGCCGACCATACCTGCCACCGCCGCCGAAAACACAAGGAGCTTGTTTTTACCAAGCGCGTGCGCGATTCCCACGCCGATCCCTGCACCCATGAGCGATTTTGCGATTTTCGCGATATATGTTAAGGTGTTGCCGATATAGTTGTCGCCAATCCAACCTGCAATTTGCGAAAGTATCGTGCCTGCGATAAGCGTGACGAATAACCCCTGCGCCATGCCTGAAAATGCCGTGATAAAATAACGCTTGGGAAGCACTTTGAAATACGCTTTGATCTTTTCCAAAACTGTCGGTTTTTTTGCCTGTTCTTCCATAAGTTTTACCTCCGTAAATGCAATATTTCTTTTATTATACACCCCTACGCCCAAAAATGCAAATATATTTTATTTTTTTGTTAAATTTTTTCAGCGTTGTGTGTTTTTCACAAAATAAAAATAAAAAACCGTCCGTTTACAACGAAACAGGCGGCTTTTATACAATTTTAACCGATTTTCAACCGATTATTTTCTTTCGAAGCTATCACAGCACGTGCAGCTTTCCGCATCGCAAGAACACGTGTTTCCTACGTGGATTTTACGAAGCGTGCAATAATCGCCAGAACGGTTATATTTACATTCCGTTACGCCGCAACCAATGCTCGTGTTCACTTCTTGACCTTTTTCGTTCATCATAACAAAAAACCTCCTTTTTAGGTAATAGCAGTATGCGCAAAGTGGTGAAAGATTATTGACATTTTTAAAAATTTGCTGTAAAATAATAAATGGATACGTGTAAAGCATACGTATAAGGAGAAAGAATATGAAAGTGTTGTTAAAAGCTGACGTGAAAGGCACGGGCAAGAAAGGCGAAGTTGTGGAAGTTGCCGATGGCTACGGCAGAAATTTCCTTTTGAAGAAAGGGCTTGCTACCGTGGCAAATAGCGCGAACGTACATGAAGCGGAACAAAAGAAAGCCGCCGCGCAGTTCCATAAGGCGGAAGAGATCAAAGCGACCAAAGCGCTTGCTGAACAGATCAACGGAAAGAGCGTGAGCGTGAAAATCAAAACGGGCGAAAACGGAAAAACGTTTGGAAGTGTGACCGCTTCGCACGTTGCAGCTTCCCTTGCTACGCTTGGCTTTAATATCGATAAAAAGAAAATTAAAATGGACGCTGTGAAAACCGTTGGCTCTTTCCAAGCGGAAATTCGTTTTATGGAAAACGTTAGCGCAAAAATCACGGTCGTTGTGGAAGGTTAATAGGCTATGGAATGCAATCAAAACGCTTTACCCCCTAAAATCACGAGAGAAAATTTTAACCCCAAAAGCAAATCATTCCCTTGGGTTAAAACCATCGTTTTTTTGCTCGTTTCATCCTTTTTAATCTCTTTTGGCGCGAAAACTCTTATCACGCCTAACGGGTTTACAATCGGTGGCGTGAGTGGTATCGGCATTTTATTGAACGTAGCGACAAATGGCGCTATCCAGCAAAGCTGGATTGTTGCGGGGTTAAATTTCCCGCTCATCGTGCTTTCCTTCTTTTTCGTGAAAAAGAAATTTGCCGTGCTCACCGCTATCCATATCGCTTTGCAAACGCTTTGGCTTTTGATTTTTGAAATACTGTTCCCTGATTTTGCCCTTCAATTTGCAAGCAACGGTGAAAAGATTTTCGCGGCGCTTGCCGCAGGTATTTGTATCGGTACGGCGACCGCGCTTGCTTTCCAAATTGGAGGTTGCACGGGTGGCGGTGATATCGTTGCCGTGCTTATACAACGCAAACTAGCGGCAAATTCTATCGCATGGATGCTTTTTGCCGTCAATTTCGCGGTGGTTAGCTCCTCCCTTTTTGTCTTCTACAATCCCTCGCAAGCAATCGCTTACAATTTGCTCCCCATCATGATGTCGGCGTTTGAATTGTACGTGGAAAGCAAAATCAACGAATCCATCACGAACGGTTTCCAATCGGCTATCGAATTTAGAATCATCACCAATAAACCCGAAGAAATGGCAAGAGAACTTATGCGTGAATTGAGCCGCGGCGTCACCATGCTCCCTGCAACGGGTATGTATACGAAAGAGCCTCGCCCTATGCTTCTTTGCGTGATTTCTCGCCGTCAAGTGGCAGCGCTTCGCAGGGTGATTAAAACGGTAGATCCCGATTCCTTTGCCGTGATGACGGGCGTTTCGCAAGTTCTGGGCTTAGGCTTTTACGTAAACGAACTTTGATTTTTTGCGTGATTTTTAAAAATTTTGACAATTTTTGTCATGCGAAAAAAGTAGAAATGTGATAAAATTTAAAAAAAATTGCAAAAAACTCTTATTTTTCAAGGTTTTTCGCAATTTTTTTTCTTCCTACACTTGACAAAAACTTTATAATAGGCTATAATAAAATTACTTAGAAATTGGCCAAAATTTTTAAGAATTATAATTAAAAGGGGATTACTCTTATGAACAAAGGCGAATTGATCAAAGCAATGGCAGAAAAAGCAGGTTTCACCAACAAAGACGCGGCTATCGCATACGAAGCATTCGTAGCTACCGTTACGGAAACGCTCAAAGCTGGCGAGAAAGTACAACTCGTTGGTTTCGGTACGCTTGAAGTGAAGAACGTAGCAGCGAAAACCGGCATCAACCCTCAAACGGGCGCGAAAGTTGAAATCGCGGCTTGCAAGAAACCCGTTATGAAGTTTGGTAAAGCTTACAAGGAAGAAATCAACAACTAAGCCACAAACAAAATTTAACATAGAAAACCCGACGCAATCGCGTCGTGTTTTTCTTTCACTCTGTTTTTTATTTGGCTTTGTTGCGGAGAATGGTTAATTTTTATTTAATGAACGCACGGCAAGCAAGGTATGCTTCGTAAACGTCCGCTTTGGAAACTACTTCGAAAGGCGAGTGCATGGAGATTACGGGAACGCCGATATCGATGGTGTCGATGTTCGCTTTTGCGATATATTTCGCAACCGTGCCGCCGCCGCCAACGTCTACTCTACCCATTTCGCCCGTTTGCCAAATGACGCCGTTTTCTTTAAATCTCTTTCTAAGGAAGCTGATAAATTCAGCATCCGCATCGTTCGAGCCGCTCTTACCGCGCGCGCCCGTGAATTTCGTGATGCCTGCGCCGCAGGAAAGATAAGCCGAGTTCAAAGGCTCGGAAACGTCCTTAAAGTTGGGGTCGTAGCCCGCGTTTACGTCCGCAGACAAGCATTTCGAGTTGGCTCTAACCGCCGCCGACGTCACGCCGAAAGAAGTTGCAAGCGCATCAATTAAATCGGTGAAGAGCGCGCATTGCATGCCCGTCGTGCCTTCGCTGCCGATTTCTTCTTTGTCGGCAAGCACCACCATCACCGTTTGATCGCTTTCTTCATCGAAAAGCGCGGTGAATGCAGGGTATGCGCAAACGCGGTCGTCGTGGCCGTAAGCACCGATCAAAGCACGGTCGAAACCGATATCTTTCGCTTTATAAGCAGGTACAACGCAAAGCTCTGCCGAAAGGAAATCTTCTTCTTTCATGCCGTATTTTTCGTTCAAGATTTTGAGAAGGTTTTCCTTAACCGTTTTATCCTTTTCGTCGTTTGCCGCCGTGTAGGGAATGTTGCCAAGCCAAATGTTAAGATCTTCGCCGCCAAGACCTTCGCCAAGCGGTTTTGCATTTTGCTTCGCCGCAAGGTGAGGCAAAAGATCGCTGATATAGAACACGGGATCGTTTTCGTCTTCGCCAAGCTTCACGTTCAAAACGCTGCCGTCTGCAAGCGCAACCGCACCGTGCAACGCAAGGGGGATCGCCGCCCATTGATATTTACGAATACCGCCATAATAATGTGTTTTTGCAAAAGCAATTTTATCCGATTCGTATAAAGGGACTTGTTTCAAATCAATTCTCGGGCTGTCGATATGCGCCGCGATAATGCGGATACCTGCTTCGCCGATATCTTCTTTGCCTACCTTGATAAGATACAAGTTTTTGCCGCGGTTATCATAATAAACCTTGTCGCCAGCTTTGAGCTTTTGACCGAATTTATAAGGCTTATAGCCCTTTTCAATCGCCGCGTTTTTCGCCCATGCACAAGCTTCGCGTTCCGTTTTGCCTTCATCAAGGAACACTTTATAACCTTCTGCGTAAGCAAAAATGTCACCAAGCAATTTTTCATCTGCTTGTTCATATACGTTTGTTCTTTTGTATGCAAGTTCACTCATAATTTATATACCTACCTTATTTATTTTTCTTTTTAATGCAAGAAGCCTTTGATAATCTGCTCCTCGGCTTCCTTTTCCGTAAGCCCAAGCGTCATCAATTTGATGAGTTGTTCGCCTGCGATTTTGCCGATTGCCGCTTCGTGGATAAGCTCCGCGTCCACGTCGTTTGCCGAAAGACAAGGCGCAGCAGTGACGGAAGCATTGTCCATAATAATCGCGTCGCATTCGGTATGCCCGTGGCACGGTGCGTTGCCGTTCATGGTCGAAACGAAGCGTTGCACCGAATCCCCTGCGGCAACCGATCTTGACATCACGTCCGCGCGGCAATTTTCGCCGTTCATATCAATCACGAAATCGGTGTCCGCCGATTGCTTACCGTGCGTGTATAATTTCTCTTTCACGATAAAATTCGCGCCCGTTTTCATGTCAGCTTTAGTCACACGCTTCGTCGAATCCACGCCTTTGATTTGCGTCGTTTCCATTTCCAAATAAGCGTTCTCTTCCAAATGCACCACCGTCGTGGGATTCATCACGTTCTTGCCGTTGCCGTCCCCTTCGCCGTAGTGTTTTTCCACGTATTTCACGCGCGCGTTTTTGCCCACGTAGAAAGTGTGCACGCCGTCGTGCTTGCTCGTGGTGTCCACGCCGCCACAGTTATGAATGCCACAACCTGCCACAATCACGACGTCGCTATCTGCGCCGATATAGAAATCATTATACACCACTTCTTGATAGCCTGCCTTGCTGATGATGACGGGGATATGCACGCTCTGGTTTTTCGTGCCCGGTTTGATGATGATGTCAATGCCCGATTGTCCGTCCGTTTTCGTCACGATGTCGATATTCGCCGTGGTGTTTCTACCCTGCGACTGCCCATCGCTGCGGATATTGTACGCGCCTTCAGGTACGCCGTGCAAATCGGCGATTTTTAAAAGCAAATCTTTTTGTAATTCGTCCATTATTCGCCCTACCTCACAGCTTGTCCGTTAAAATTTTGCAAGCGTCTTTGCCTAAAAGTTTAGGCAACACGTCTTCTTTTTTGCCCTGCTCGCGCACCTTTCCATCCGCGATTACCACGATTTTATCCGCTATGTTCAAAATGCGTTCTTGGTGGGAAATGATCAAAATGTTTCCCTGGGTTTTTTCGTGCATTTTTTCAAACACTTTGATCAAATTGCCAAAGCTCCAAAGGTCGATCCCTGCTTCGGGCTCGTCGAACACGGAAAGAGAAGTGCCACGAGCAAGAATGGTGGCAATTTCAATGCGTTTGAGCTCTCCGCCCGAAAGCGAGCCGTTCACTTCACGCTCGATATAATCCCTTGCGCACATACCCACTTCCGATAAATAAGCGCAGGCATCGGAAACTTTGAGCGTTTTTCCTGCCGCGATGTTGATTAAATCGCGCACGGTTAAGCCTTTAAATCGCACCGGTTGTTGGAACGCATAGGAAATGCCCTTATGCGCGCGCTCGGTGATGGAAAGCTTTGTGATATCTTCGCCGTTGAAATAGATTGTTCCCGACGTGGGTTTTAAGATACCTGCAATCACTTTCGCAAGCGTCGATTTACCGCCGCCGTTCGGGCCTGTGAACGCCACAAACCGCTCGTCGAGCGTTAAATTTACATCCTTTAAAATTTCTTTTTCGCCAAGTTCGTCTTGAACTTTATAGCTCACGTTTTTAAGCTCTAACATAACTTCCTCTTTCGGAAAATTTCTCTTCATTCATTTATACCGCTTTTTTGATCAAATTAAACGGTTTTTTAGATAGGCAGTTAAAAAATATGCATCAAAAGCGCGTGCTCTTTTAGCCACTTCCGCTTGCCTTTATAATCACTTTTCCATTTCGCCACTTCCTGCCAAAAAGCGGGCGAATGGTTTTTTTGCTTGGTGTGCGCAACTTCGTGCACGATTACGTAATCGATCACGTCTTTAGGCGCATATAAAAGCCGAAAGGAATAGCGGATTTTATTATCAAACGAGCACGAACCCCATTTGCTTCTCGCCACCGAAATTTCCACCGATTTTATTTGCACGTTCATTTCATTTACGCGGCGCATCGTCCACTCGGTTAAAATTCGTTTCGCGTTTTCTTTTAGCCATTTTACAAGCCGCTCTTTTGCGTTTTTCTCGGGCACGAAAATCTCTTTTCTATCGCCGTCGAAACGAATATATTTATCCTTTACAAGCGTGATACGATGTTTTTCTCCAAACAACAAAAAGGAATAACCGTTTAAATTTTCTTCAGGTAAATCGATACATGCCCCTTTCATTTTCGCTTGTTGGCGAACAATCCAAGCTTCCTTTTCCTGCAAAAATGCAAAAATCCGCTCGTCCGTGCAACGCCTTGGCGCTCGCACCTTTAATTTGCCGAAGCAATCGATACAAACGGACAACGTTTTACGGTTGGAACGGATAATTTCGTCAGGTTTAACCATAACCCTACGGCTTAAGCTTCGTAGCCCCTAGGGTTACCGCTTTGCCATTTCCATTGCGAAGCGCCCATTTCTTCAATGCCGAATTTTGCTCCCCATTTCAAATCCTTTTTCGCTTCATCAGGGCAAGCGTAGCAGGAAGCGATGTCGCCGTCGCGACGAGCGCAAATTTGATAAGGAAGCGTTTTGCCGCACGCCTTTTCAAACGCGTGAATCATATCCAGCACACTATATCCTTTACCCGTACCAAGGTTGTAAATATGCACACCCGAATCGTTGCAATGCTCAATCGCCGCAATATGCCCAAGCGCAAGATCTACCACGTGGATATAATCACGCACACCCGTTCCATCAGGGGTGTCGTAATCGTTGCCAAACACGTTGATCTTTTCAAGCTTCCCGCTCGCAACCTGCGCCACGTAAGGCATTAAGTTGTTGGGGATACCTTTGGGATCTTCGCCGATCAAGCCGCTTTCGTGCGCGCCGACAGGGTTGAAATATCTAAGAAGAATGATGTTCCACGCAGGGTCTGCTTTTTGCACGTCCTGCATGATGTTCTCCATCATAAGCTTGGTGCTACCGTAAGGGTTGGTCGTGGAAAGGCGGCAATTTTCATCAAGCGGCAATTTTTCAGGATCGCCGTAAACGGTCGCGGACGAAGAAAAGATGATCTTCTTCACGTTATATTTTTCCATAACCTGCAAAAGCGTGACCGTGCCGCTGATGTTATTTTCATAATATTTAAGCGGCAATTTACAGCTTTCTCCCACCGCTTTAAACGCCGCAAAATGGATAACGGCATCAATCTTATGCGTAGCGAAAATCTTTTCCATCGCAGCATGGTCGCGAACGTCCGCTTCATAAAACGTCACTTCTTTGCCTGTGATTTTTTGCACGCGGCGCAACCCTTCAAAGGTTGAATTGCTAAAATTGTCCACCACGACAACTTGATAATTTTTATTTAACAATTCTAAAACGGTATGCGAGCCGATATAACCGCAACCGCCCGTCACCAAAATCGTTCCCATGATCTCCACCTTTTTTTGATTTTTAATCGTTTTCGTTTGCTTCTTCAAAATATTCTTCCGTCTTTCTCGCGCGGACTTTGAGCACCTTTTGCTTGGTCGCTTTCACAATCTTAATTTCAAGATATTGATAGCGGATCACTTCACCGATCGGGGGAATGCCACCGTATTTTTCCGTTGCCCAACCACCGACGGTGTTGGATTCGAATTTATCTTCTTCGTCTTCCATCTCGTAAAGAGCGAAAAATTCGGTGAGTTCGCATTTGCCGTCCACCCAATATTCTTCTTCGTCGATCTTGCCAAAAAGCACTTCTTCTTCGTCGTGCTCGTCCCAAATCTCTCCTACGAGTTCTTCCAAGATATCCTCAAGCGTCACGATACCAACGAGCCCGCCATATTCATCCGACACCGCCGCCATGTGAATTTTACTTTTTTGAAGCTGCTTCAAAAGCGCGGAAATGCGGGTATATTCCGTTGTGAACACGATCTCTTGCAACAAATGTTCCACACTCGTTTCGCCTTGCAAAAAGCCTTCGAAAAATTCGCGTTGGTGGATAAGACCGATCACGTTGTCGATCGTTTCTCTATACACGGGAAGACGTGAATAGCCCGTTTTCTTGAACACTTCACGAATTTCGTCCATCGTGGATTCTACGTTCACCGCCGCCACGTTCACGCGGGGCACTAAAATGTCTTCCACTTTCAAATCGTCAAATTCAAGTGCAGAGCGCAAAAGCTCCGATTCTTCTTCTTTGAGCGTTCCGTCTTCTTCCGCTTCGTCCACGAGCGATAAAAGCTCTTCATCCGTGACCGTTTCGTCCTTTTCAAGCTTGAAAATCTTTTTAAGCATCGCTTTATACGCATCGAACACCTTGCATATAGGGATAAGTATCCAATAGAAAAGCTGCATTAAGGGGTAGCAGAAGAAACAAAATTTTTCGGGATATACGCTTGCCAAATATTTGGGCGTGATTTCACCGAATAAAAGTACGACCACTGTGAGCACAACGGTCGACACCGTCGTTGCAATATTCGCGTCGGCTATCAAAATACCGAACAGAATCGTGCCAAGCGCGGACGCCGTTAAGTTTACGATGTTGTTTCCAACGAGAATCGCCGTGACAAGCTTATCGTATTTTTCATCGGCAAACGAAGCCACAGCTTTTGCGTTCTTCTTGCCGCTCGACGCCATGCTTTTGAGCTTGATCTTATTCGCGCACGAAAACGCCGTTTCCGTTCCCGAAAAGAATCCGGATAAAAGTACGAGTATCGCAATTACGATAGATAGGGGTAGTTCCATAAGATATTCTTGAATATCCTCCTGACAAAATAAAATTCGAGTTTTTGGCTCGTATATATTATTATAATATATTCTCTTCGTCTTTGTCAACACGAAACGAAAGGTATTTCCACTTTTTTGCGCTTTTTTCTCGATTTTTGAAGGGTTTTGAGAAATCTTTCAAGCAAAGCGCGCGCCGTTTGGCGCGCGCTATATGCTCTTTTTTGCAATTTCTCGCTTTTCTTTTGGGGTTTTTGAAGCAAAATGACAGGATACAAAATGCCCTTTTTCTATCTCTACGATGGGGGCAGGGTTTAAGCGACATATCTCGCACGCCATAAAACAACGGGTGTGGAACTTGCACCCGCTCGGCGGAGATACGGGGCTTGGAACGTTTCCACCAAGCAAAATCGGCTCTTTCTCCGCTTTGCTTTTTTTCAGCGACGGCGCAGCGGAAATAAGCGCAAGCGTGTAGGGATGGCGCGGATTTTCAAACACCTGTTTTGCCGTGCCCGTTTCCACAATATTTCCAAGATACATCACGGCAATGCGATCGGAAATGTGCCGAACCACCGATAGATCGTGTGAAATGAAAAGATATGTTAAATCTTCCTTTTCCTTTAATTCGTGCAAAAGGTTTAAAATTTGCGATTGAATGGAAGCATCAAGCGCGGAAACACATTCGTCGCAAACGATAAACTTCGGCTTTACGGCAAGCGCCCTTGCAATGCACACCCTTTGTCGTTGTCCCCCTGAAAATTGATGTGGATAACGATAGAGCGCGTCCGCTTGCAAACCACATTTTTCCATAACACTTAAAACGTATTCCCGCATTTGCGGCGTGCCCCGGCGAAAATATTTATGCGTAGCCACCCCTTCTTCGATCATTTGTCCGATCGTCATTCTGGGGTTGAGCGAAGAATAGGGATCTTGAAAAATAATTTGCAAATCGCTTCGCAAAGGGCGCATTTGCTTGCCGCTTAAACTTGTTAGCTCTATCTCTTCGCCCGTGCCTCGATAAATCACTTTCCCTGCCGTCGGTTTATGCAAACCCAGAATCGTTCTGCCAAGCGTCGATTTCCCCGAGCCGCTTTCTCCCACGAGCGAATAGGTTTCCCCTTTTTTAATTTCAAGGTTGATGTTTTCGTTTGCTCGAAGATATTTGCGTTTTCCGAAAATCGAGCCGCCAACGGGGAAATATTTTTTAAGCCCGATCACCGATAACAAGCTCCCCATGTCGTTCACTTTTTCGCTCCTCCTTTTTGGGATAAAAACAACGTATTTCTTGCCCACTTTTCGTTTTGAAAAGGGGCGGCTCTTCCTGAATGCATCTTTGCGTGCAATAATTGCATCTTGGAGCAAATTTACAGCCTTTTGGCAAATCGTGCAAAGGTGGCACGCTCCCTTTGATCGTTTCCAACTTCCCGCCCACCGATAAACCCGTGGGCATGGAGCGAAGCAAACTCTCGGTGTAAGGATGCAGATAAGCAGTGTTTCCAAACACGGCGCTCTTTTTTGCCTTTTCCACCACCTGTCCGCAATAGAGCACCGCCACTTCGTCCGCCATTTCGTTCACCACACCAAGATCGTGCGTGATAAACAAAATCGCCGCACCGTTCTCCTTTTGCAGCTCTTTCATAAGCCGTAAAATTTGCGCTTGAATGGTCACGTCGAGCGCCGTCGTTGGCTCGTCCGCAATTAAAATCTTAGGCCGACAAGCAAGCGCCATCGCGATCATCACCCGTTGTCGCATACCCCCTGAAAGAGTGTGCGCGTAGCTTTTTATCACACGCTCGGGGTTGGGTATTTGCACCGCTTGAAGCATTTTTTTCGCTTCTTCAAACGCCTGCTTTTTGCTTAGACCCCTGTGGATTAAAAATGGTTCGGAAACCTGTTTGCCAATGGTTAAAACGGGGTTGAGCGCGGTCATGGGTTCTTGAAACACCACCGAAATTTGATTGCCCCGAATTTTCCGCATTTGCTCATCGGAAACGTGCACAAGATCAATCGCCTCTCCTTCATCAGAAGCTTCAAAGCGTACATGCCCCCCTGCAATGTGCCCGTTTTCATCTAAAAGCCGCAAAACGCTCATCGCCGAAACGCTTTTTCCCGATCCGCTTTCCCCCACGAGCGCAAGCGTTTTTCCCCTTTCTAAACGAAAGGATACGCCGTTGACCGCGCGCAGGCTTCCCTTTCGCGTTTGAAATTCTACCTGTAAATTATCCACTTCTAAAAGCGACATAATTCCCCCTGTTCTCGCTTATTTATGCCCGTTGGATTTGGGATCAAGCGCATCGCGCAAAGAATCGCCCACCACGTTAATGCTGATCGTCGCAAGCGACAAGAATAGCGCAGGAAACAACCACTGCCACCAATAATTTTGTATCACCGTGCTATTGTTGCAGCCGTTTAGCATATTCCCCCACGTGGGCGCAGGCTGTTGCACGCCAAACCCTAAATAGGAAAGGGCAGATTCAGTGAGTAAGCAACCTGCAAAATCGAGCGTCATGCTAACGAGTATCACCGAGACGATGTTCGGAAGCACGTGTTTGAACGCTATCACGCTCTCTTTTACCCCGATTGCGCGCGCCGCTTGCGTATATTCCTTTTCACGCTCGGCAAGCACCTGCGCGCGGATCATACGCGCCAAACCCGTCCATGAAAGCGCGCCTAAAATGAGCATAATGATGAAAATGCGCATCGTTTCCGTGACGTTGTAATATTTGATGATTTGCGATAATAGCATGGCAAACGGCAAAAAGGGAATGGAAGAAAAAATCTCCGTGACGCGCATTAAAACCACGTCGATCCAACCGCCGAAAAAGCCTGCAACGCTTCCCACCAAAATGGCGATCGTGGAAGAAACGAGCACCGCAACCGCGCCGATCGTCATCGTCATTTTTCCGCCGTGCACGATACGAGCGAACACGTCTCTTCCGCGCCCATCCGTGCCCA
>JAZOLI010000103.1:0-11233 GCA_045652965.1 Candidatus Scatosoma sp.
AGGTCTTCGGCAAGAACACAAAGAATATCTTGAAACTAAAAAGAAGAAAAAATAAAGAATGGAAATTATTGTTGCTAAAAACGGCGGTTTTTGTCGCGGTGTAAAAAAAGCGGTGGATACCGCGCTTGCGATTGAACCTGAAAACACCTATATTTACGGCGAGATTATTCACAATCCCGACGTGGTAAAACAAATCACGGATAGGGGTATCGTAATGGTGGAAAAGCTCGACGAAGTGCCCGAGGGTGCGACGTTGATTATCCGCTCGCACGGCGTTGGGAAAGCGGTGTTTGAAGAATGTTCTCGCCGCAATATCAAAATCGTGGATTGCACCTGTGAGTTCGTGCGGCGAACGCAAAATATAATTCGCGAGCAATACGAGCAAGGAAATGCAATCGTAATCGTCGGGGAAAAGACGCATCCCGAAGTGATAGGGTTAAACGGTTGGTGTGAGAACAGCGCGTATATTTTTTCATCGGAAACGGAAGATTTTTCGATTTTACCGCCGAAAAAGTGTTGTGTGGTGGCTCAAACGACCTATTCTAAGGAAAAATTTGAAAAAATTATAAAAAATCTTGAAAATACAAGGGGAAAAACAGTTGAAATTTTTCCCACAATTTGCTATACTACTATAAGACGGCAAAATGAAGCAAGCGAACTTGCGAAACAATGCGACGCGATTTTGGTGATCGGCGGCTTAAATAGCAGCAACACAAATAAGCTTTACGATCTGTGCGCGAAATATTGTAAAAACGTAATTCGTTTGGGAAACGCTGCCGATCTAAACTATAAAACAATCAAAAGATTTGAAAAGGTAGGTATCGTTACGGGTGCAAGCACCCCTAACGCGCAAACTCAGGAGGTTCTATCAAACATGGAAATGGAAACACAAGCAAAAGCAACGGCAATGGAAGAAACTATGGAAAACGTCGTTGCACAAATGGACAGTCAACCGCGCTTTAAAAAAGGACAGTTGATTAAAGCTACGATCTCGTCGGCAGACGACACGGGTGTTGCAGTGTTGTTGCCGCTTGCAAAGAAAGAGATTATTCTCGACAAAGACGAAGTGGATTGCGAAACGTATAACAAAGACGATTTCAATGCAAAAACGGGCGAAGAAATCGAACTTATGGTTGTTGCGATCAATCCCGTAAAACTTTCGCAAAAGTCGATCAAGCAAGTGAAAGAAGAAGAAGCTATGATCGCGGAAATTCAATCGGGTAAAGACTTTGAAGCAGAATGCACGGGCTTTAACAAAGGTGGTTTGACGTCTGCGCTTGGTTCTTATACGATTTTCGTTCCTGCACGTGAAATTCGCGCGGGCTTTGTGAAAGATCTCGAAAAATACGTAGGCAAAAAGCTTCGCTTGCGTGCGCTTGAGGTTAAGAATGAAAGAAGAAAAGAAATCATTGCTTCTCAACGTGTTATCCTTGAAGAAGAAAGAGCGGCTAAGGAAGCGGCAAAAGCTGCTAAAGAAGCTGAATTCTTTGCTTCCATTCAAGAACGCGACGTAGTGGAAGGTAAAGTGGAAAGAATCACTGCGTTCGGTGCGTTTGTATCGGTGAAAGGTTTTGATTGCCTTGCACACATCTCCGATCTTTCCTGGACGGGCGTTAAATCGGTTAACGACGTTTTGGAAATTGGCCAAACCTACGAATTTAAAGTGTTGAAAATCGATCAAGAAGCGAAAAAGGTTTCTATCGGTTATAAACAACTTCAACTTCAACCTTGGCAACTTGCGGCTGAAAAATATGCCGAAGGCGACGTAATTCACGGTAAAGTTGTTCGTATCGTACCTTTCGGTGCGTTCGTTGAAGTGGAAAAGGGAATCGACGGTCTTGTGCACGTTTCTCAAATTTCTCATGAATTCCTTGAAAATCCTACGGCAGTGCTTGCGATTGGTCAAGAAATCGACGCTAAGATTTTGAAGCTTAATCCCGAAGAAAAGAAGATGACGCTTTCGATTAAAGCCCTTGAACCGAAGCCCGAAAATCTTGAAAGAAAGGCGAAGAAGGAAGAAGGCGAAGTGAAAGAAAAAACCAGAAAACCCAAAGCTGCTAAGCTTGACGACGAAGTGACCGAATGGAGCGAAAGCGAAGTTGCTGGTGTTTCGATCGCGGATCTTCTTAACAAGAACTCCTGATTGTTTTATCTAAAATAAAAATTTCAAAACCTGCTTTTATATCAATTAAAGGCAGGTTTTTTGTTTGCGGACAATCGTTCAAATTAAGTAAACGTTTTTATTAACGTCTTTCGTGAGAAAGGCGTTTTTTTTGTTCTATTCGGACAAGCTGAAGCATATAGTATAACAAATGCTTGAATTCTTGCCGCAAAACGTAAAAAACGGGCTACGTCGATTGAACGTGGAAAGGGTTTATGAAATACGTTTACGCGCGGATAAACCTACAACCATCAACTATGCGGGGCAATATCGCTACTTGGGCGAATATGGCTTGACGGAACACGTAGAAAACGCCGTGCGGTGTGATATGGAAGAGATAGCAAATTGCGTTTTTCGCGCAGGGCAATATTCGGTGTATTCGGTGGAAGAACAAATCAAGCGTGGGTATATCACAGCAATCCACGGAGAAAGGGTTGGTTTGGCGGGAGAATACGTGCTCGATAAGGGGCAACCGCTTGCGGTTCGTAATTTTTCTTCTCTGTGTATACGCGTGCCGCACGAAGTGGTTGGGTGCGGTACGGAGATTTATCGCTCTTGTATGGATGGTGAAATTAGAAACATTTTAATCGTGTCGCCGCCCGGGCTTGGAAAAACGACGATTTTAAGGGATTTAAGCAGGATTTTAAGCGAAAAAACGAGAAAGAACGTTCTTATTTGCGATGAGCGTGGGGAAATTTCCGCAGGGAATACGGGTGAAACGTGTGACGTGCTCAAATTTGTGGATAAAGCAACGGCGTTTGAAGCAGGGATACGGGCGATGCGCCCTGACATCATGATCACGGACGAGCTTTCAAAGGCGGATTGCGCCGCTATAGAAAAAGCGATTGCCGCAGGGATAAAAGTGGTCGCTTCGGCGCATTTTTCAAACATCTCGCACGTACAACCGCCGTTTTTTGGACTTTTTGAACGATACGTTGTTTTAGATGAGATGGAGATTGGCAAAATCAAGGGGATTTACGACGAAAAAGGACGGGAAACGGGTTAAATGATAAAGCTTCTTTTAGGCATTGCGATTGTTTCATTTGGGAGCTATTGCGGGTATATTTTTGCGAAAAAATATCGAAAACGCAAGCTTTTCTTTGCGCAGTTAAAAGAGTTTAACGAACGATTTTTAAGCGAAGTTTCCTATTATCGCCGACCGCTTGGGGAGTTTGTTTCAAAATACGTTTATAAGGGCGAATTTCAAATTTTTCTACAAAACTTTTTTGCGGAGATAGAGGAACTTTCGCAAAGCGAGCATAGACCGATGACCTTTGCCGATTGCGAATTTTTAAAAAGCGAAGATAAAGCCCTGATGGAAGACTATTTTAAAATGTTGGGAAAAGGGGATAGCGCTTCGCAAAAAACCTACTTTTCCGCGGCAAAAGAACGGCTTGTAAAGGTCTATGCTGAAGCGGAAAGTGAATATAAAAAATATGGAGATTTATACATAAAACTTGGATTTTTATGCGGTTTATTAATATTGATATTGATGATATAAAAGGTGGCGTGCGTGGGTTATGGATATAAGCGTACTTTTTAAAATGGCGGCGATTGGGATTATCATAACGGTGATTTGCCAAATACTCAAAAAATCAGATCGTGACGATATCGCAACGCTTGTGAGCATTGTAGGGCTTGTGATTGTTTTGGCAGTTGTTGTGGGAATGATAGGCGATTTGTTTGAAGAAATCAAAACAATTTTTGGGCTGACGTGGTGAGGCAAAAATGGATATATTCAAGATCATAGGCGTTGCGTTCATCACGGCAATCTCATCTCTGCTTTTAAAGAGCACAAAACCTGAATTGTCTTTTGCTGTAACGGTTACGGGCGTGATCGTTATTCTGCTTTTTCTTGTGGACGCCCTGCAAAACACGTTAAGCATTTTTGTGACGATTTCGCAAATGACGGGTGTTGAGAACGGACTTTTGAAGATACTTTTAAAAATTGTCGGCGTAGGGTATATCACCGAATTTGCGGCAGGGATATTAAACGATTTTGGCAGCAACGCCGTGGCGGACAAGGTTGTGCTTGCAGGGAAAATTGCAATCGTAATGCTTTCGTTGCCCGTGATTGAAAGCTTGCTCACGCTTGTGCAAGGATTTTTAAAACTCGTATGAAAAAAAGGATTTTTTGGATGTTCGTCGGGCTATGCTTTCTTATACATTTATGCGTTCCGTGTGTCATGCAAAACGTATCCGCCAAGGCGAATGACGCGAGTGCGGAAGCGGAAGAGTTGCTTGGGGAAAGCGTTTTAGAGTTAATCGGGGAACTCGATTTGCAAGCTTTGCAAAAATACGTGGATTCTCTCGGTGCGCTATCAGGGGAAAGCGTTGTAGAAAGGCTTATCGATTATATCAACGGAAAAGACTTTGATTATGGCAATCTTGCAAGCGAGATAGTAAGCATTTTGTTTGCAAACGTGCGGGATTTGTTGCCTGCGTTTGCGTGTATAGCGGCGATTGCCTTGCTTTCGGGGCTAATATCCACGTTAAAAAGCGGTACGGCATCGGCTACGTCGGCGAATATGATTTTTTTAATCAGCTACGCGGCGTCGCTTATACCGCTCGTTGGAGTTTTGATTGATTGTTTTGAAAATGCCTTTGCAAGCGTTGGGCAAATGCAAAAACAAATGCAAATTGTGTATCCGTTGCTTCTAACCATGATGGCGGCGAGCGGTGGGGCGACAATGGTGGCGATGTGTCGACCTGCGGTGGCGTTTTTCTCAAACACGATCGTATCTTTGATTTCATCCGTTGTTTTTCCCTTGACGGTTACCATCGTTGCTTTTTCAATGGCGGGGAATTTGACGAAAGAATTAAAAATCAGTAAATTTTCCGCCTTTTTTAAGAGCATTAACAAATGGATAATTGGTGTTTGCGTGTCCGTGTTCGGCTTGTTTTTTACCTTGCAAGGCTTGACGGCGGCAACCTACGACGGCGTTGTGCGGCGCGCGGCGAAATATGCGATAGGAAGCGGGGTTCCCATTGTTGGCGGTTTTTTATCGGGTGGGTTTGATCTTGCTGTTGCAGGTAGCATTTTGATAAAAAATTCGCTAGGAAGCATGAGTATTTTTTTGATGGTTTGCGTGTTATTTGAACCGCTCGTTATGCTTATTTCCGTCAACGTTATGTTGCGGTTTACCGCCGCGATCACACAGCCTTACGGGGATAGCCGTATCTCCGATTTTCTTGGAGAAACTGCGGATAACTTAAATTATTGCACGGCAGGGCTTTTGTTTACGGCGTTTCTATATTTTATCACCATCGTTTTGATAGTTTTATCTTCGGAGGCATTGTTTTGAGCGGATATTTATTAAGCGTGATGGGAACGGTGTTGCTTGCGGCGCTTTTAACGGCGATTACGCCCGATGGTAAAACGTCGGGGCTTATCAAGGCGATAGCAAAATCCGCTTGTCTATTAGCGATTGTTGCGCCAATACCAAGCTATCTACATTCGGGGAAATCTGACGAAAAAAGCGAGCAAACGGAAACAATTTTTTTGCAAACAGTCATAGAAACGGACGAGGATTTCATAAAGTATTACAGTGAAATGCGGATACGCGCCACAAAGCAAGCGCTGGAAAGGGAGCTTGAAGAAAAATTTTCCGTGAAAACGAGCGTGGAATTAGGGTGGACGTATCAATTAGGTGAAGTCAAAATCACGAAAATAAAGGTGAAAACGGAAAACGGGGAGAAGAAGATGCAAATGTGGGAATACCTAACGAAAAACTATTGTAGCGAGGTGATGATTGAATAAGATAGGAGAAGATCAGGACGCACGCATGAAAGGGGCAAAGCTTATCAATGGGCGAATAAAGGATGTTTTAATTCTTTCCATTTTGGCTTTCGTTTTGATTTTTGCGGCGTGGAAGATATTTTATACGGATGAAAGCGGTGCTACGAGTGTTGCTTCGACAAGTGAAAGCGAGCGCAAAGTTAGCCGTTTGTTAGAGCAAATTGAGGGGGTTGGGGAAGCGGATGTGATGATCTGCGAAACAGAAGATGGTGTTCAAAGCGTAGTTGTCGTTTGCGAAGGCGCAAAGGATTTGCAGGTGATGATGAATATACGCGAAGCGGTTGCCGCGGCGCTTGGAACGGAAGAAAAAGCGGTGAAAATTTATTTAAAAAAAGTATAAAAAGGAGATAAATTATGTCAAACAAAAAGAAAATTGTGGTTATGTCGTCTTTGGTGGCGTTGCTTGCGGCAACGGCGGTGTTCAATTTTGTGCTTGCAAACGAAACGGAAGCTGCGTCGACGAACGGAAACGTTACGGCGGCAAATTATTTCACGACCTATCGTTCGGAACGTACGTCTACGCGCAACGAAGAGCTTGTGCAACTTGATAGCGTGATTGCGCTTTACGAAGTAGGGGACGAAAAATATGAAGCGGCAACGGAAATGAAGATGGAAATCGTGGCGGCTATGGAACAAGAGCTCATCTTGGAAAACATGGTGAAATCGCTTGGTTTTTCCGATGCGGTGGTGGCTGTATCGACCGATTCGGACAACGTAAACGTGTTTATTAACTCGTCGGAACTCAATTATGACACGGCACTTTCCATCTATAACATGATGAAAAACGAGACGGGGATCGTAGCTGGAAACATTATCATCATGCCCGTTTATGCGGAAAGCTAAAAAAAGCGGAAAAATATCGTTAAAACAGTAGAAATATTCAAAAAGATGTGCTATAATAGAATGGAGAGAAAATAAGGAGATCTTTTTGAATGCTTAACATCAGATTAAATTCCAAAGATAATCAAAGTGGAAAGGTCGTTTACAACGCAGGCATTGTTCACAACATCGTGGCGCTTGCCGTTGCGGAAGTGGAAGGCGCGTTGCCTTTGCAAGGCAAAAAAGGTGGCATTTCTTTGTACCTTGAAAAGGACGGGATTTATGCGGACGTTTCCGTTGTTGTTAAATACGGTCACAACGTGCCCGAGCTTGCTTATAGGATTCAACAATCGATTAAGCAAAGCGTGGAAAATATGACGCGCTATAAAGTGGTGTCGGTTGACGTACACATTCAAGACGTAGTCTTTGACGATGCGCCCATTTTGGAACCTGTTGAAAAGGAAGAAGAGAAACAAAGCGAAGAAAACTGAAAAATCAATCGGCGGATACCCTTCGTAAAGCGAGGGGTTTTCGCCGTATTATACAACAATACATACGGAGATTTTTATGAGAAATGCGGCAAGAGAAGCGGCGTTAAACATCATTTTTGCGCAACAATTTAACACGGATTTTATCGACGCTTTAAAAAGAAAGGTTTATAAGCAATTTAAATTGGAAAAGGAAGAAGATCTTGCCTTTGCCGATGCGCTCATTGCAACGGTGGAGCAGCACCGCGCGGAGTTGATTGAAGGCATTGAAAATGCTTGTCATCACTATATGGAAAACCGAATCAACCCGACGGATAAAAGTATTTTACTTATCGCGATGGCGGAAATTAAATATTTCGACGAAATTCCGCCCGTCGTTTCCGTTTCCGAAGCAACGGGACTCGCGAGAAAATATTCCACGGAAAGAAGCGCCGATTTTGTAAACGGCGTGCTTTCCGGCGTTATCAACACAAAGGTGGAAGAAACGAATGAAGATCGTTGACGGAAAAGCGCTTGCAACCAAGCTACGCGAAGAGTTAAAACAAAAGATCGGCGCGCTTAACAAAGCGCCAGGGCTTGCGGTCGTGATCGTGGGAAACGATCCTGCTTCGCAAATCTACGTGCGCAATAAAATTAAGGCGTGTGGAGAACTTGGCATTCGTTCTTTTTGCTATGAATTGTCCGAAACGGCAACGCAAAAGGAATTGGAAGACGTTTTGGATGAGCTTGCCGCAAATCCTGATGTCAACGGAATATTGTTGCAATTGCCGCTCCCCAAGGGTTTAAATGCCGAATCGGCAATGTCGCACATTCCTTTTGAAAAGGACGTAGATGGTTTTTCGGCGGAAAATTTAGGGCTTTTGGTTTTACATAAAGAACGCATGGTTGCTTGCACTCCGCTTGGTGTGATGAAAATTCTCGAACACGAAGGGGTTCAGATTGCAGGCAAAAACGCGGTGGTGCTTGGTCGTAGTGATACGGTGGGCAAACCCATGGCAATGTTGCTTTTAAACGCGAATGCAACGGTCACCATTTGCCACAGTAAAACGCAAAACTTAAAAGAAATTTGTAAAAACGCGGACATTTTGGTTTCCGCGATAGGAAAGGCGAAATTCGTCACCGCGGATATGGTAAAAGAAGGCGCGGTGGTGGTAGACGTGGGGATTAACCGCGACGAGAACGGAAAGCTTTGCGGCGATGTTGATTTTGAAAGCGTGAAAGAAAAAACGTCGTGCATCACGCCCGTTCCCGGTGGCGTAGGTCCTATGACGATCACTATGCTTATGTATAACACCTATCTTGCAACGTTGAAGGAGTAAAAGAGATTGACCGATTTTAATCTTCGTTACGAAAGCTATCTTTCGACTTTTGAAAATTATTTGAACGAATACGTGGGAAAATTGAGCACCAACCCCGAGATTTTAGGGGAAAGCATGAAATATAGCCTGCAAAATGGTGGGAAACGCATTCGTCCCGTGCTTTTATTGGCTTGCGCGGAGATATTATCCGTGCCGGTTGAGGACGCGTTGCCTTTTGCTTTGGCGCTTGAAATGATCCACACCTATTCGCTTGTGCACGACGATCTTCCTGCGATGGATAACGACGATTTCCGTCGCGGAAAGCCTTCTAATCATAAGGCGTTTGGGGAAGCGAATGCGATTTTGGCGGGAGACGCGCTTTTAAATGAAGCCTATGCCATTTGCTTTAACGAGTGTTTAAAAGGCGAAAAACAAGTGCTCGCTTCGCAGTTTTTGAACGAATGCGCAGGAGCTTACGGTATGATTGCAGGTCAATCTGCCGATCTTTGCTTTTCAGAGAGCGGAAAGCAAGCAACGGAAAAGGATTTAGAGTATATTTACGAGCATAAAACGGGTAAACTGTTGTTAGCGCCTGTTATGATTGCAAGCTTACTTAGCGAAAATAAGAATTATTTGCCGTTCGAACGTTTTGGAAGGTTGATCGGTAGGTTGTTCCAAATCACCGACGACATTCTCGACGTGACGGGCGACTTTGAAAATCTTGGAAAAACGATCGGTAAGGACGTAGCGGAAAATAAACTTACGTGCGTGAAATTATTTGGCTTGGAAGTGGCGAAAATTGCCGCGGATATGTGCGCGAAAGATTGTCATGCCGTATTGGAAGTGATCGATGGCGACGTTTCCTTTTTAAGTGGACTCATCGATTACGTGTTGAATCGCAGCAAATAATTGGATAGAGAGAGCAAAATTATGTTGAAAACTTTACAACCGGAATCGGTTAAAAAACGTTCAAAAGCAGAGTTAAACGTTTTGTGTGACGAGATTCGACACGTCATTTATGAAACGGTGATGCAATGTGGCGGACACCTTGCATCCAACCTTGGCGCGGTGGAATCGACCGTTGCGCTTTTTTACGTTTTTGATTTTCCGAAAGATAAGGTTGTTTTCGACGTGGGGCATCAATGCTATGCGTATAAGCTTTTAAGTGGGCGTTTGGAACGTTTTTCTACTCTTAGAAAGGCAGGCGGAATTTCCGGCTTTCCCAAGCGCAATGAAAGCGTTTACGATAGCTACGACACGGGACATGCCGGCACGTCCGTTTCCGCGGCGCTCGGGCTTGCAAAAGCACGAGATTTGTTAGGAAGTAATCACGCGGTGATTGCCTATATCGGTGACGGCTCTTTTAATAACGGACTCGTTTATGAAGCTTTGTGCAGTTTGAAAATTTTAAACACGAACATTTTAATCATACTCAACGATAACGATATGTCTATTTCGCCCACCGTTGGAGGTATGCATGAAATACTTTCTCAACTCAAACAAAGCGGCAGAGATGAGAAAGTGAAGCTTTTGGAAAGCTTTGGTTTGACCTATCTCGGCGTGAAAAACGGCAACGACGTGGAAGAAATGGTGGATGCGCTCATGGAAGCGAAAGAGCTTTTGAAAACGCAGTCGGTGTTGCTTCATATCGCAACGAAAAAGGGAAAGGGCTACGAATTTAGCGAAGAACATCCGACGAACACGCACGGCGTTCCGCCCGTTGGCTCGCCTAAGGACAAGGAGTATTCCGAAGTGTTGGGAGAAACGCTTTGTACCTTAGCAAAAGAAAACGACAAAATCACCGTCGTTTCCGCGGCAATGAAAGAAGCGCTGGGACTTTCCGAGTTTTTTAAAAACTATCCCGCGCGCGCGTTCGACGTGGGGATTTGCGAAGAAAATGCATCCGTGCTTTGCGCTTCTATGGCGGCAGGGGGACTTAAACCTTACTACGCAATCTATTCCACATTCTTACAACGCGCTTTTGACGAGATTATACACGACGTTTGCGCGCAAGACACGGCGGTTACTTTTTGTATCGATCGCGCGGGGATTTCGGGTGCGGATGGCGAAACGCATCAAGGGGTTTTCGATCTTTCCTATTTATCACTTATCCCTAATTTAACGATTGCCGTGCCCAAAGATACGGAAGATTTTAAAAAATTGCTTGCATTTAGTGCGAGCTATCCACATCCGCTTGCCATTCGCTATCCCCGTGCAGGGAAAGTGTTGTTTGAAAGCACAGGCGAGCCTATTCAAGTGGGCAAGTGGGAATATTTGCACAGATCGAGTGCAGAAAAGCAGGCAACGCTTACCGTGGTTGCCAGCGGAGAAAGAAGCTTGATTATTGCTATGAAAGCATTGAAAAACCTTGAAAAACAAGGCAAGAGCTTCGACGTGGTAAACGCTCGTTTTGTTAAACCGCTTGATATAGAATTTTTGCGTGGTTTACAAAGCGAATATATTGTCACGATTGAAGACAACGTGTTCTTGGGTGGCTTGGGGGCAATGCTCGATTGTCAAATTATGCGACTTGGGAAGGATTGCAAAGTGAAAAATTTTGCGTATCGTGACGAATTTATTCCACAAGGCGGCGTTGGTGAATTGCAAAGAGAATACGGCGTGAATTGTGGGGAAATTGAAGCTTATATATCGGAAGTGCTTGCATGAG
>JAZOLI010000104.1:0-5802 GCA_045652965.1 Candidatus Scatosoma sp.
TTATAAAGTCTATCGCGGTTTTGACGTGCCGTGACGAATTTACCTTCTTTGCCTCCAAACGGACTGTCGTTGACGGAGAAGGCCATTTCCACCGTCGGGTCTTCAATTTTAACAAATTCAACGGGCCCAACCTTGCCCGGCTCGCATACGGTGTCGCCGATATTCAAGCCGTCGATGCCCGAAAAGACAACGATGTCGCCTGCTTTCGCTTCGGCAACCGAAACCCTTTCCAAGCCTTCGATTTGATAAAGGTTGGCAATTTTACAATTCGTACGCACTTTCGGCTCGTTGAAATTGCACAAGGAAACGGGCTCGTTCGCGCGAATCGTGCCACGCTCGATACGACCGATACCGATACGGCCCACAAACTCGTTATAATCGATGCACGAAACGAGAAGCTGACCTGCCCCGTCTACGTCCATATCCATAGGCGGAATGGTGTTTAAAATCGTTTCAAACAGGGGGGTTAAATTTTCTTCCTGCTTGTCGGGCGAAAGGGAAGCCGTGCCTTGACGTCCACAGCAATATACAATGGGGCTTTCAAGCTGTTCATCCGTTGCGTCAAGCTCCATCATGAGAAGTTGCATTTCTTCCACTACTTCCGCGATACGCGCATCGGGACGATCGACTTTGTTGATAACGATAATTATTTTTAAGCCGAGCGCAAGCGCCTTTTGCATAACGAAACGGGTTTGGGGAAGCGGACCTTCCGCTGAATCCACCAAAATCAACGCGCCGTTTACCATCTTCAAAACGCGTTCCACTTCGCCTGAGAAATCGGCGTGGCCAGGGGTGTCGATGATGTTGATCTTCACGCCGTTATAATGCGCCGACGTGTTTTTTGCAAGGATGGTAATCCCGCGTTCTTTTTCCAAATCGCCCGAGTCCATCACGCGATCTTGCACTTGCTGATTTTCACGGAATACGCCGCCTTGGGCAAGCATTTCGTTCACGAGCGTCGTTTTGCCGTGATCAACGTGCGCGATAATCGCCACGTTTCTTAAATCTTCTCTAATCACTTTTTAATCTATCTCCTTAAAAACTCTTTACGTTGGTATTTTGGTACGTGGTAAATCTTATCACGTTGCCGTTGTCGTCGATGGGTTCGCTCTCGTAAATGCAAACGAAATTTTTATCTTCGTCAAGGTTGGGAAAGAAGGTGTCGGCGTTGCCTTTTGCTTCCACTTTTGTCACAAGCGCTTCGTGGCAATAGGGCAAAAGTTCTTTATAAATTTCGCCGCCGCCAATCACGTAAATTTCTTGATTTTCACGCGCTTTCATCTCTTTTTTTAGTTCATCGAACGAACGCACGATGATGCAATCATCTCGTACCTGCCCCCTTGAAAGCACGATATTTACGCGGTTTTTTAAGGGCTTTTGTCCAGGGAAAGAGCGCAGGGTGTTCCCACCCATCACCACGACGTTTCCGCTCGTCGTTTCACGGAAAAATTTCATATCCTTGGGTAGGGAAAACATCATATCACCATTTTTTCCTATACCCCATTCTTTGTCGGCGTGTACGATTGCTCTAATCATTTTTCTCTCCATTAAATCGCTACGGGGATTTTTGTTTCTAATTTCTCATATTCATAGTCCACGAGCTGGAAGCTATCTACCGTGAAATCGTAGAAATTGGTGATGCTCGTGTCCACGATAAGCTTAGGCGCGGCGTGGCGGGGCTTAGAAAGCACTTCCTTAACAAGCGGAATGTGGCGATCGTAGATATGCGCGTCGGCAATGACGTGCACGAGCTCGCCTGCCTTTAACCCTGAAACTTGCGCGAGCATAATCAAAAGCACTGCATATTGCACCACGTTCCAATTGTTTGCCGTGAGCATATCATTGGAGCGCTGGTTTAAAATGCCGTTCAGCGTGTCACCCGTGACGTTAAACGTCATTGAATAGGCGCAAGGGTACAAATTCATTTCGTGCAAATCTTGGAAGTTGTAAATGTTTGTCATGATGCGGCGGCTTGCAGGATTGTTCTTTAAATCGAACAAAACGCGATCGACTTGGTCGAATTCCCCTTCTTTATACTTGTGCTTTACGCCCAGCTGATAGCCGTAAGCTTTCCCGATCGAGCCGCTTTCATCCGCCCAACTGTCCCAAATGTGCGAATTTAAATCGTGAATGTTGTTGCTCTTCTTTTGCCAAATCCAAAGAAGCTCGTCCACGCACGATTTGAACGCCGTGCGGCGAATGGTTAAAATGGGAAATTCTTCTTGCAAATTATAGCGATTGACAATCCCGAATTTTTTCACGGTGTGCGCAGGCGCGCCGTCTTCCCACTTGGGACGCACGTCAAGATGGGTGTCCCAAAAACCGTTATCCATGATATCTTGCATGTTTTTTGCAAAAATTTCGTCCGCTCTACTCATTCGTTTATACCGCCTTATGCTTTTTCTCGAAATATTATACCACAACTTGCACTTTTCGTCAAGGTTTCAAAAACTTTTTTCGTATTATTTTTAGAAAAAGTTGACAAATGTGAAAAAAAAGGGTATTATATATAGGAACGAAAAAAATAACAAATTAAGGAGATTTTTCCACTATGAACAAAAAGACTGTGAAAGACGTTGAAGTTAAGGGCAAAAAAGTGCTCGTTAGATGCGATTTCAACGTGCCTATGAAAGACGGTGTTATCACCGACGAGAACCGTATTATCGGCGCGCTTCCCACCATTCAATATTTGATGGAACAGGGCGCGAAAGTTGTGCTTTGCTCGCATATGGGCAAGCCCCACAACGTGTTTGATAGCAAGCTTGAACTCAATAAAAAAGAAAAGGCGAAGATCGCTGCTCTTCCTGAAAATGAACAAGCGGCTGCAACCGAAGAAGCGCTTGAAAAAGCGAAAAAAGACGTGAAAAAACTTACCCTTGCGCCCGTGGCGGCTCGTCTTAACGAATTGCTCGGTGGAAAAGTGACGTTCGCAACCGACGTGGTTGGCGAAGATGCAAAAGCAAAGGTTGCCGCTTGCAAAGCAGGCGAATGCGTTTTGCTTGAAAACTTGCGTTTCCATAAGGGCGAAGAAAAGAAAGCGCCTGAATTTATGGAAGCTCTTGCTAGCTTTGCGGAAGTGTACGTAAACGACGCGTTCGGTACGGCACACCGCTCCCACGCTTCGACCGCGGGTATCGTGGAAGAAGGCTTGGTGAAAACGGCGGCTTGCGGCTTCTTGATTGAAAAAGAACTTTCCGTGATGGCGGATACCCTTGAAAATCCCGAAAGACCTTTCGTTGCGATCCTTGGCGGCGCAAAGGTTGCGGACAAGCTTAACGTTATCTCTAACTTGCTTGAAAAATGCGATACGCTCGTGATCGGCGGCGGTATGGCTTACACCTTCATTAAAGCACAAGGTGGCAACATCGGTACGTCGCTCGTAGACGAAGAAAAGATCGATTATTGCAAAGAAATGATGGCTAAAGCGGAAAAACTTGGCAAAAAGCTCGTTCTTCCCGTGGATACCGTTGCAGCAAAAGCGTTCCCCAACCCCATCGACGCGCCTATTGAAACGCAAGTGTTCGCATCCAACGCTATCCCCGACGATATGATGGGTCTTGACATTGGACCTAAAACTAAAGCGTTGTTCGCGGAAGTGGTTGCAAGCGCTAAATCGGTGATTTGGAACGGCCCTATGGGCGTGTTCGAAAACCCCGTTCTTGCAGAAGGCACGAAAGCAGTGGCTGAGGCTCTTGCAAGCGTTTACGGCAAGGCTACCACGATTATCGGCGGCGGCGACAGTGCAGCGGCTGTGCAAGTGCTTGGCTATGCGGATAAGATGAGCCACATCTCGACGGGCGGCGGCGCTTCCCTTGAACTTTTCGAAGGTAAAGTGCTTCCCGGTATCGCGTGCTTGAACGATAACATTTAACCCCGTGCAAATAAAAAACAAACTATTAAAATATTAAAATTACTTTGGAGAAATTTGAACTATGCGTAGACCTATTATTGCAGGCAACTGGAAAATGAACAACACCGCTTCGGAAGGCGTGGCACTCGTAAACGCGATCGCTCCCCTTGTGAAAGAAGCTAATTGCGACGTCGTCGTTTGCGTTCCCGCAATCGACATCCCCGCTGTGAGCGAAGCGCTTAAAGGCACGAACATCGGCCTTGGTGCTGAAAACGTACACTTCGCTGAAAAAGGCGCCTACACGGGCGAAATTTCCGCGGCGATGCTTCTTGAATATGGCGTGAAATACGTTATCATCGGACACAGCGAACGCCGTCAATATTTCGGCGAAACGGACGAAACGGTAAACAAGCGCACCCTTACCGCACTCAAGGCTGGGCTTACCCCTATCGTTTGCGTGGGCGAATCTTTGGAAGAAAGAGAAACGGGCAAAACGGAAGCCGTGCTTTATGAACAAATTAAAGTTGGTTTGAAAGACGTGGAAGATCTTGAAAGCGTTGTCATCGCTTACGAACCCGTTTGGGCGATCGGTACAGGTAAAACCGCAACGGCGGAACAAGCGAACGAAACCATCGCGTTTATCCGCAAAACCATCGGCGAACTCTTCTGCCCGAAATGTGCGGCGAAAGTACGCATTCAATATGGTGGTAGCATGAACGCAGGCAACTGCAAAGAGCTTATGGCAATGGAAGAAATCGACGGCGGTTTGATCGGTGGCGCTTCCTTGAAAGCTCCCGACTTCGCGGCTATCGTTAACTTTGATAAGTAAAGCTGATTTTTGAAAAACAAGGGGGCAGGTATGCGTTGAAGCACGCCTTGCCCCTACGTTTTGATATAAAGGAGAAATAAATTATGAATAAAAAAATTCCGTATGCTATTATTATCATGGACGGCTATGGTTTGAACCCCGACAAAAACGGAAACGCCATCGTAGCCGACGGGAGCAAATATGTAAGCGAGCTTATGCAAAAATATCCTTCGGCGCAGCTTGGCGCAAGCGGTATGTCGGTTGGGCTTCCCGATGGACAAATGGGAAACAGTGAAGTTGGGCATTTGAATATCGGCGCAGGTAGAATTGTTTACCAGGATTTGACGAAAATCACCAAGGATATCCGAAATGGCGAGTTCTTTAAAAACACTGAGCTTCTTCGCGCTATGAAAGTGGCGAAAGAAAATGGCAAAAAATTGCACCTTTTCGGGCTCGTTTCAACGGGCGGCGTGCATAGCCACACCGAACACCTTTACGCGCTTGTGGAAATGGCGAAAAAAGAAGGGCTTGACAACGTGTATATCCACGCATTCACCGACGGGCGCGACGTTGCTCCCACTTCGGGCGCGGATTTCTTGAAAGAACTTCAAACCAAGCTTGACGAGCTTGCGTTTGGTAAAATTGCTTCCGTTGCAGGAAGATACTATGCAATGGATCGCGATAACAACTGGGATCGCGAAGAAAAGGCTTACGATATGCTCACGCTCGGCACGGGTGTGCAATTTGAAGGCTCGGCGGAAGACGCGGCGAAAGCTTCCTATGAAAACGGCGTGACGGATGAATTTATTTTGCCCACCAACTTGACGGAAAACGGCAAGCCCGTGGCTTTGATTGGCAAGAATGATAGCATCATTTGCTTCAACTTCCGTCCCGATAGAGCAAGACAAATTTCCAGAATGTTCTCGCAGGCAAACTTCCCCTTTGTTGATACAAAAACGGGCGCAACGCTTGGATTTGTTCGCAAAGCGGGTTTCCTTGCGCCCACGTTCGTTGGCTTTGCCGTTTATGATTCGTCTTTTGAAAACGTGGGCGTAGCGTTCCCCCCTGACGAAATCACCAACACGTTGCCGCAATATATCTCTTCGCTTGGTTTGAAGCAACTGCATATCGCGGAAACGGAAAA
>JAZOLI010000105.1:0-8706 GCA_045652965.1 Candidatus Scatosoma sp.
ATGAAGAGCTTGTTGCAAAAGGCGGATTGTACGCGGAATTGTATCGCTATCAATTCAAGGAATAAAATGAAAAGCAATATGAACAACGTAAACAAAACTTTATACATTCCTTTATTTGCAAAAGCTTACGTGAGCAAGAAAGGTGTGTTTTTACACGATGAGAAAGCGGAAGAAGTTTGGGAGAAAGAAGCCTTTCCACTCAAAGGAAAATCAAAATCGAAATGGCTTGCTTATTATTTGGGTGCTCGCTCGGCGGTGTTTGACGAATGGGTGAAAGAGCAAATGCAAAATACGCCAAATGCCGTGGTTATTCATATCGGTTGTGGAATGGATAGCCGCGTGTTAAGGGTGGGCGAAAGCAATCGTAAATGGTACGACGTTGATTTCGCTGAAGTGATTGAAGAGAGAAAACGCTATTATTCTAGCTCGGAAAATTATCAAATGATTTCAGCCGACGTGCGAGATGATAAGTGGCTTGAAAGTATTGAAGAAAACAATCGTGCCATCGTCGTTATGGAAGGCGTGAGCATGTATCTAACACCGCTCGAAATGCAAGCGTTACGAAACAATCTGTGTGCTCGTTTTAAAGAAGTGGCGCTTTTGGTCGATTGCTACACCTGTTTTGCGGCTAAAATGTCGAAACGTAGAAATCCCATAAAGGACGTGGGTGTTAGCATGGTTTACGGCATAGACGATCCAAAAACGCTAGAAAACGACGAGTTTTCTTTTATGCAGGAACACGCTATTGTTCCTGTAAAATACGTTAAGCAATTAAAGGGCGTGGAGAAGCTAATTTTTGGGAAACTTTACGCAGGCGGCTTTTCTAAAAAATTGTATCGTTTGTTTGAATATAAAAAGTAAAACGATTGAGAGAAGAAGCATTTAAGGAGAAAGGAATGCAAGACGTTTTTGAAAAAAAGGTAAATTTAAACAATAAAAAGTTGTTTTTGTTTGATATGGACGGAACAATTTATCGTGAGAACGAGCTGTTTGACGGCGTGATAGAGTTGCTTGATAAAATTGAAAAAAATGGCGGTAAATATGTGTTTATCACCAACAATCCTTCTAAATCTATCAAGGATTACGTGTTAAAGCTTCGGAAAATGGGGATTTGTGGCGTAAGGCAAGAAAATTTTTTCACGTCAACGCAGGCTTCAATTGCGCTTATGCGCGAGAAGTTTTCAGGCGAACTTATCTATGCGCAAGGCACAAAATCGTTTATCAAGGAATTAAAGGCAAACAAGCTGAAAATCACGCAAAAATTTAATGAAAACGTTAAAGCGGTTTTGGTGGCGTTTGATCCTGAAATCACCGGCAAAAAATTGCGTACGACTTGTGAAGTCTTGACAAAGCTCAATGTGCCTTATTATGCAACCAATCCCGATTGGGTTTGTCCCGTCTCGTTTGGCGCTGTTCCCGATTGTGGCTCTATGTGCGAAGGGATTTGGCGTGCAACGGGCAAACGCCCGATTTATATCGGAAAGCCGCAACCAACCATGGTGGATACGGTGCGAGAAAAATTTGGCTATGAGCGCGATAAAACGCTTGTCGTTGGCGATCGATTGTATACCGATATCGCCACGGGCGTGCGCGCAGGGGTGGATACCGTGTGCGTGTTAAGCGGCGAGGCGACGATGGAAGATATAAAAACGGCGAAAGGCGAAGAAACGCCCACCTACGTTTTAGAAAACGTAAAAGAGTTGTTGCCGCTTGTTTAAAAGAATAAAACAAAAGGAGTTTTTGTAATGTTTTGGGAGATGTGGGAAATGCAAGAAATCATTCGTCAACTTTGGATGATGCCCGATTTGCTTTTATCTGTTTTGCTTGGTTTTGCCATTGGGTTTGAAAGAAAACTTCGCTTTAAGGAAGCAGGGATCCGCACGCACACGATTGTGTGTTTCGGTGCAGCGCTTATGATGGTCATTTCAAAATATGCGTTTGGAAGCGACGCAGATTCCGCTCGTGTTGCGGCACAAATCGTATCGGGCGTAGGTTTTCTCGGCGCAGGCATGATCGTTTATAAACAACACGAAGTGAAAGGTTTGACGACGGCGGCAGGAGTTTGGGCGACGGCGGGTGTGGGCATGGCTTGCGGTGGCGGTTTATATTTGGTGGCGCTTGGTGCAACGGTGCTCTTGATTTTAGCACAATGTGTTTTTCATTTAAACTATCGTGTGTTCCGTTCTAAAAGATATTATTCGGTGAAGATTGAATTTGTGCAAACAAGCGATGAGAATTTAAAAATTAAACAACTTTTCGCTACCGACCGATTTAACAAACTTGTCATTAAAAGAGAAGACGATAAGGTTGTTTATAGAGCCACGCTTACGACGGATAAGGAATTTTCTTCTTCTCGCTTAAACGAGATCATGGCGGAAAATCCGTTTATCCTTTCTTTGGAACGTTGCGATAACGATTGATTTTACAAAAGGGCAAGGATTTTCAAAAAACCTTGCCTTTTTTGCATAAAAATATTTGACAAATGTTTTTTTTTGTTATATAATAGCTACGTTGTTAGGGGTTTGGTATAGAGGTTGTGCCTTGGTCTCCAAAACCAAAGAGATGAGTTCAAGTCTTATAGCCCCTGCCAAGATAGACGCGCCCCGAAAGCAAGGCTTGCTTTCGGGGCGTATAATCTTATTTTTTTGAGGTTGGTATGAAAAAAACGGTCACGCTCTACACGGACGGCGCTTGCTCGGGCAATCCCGGACTCGGCGGTTATGCAGGTGTTCTTTTATACGGCGAGCATAAGCTGGAATATAGCGGTAGCGAAGCGCAAACGACGAACAACCGCATGGAAGTTATGGCGGTGATCGTTGGGTTGAAGCGTTTGAAATATCCTTGTAAAGTGGACGTGTATAGCGATTCTGCATACACTGTAAACGCATTTAACGAAGGCTGGATTTATGCTTGGAAAAAGGGCGGCTGGAAGAAGGCGGATGGCAAGGCGGTGCAAAACGTTGATCTTTGGGAAGAATTGTACGAGCTTACCAAAACCCACGAAGTTGTTTTTCATAAGGTGGCAGGACATGCCGATAACGAACTCAACAATCGTTGCGATGAGCTTGCTCGCGGCGCAATCACCGAGCTTAGGAAAACGTTGCCGATAGAAGAGCTTGAAGAAGTGGAATAAAAACAATCGTATAATCAATACTATGAGTATATGATGAACGTATCAAGGAGTTTAAGAGTGGATAACGAAAGGAAAAACGGCGAAACGTTGCCGCTTCTTATCACGTTTTTAGGAGTGTCGATTGCTTGCGTAGTGTTTGCGATTTTGTGTATATATGGCACGAAAATCGCTTTCCTTGCGAGCAATCGGCTTTTATTTTCCTTGCTTGCAGGTGGTTTGCTAACGGCATTTTTTGTCCTTTGCGTTTGGCTTGTTGTAAGGAAGAAAGAAGTGTGGTATAAAAGCGCGCTCAGCGGCTTCATCTTGATGTTGTTTGGGTTGGTTGTTCTTTTTATTTTACAACAAACGGGCTTTTTTAACGTGATACAAAGCCAAAACAGCTTGCAGGAATATCTTGAAAGCAAAGGCGCTTGGATGCCCGTTGTTTACACTGTTTTGCAATTTTTACAGGTGGTTGTTTTGCCCATTCCTTCGGTGGTGAGCACGCTGGCAGGCGTGGCGCTTTTCGGCGCGTTCCAAACGATGGTTTATAGCCTAATCGGTGTTTTGCTTGGTTCGTTTACCGCTTTCTTTGTTGGGCGAAAACTTGGTAATACAGCCGTTTCATGGATGATTGGCGAAGAAACCATGAATAAATGGCAAAATAAAATTAAGGGGAAGGATTATTTGCTTTTAACGCTTATGTTTATTTTGCCTGTTTTTCCCGACGACGTTTTATGTTTTGTGGCAGGTTTATCTACCATGACGTTGCGCTATTTTGCTTTTATGATCATTTTTTCTCGCTTTTTGCAAATATCTTTAACGTGCTATTCAATCGATTTAATTCCGTTTACGACGTGGTGGGGGTTATCGATTTGGATTGCCTTTTTCTCTGCCTTGTTGGCGGCTTTTCTAATTGTTTACAAAAACATCGATAAAATACAAGGCTGGATAACAAAGCGTTTCAGAAAAAAAGGAAAAAAGTGATGCAAATTCATAGTTTTTCCTTTGTGATATAATAAAAAAATTGCAAATTGTCGATAAAATGAGCAAGAAAACGAATAATATAATAGATAAAAAACGATAATGCGAATGGCGCGGAGCTTTGCGTGCGAGTATTGTCGATTTTTTTAGAAAAAAATGAAAGAATTAGTTTTATTTGCTTGCTTTTTTGCGATTTTTTTTGTATAATGATAATCGGTAGAAAGTTGGCAAAAAAATAAAATTTTTTAGAACATTTCCGACCGAATTTCTTGGAGGATACATTATGGACAAAATTCAACTACTGCAAGAAAGAAAGGCAAAGATCGTGGAAGCGGGCAAAGAAATCCGCGCGCGCATCAATGCGATTGTTGACGAAGAAAGCTTCGTTGAACTTTCTGCATTCAGCTTTTCTAAGAACGAGTTTTATGGAGAAGAAGCCGCAGGCGAAGGCGTCGTGACAGGATTTGCGACGATTAGCGGTTATCCGTTCTACGTCGTTGCGCAGAACTACAAGGTGTTGGAAGGCGGCGTTTCCAAGGCAAACTGCGACAAGATCGCAAAATGTCTTGACGCGGCTGAGAAAAACTGTACTCCCGTCGTGTATATTTTAAACACGCGCGGTGTGCAAGTTGGCGAAGGGGTGACCGTTTTAGAAGGGCTTGGCAAATTGCTTTTGAGAAGCACGCAACTTAAAGGCGTTGTTCCCCAATACGTTGTGGTAGACGGCGAAGTGTACGGCTCTGCTGCAATGCTTGCCGCGATTGCCGATTTCGCTTTCTTTACAAACGAGAGCGTTTTGGCGGTAAGCAGTCCTTTCGTTTTGTCGGCAAAAGCAGGCAAAAATTTAAAGAAAGAAGAAGTTGGCGGCGCGAAAGCGCTTAACAAAACGGGTATTCCCGCGTTTGAAGTGGCTTCGTTGGAAGAAGTGCGTGGTACGATTATCGCAGTTAGCGAGCTTATCTCTATGCCTTTGATCGATGCGGAGCTCAATCAAGCCGTTCCTGCATTGAACGTAAGCACGGATGCTGCAACCCTTATGACGATTTTTGAAAGCCCCGTGGAAGTTTGTGCTTCTTATGAGCCCGAAGTGAAAACGGTGCTTGGTCGTATCGGCGGCATTGCCGTTGCGGCGGTGGTGTTCGACGGCGGAGATACGGGCGTTGAATTGAATGCGGCAAAGCTTGCGAAAATTAAAAACTTTGCAGAGTTTGCTTGCTGCTACGGTTTGCCTTTCATCACGTTTACCGACGTAAAAGGAATTTGTCCTTCAACGTGCACGAACAACAGCCGCGTTATGAAAGAAGCAGCAGAATATCTTGATATGCTCGACACGATCGACACGGCGAAAATTGCAGTTGTTTATAAAAAGGCAATTGGGCTTGGCTATTCGTTGTTCGCGGCGAAATCGGTTGGCTTTGATTACACTTGTGCTTTCGCAAACGCGAGCATTGCACTCTTTGACGGCGCGCAAGGCGCGGTGATTGAGCTTGGAGAAGAAAAAGCGGATAAGAAAGCGCTTGAAAAGAAATATGCGGAAGAAAATTCCGATCCAATCAATGCGGCGAAAGATGGTTATATCGACGCGGTGATCGAACCCCAATTTGTAAAACAATATTTGATTGCTTCCTTGCAAATGCTTGCAAGATAAGGGGAGGTAGTTATGTTTAATTTATTGGCGAAAACTGTGCCTGCGGGTGGCAGAGTGGTGGAAGTGCCTGAGGCATTGCTCTATGCGCTTATCGGCTTTTTGGTGGTGTTCGCAGGGATTGCGCTTTTGATTGCCGTCGTTTGGGCGGTTGGCAAGATTATGTCCGCGACAAATGTTGCATCGCAACCTAAAAAGGTGGAAGAGAAACCCAAGCAAGTGGTTGCGCCCGTTGCAAATTCCGACGACGTGGATGAAGAAACGGTAGCGGTGATCACTGCGGCACTTATGGCTTATTATCAAACAACCAATCCCAAATGTGGATTTACTGTAAAAAGAATTAAGAGAATTTAAGGAGAAACTATCATGCGTAATTTTGTTATCACTGTAAATGGAAAAGCTTATCAAGTAGGCGTTGAAGAAGTTGGGGCAAGCGCTCCCGTTGTTGCGGCGCCCGTTGTGGCAGCTCCTGCTCCCGTTGCTGCTCCCGTAGCAGCTCCCGTAGCTACACCTGCTCCTGCGGCGGCTCCCGCACCTGCGGCAAAAGCTGCGCCTGCAAACGGCGAAAAAGTGCTTTCCCCGTTCCCTGGGCTTATCAAAAACTTGCTTGTTGCGGAAGGCGCAACGGTGAAAAAAGACGAGCCTATTCTTGTGCTTGAAGCAATGAAGATGGATAACGATATCACCGCTCCTTGCGATGGCGTTGTAAGCTTTCAAGTTGCAAAGGGCGCAAACGTGGAATCGGATTCCGTTTTGGCTGTGATTGGCTAAGATAAAATAGGAGTTAATTATGGCAAACAATTTGCTTATGAACGTCGGCGAGATGTTTATGAACTTATTCGAGAAGATGGGCTTTATGAGCGGCACGTGGCAAAACTACGTGATGATTCTCGTTTCGTTCGTGTTGTTCTATCTTGCGATCGTTAAAAAATTCGAGCCGTTGCTTTTGTTGCCGATTGCGTTCGGTATGTTCTTGATCAATCTTCCCGGCGCTTACGACGTGCTTTGGGGTACGTATGCAGAAGGTGCGGAGCACACCTATGAAAACGTGCAAAATCAAGGCTTGCTTTGGTATTTGTTCTTTGGCGTGCAAAACGTAATCTATCCGCCGCTTATCTTCCTTGGGATTGGCGCAATGACCGATTTCGGTCCGCTCATTTCCAACCCTAAGAGCATGTTAATCGGTGCGGCAGCGCAATTTGGTATCTTCTTGACGCTTATCGGTGCAACGGCGCTTGGTTTTGACCTTGCTGCGGCTTGTTCGATTGCAATTATCGGTGGCGCGGACGGCCCTACGGCAATTTACGTCACGCAATCTTTGGCGAAATATACCTATGATGATTTGCTTTCGGCGATTGCAGTTGCGGCGTATTCGTATATGGCGCTCATTCCGATTATCCAAAAGCCGCTGATGAAATGGATCGTTCCTAAAAAGGAAAGAACGATCAAAATGAAACCGCTTCGCATGGTTAGCAAAACGGAAAAGATTATATTTCCGATTGTAGTAACGCTCGTGGTGGGCATTTTGCTTCCCGATGCAGTTCCTTTGCTTGGTATGTTAATGCTCGGCAATTTGTTGAAAGAATCGGGTGTATGCGACAGACTTTCTTCTCAGGCGCAAAACGGACTTATGAACACCGTTACCATTTTCCTTGGCATTTCCGTAGGTTGCAAAGCGTATGGCGCAACCTTCTTGCAAACGCAAACGCTTATGATTATCGGGCTTGGCTTGATTGCGTTCTCGTTTGGTACGATCGGTGGCCTTTTGATGGGACGCTTGATGTGCAAGCTCTCGGGCGGTAAAATTAATCCTTTGATCGGTAGTGCAGGCGTATCCGCCGTGCCTATGGCGGCGCGTATTTCCGAAGACGTAGGTCGCGAAGAAGATCCTAGCAACCACTTGTTGATGCACGCTATGGGACCCAACGTTGCTGGTGTTATCGGCTCGGCAATTGCGGCAGGGTTCCTGCTTTCACTCTTTTAATTGATGAGGTAAAATTATTATGGAACTTAAATTTGACAACAGAAAAGTAATGCTCACTGAAACGATTTTGCGCGACGCGCATCAATCGCAGGCGGCAACGAGAATGCGTATCGACGAAATGTTGCCCGTTCTCGGACAACTTGACGATATCGGTTATTATTCGATTGAAGCTTGGGGCGGCGCTACGTTCGACTCTTGCTTGCGTTTCTTGAACGAAGATCCTTGGGAACGTTTGAGAACGCTCAAAGCGCATTTGAAAACGCCTATTCAAATGTTGCTTCGTGGACAAAACTTGCTTGGATATCGTCATTATGCGGACGACGTCGTGGAAAAATTCGTTGCAAAATCGATTGAAAACGGCGTTGGTATTATCCGTGTATTCGACGCTTTAAACGATCCGAGAAACTTGGAAACGTCTATGAAAGCCATCAAAAAATACGGTGGCGTTTGCGAAGCGACCATTTGTTACACGAGTGCGGTTGTTGACGGCAAGGAAGTGTTTACGAACGAATACTTTGTAAATCTTGCAAAGAGCTTGGAAGAGCGCGGCGCGGACAACATTTGTTTGAAAGACATGGCAAACTTATTGTTGCCGTTCAAGGCATACGAGCTTGTGTAAGCGTTGAAAGCGGCGTTAAAACCCACGACGAAGATTCATTTGCATACCCACAATACGACGGGTACGGGCGATATGGTATACCTTATGGCGATTTTGGCAGGCGTAGACATTGTCGACACGGCGCTTTCGCCGCTTGGTAACGGCACGTCACAACCTGCGACCGAACCGCTCGTTGCAACCTTGCAAGGCACGCCGTATGACACGGGTATCGATATCAATAAATTGCTTCCGATTATTAAGCATTTCAAGACGGTTGAAAAACGCTTGAAAGACGATAAGATTTTGAATGAAAAATCCAAGGGAATCGACCTAAACACGCTTTTGTATCAAGTTCCCGCCGGTATGCTTTCCATCCTTATCAA
>JAZOLI010000106.1:0-15602 GCA_045652965.1 Candidatus Scatosoma sp.
ACGCAAAAATCGCAACCGTTCGAGCATTTGTTGGTAAGGTTTACGTATAAATTGCCGTCGAGTGCGTATAAATAGGTGTCCTTTCTCTTGCTCTTGTCGTTTTGCTTGTTGCCGTTGTTATTGTTGTTATTGTTATGATTGTTATTGTTGCCGCCGTTGTTTTTGGGCGGTTTTTGTTTTTTCGGCTGTTGATTTTGGTTTTGATTTTGCTTGGGCGGATTTTGCTTAGGCGCGTTTTGTTGCGCGGATTGCGCCCCCTGGGCTTGCGCCTGCGCTTGGTTTATAGCCTGCCCGCCGTTTTGATGGTTGCCGCTCTTATGGCGTTTTCTGCGTCTACGTCTACCGCCGCCTTGACCGCCTTGGTTATTGTTTTGATTTACGTTTTGATTTTTCATTTCTTCCATAAAATTCGATCCCCTTTTAATGGAGTTTTGGAAACAGCCGCGTGGCGTTGTCCCAAATTTGTTTTTGCATAGTTTCGATTGTCATATCTTTAAGCTCGGCAAGCTTTTTCACCACTTCCCTAACGTGCTTTGGCTCGTTGGGGAAAGTGCCGCGAAAGGGCTCAGGCGTTAGATACGGGCAATCCGTTTCGGATAAAATATAGGGGGCAGGTATTAGCCGAACGCTCTCTTGCACCTTTTTTGCGTTTTTAAACGTCGACGTGCCACCAAAGGAAAAACAAAGCCCCACTTTTAAAAATCGTTCCGCCATTTCAGGGGAATAGGAATAGCAATGCATAAGCCCGCCGCATTTCAAAAGCCCTGCGTTTTCTTCCAAAACTTCTATCGTGTCCTGCGCCGCATCTCGGCTATGGAGCACCACAGGCAAAGACAAACGAGCAGCCATCTCTAATTGCTTTATAAACAGTTCTCGTTGCGTTTCTTTGGGCAAATTATCATCGTAGTGATAATCCAACCCAATCTCGCCTACGGCAACGCATTTTTCCTTTTGGCAAAGTTCTTCGATTTTTTCTAAATCGCCAATGCGATATTTTTTCAGTTCGCTCGGATGAAAGCCCGCACAAAAATAAACGCTTTCAAACTTTTCGGCAAGAGAAGCCGCCTTGATGGACGAATCCAAATCAAAACCCGAACAAATGATGCGCGAAACACCGGCATCTTCGGCTCTACGGATCGCCGTTTCCACGCCGCCGCCATCTTCATATTCTTCGCCTGTTAAATGGCAATGTACGTCAATATACATGCCCTTAACCGAGCCTTGCGCCGCTCTTGATATCCTTATCGGGAGAAACGAGCGAAAGGTTGCCATCTTCGTCTTCCGCCGCCAAAATCATGCCTTCGGAAAGTACGCCGCAAATGTTTCTAGGCGGCAAGTTGGTGACGAACGCCACCTTTTTGCCCACCATTTCTTCAGGACTGTAATGCTTTGCAATCCCCGAAACGATCGAGCGCGTTTCGTTTCCAAATTTCACCGTTTCGTGTAAAAGTTTGGACGATTTCGCCACCTTTTCACAAGCAATAATCTCGCCGATACGAAGCTCCACTTTCACAAAATCGTCAAAGCTGATTTCAGGCGTTTTTTCTTTTTCTTCCACCGTTTCGTTCTCCTTTTTATCTTCTTTGTTTGCTTCGGGTGCGGAATTTTGTGCCGCTGCAGCCGCTTCCGCCATTTGCGCCGCGCGGATCTTTTCGATCTCGGGTTCTAACGTTTTATAATCCAAACGCGCAAACAAGGGCGAAATCGCCGTCGCCGTGACGCTATCTACCAAACCGAAACTTGCACATTCTTCAAGCGTTCTCGCCTTGCCGTTAAACGCCGCAAAAATTTTTGAGCTCGTTTCAGGCATGAAGCTATCGAGAAGCGAAGCGCCAATTTGAATGGCTTCGGCAAGATTGTAAAGTACGTCGGAAAGGCGCTCTTTCTTGCTCTCGTCCTTGGCAAGCGCCCAAGGCATCGTTTCGTCGATATATTTATTCGCGCGACGGAAGAGTGTGAAAATTTCCGAAATCGCATCGGCGATACGAAGTTCGTCCGCTTTTGCAATCACCTTTTTCACCGTGCCCGTCACCGTAGCTTTAAATTCTTGGTCGGGCGCTTCTTCGTTTTCTACAAGCGATTTTGCCACCGTGCCGCCAAAATATTTGCCGATCATGGCGATCGTGCGGCTGACAAGGTTGCCCAAAACGTTGGCAAGATCTGTGTTGAAACGTTCGCAAACAAGCTCCCAAGTGATTTGACCGTCGTTATCAAACGGCATTTCGTGAAGTACGAAATAGCGCACCGCATCCACGCCGAAAAGACGCGCCAAATCGTCGGCGTACATCACGTTGCCTTTCGATTTGCTCATCTTTCCATCGCCCATAAGAAGCCAAGGATGCCCGAAAATTTGCTTAGGCAAGGGTTCGCCGAGCGCCATCAAGAAAATGGGCCAATAAATGGTGTGGAAACGCAAAATGTCTTTGCCGATCAAATGCAAATCCGCGGGCCAATATTTTTTATAATTTTCGCCGTGGTTGCCGTCCGCATCGTAGCCAATGCCCGTGATATAGTTGGTGAGCGCGTCAAGCCAAACGTAAACGACGTGTCTTTCGTCAAATTCGACGGGTACGCCCCACGTGAACGACGTGCGCGAAACGCAAAGATCTTGCAACCCTTTCAAAAGGAAGTTGTTCATCATTTCGATCTTGCGCGATACAGGTTGGATAAATTCGGGATGTGTGTTGATGTGTTCGATCAATCTGTCGGCGTATTTGCCCATCTTGAAGAAATAAGCTTCTTCTTTCGCCGGCTTCACTTCTCTGCCACAATCGGGACATTTGCCGTCTACGAGCTGGCTCTCCGTCCAAAACGATTCGCAGGGGGTGCAATACATACCTTCATAATAGCTTTTGTAAATATCCCCTTGATCGTAAAACTTTTTGAAAATCTTGGAAACCTGTTTCACGTGGTCGGCATCCGTCGTGCGCATAAATTTATCATACGACGTGCCCATAAGATCCCAAATATCTTTGATCTCGCCTGCAATTTTATCCACGTAAGCTTGCGGCGTAACCCCTGCCGCTTGCGCCTTTTCTTGAATTTTTTGTCCGTGCTCGTCCGTTCCCGTTTGGAAAAATACGTCGTAGCCCTGCTTGCGCTTAAAGCGCGCGATCGCGTCCGCCAAAACCGCTTCGTAGGTGTTCCCAATGTGCGGTTTGCCCGATGTGTAGGCGATTGCCGTCGTGATGTAGTAAGGTTTTTTTGCCATGTCCGTTTGCTCCCGTTTGTTTTACTTTTCTTTTTTCGTGACTTATTATACTACTTTTCTTTGGAAAAGTAAACTGTTTTAGGCGCGTGTTGGGCATTTTCCGCGATTGCACGGCATATAGTAGACGTATGAACGCACTTTTTTCTATCGTGTTTTTGCTCGGAGTGGTGCTTTTGCTCTTTATTGCGCCCGAAAATTTTTTGCCCACCTTGATTGACGGTGCTTCCAAAAGCGCCGCGCTTTGCCTTTCCTTAATCGCCACTTACGCCGTGTGGTTGGGGCTTATGAACGTGTGGAAAGATAGCGGCATCACGCGCGCTTTGTCTAGGTTTTTGCGCCCCGTCACACGAAAACTTTTTAAAACGAGCGACGAGCAAACGCTCGACGCCGTTTGCATGAATCTTTCCGTCAACTTGCTTGGCATTTCAGGCGCGGCAACCGCGTATGGAATTAAAGCGGCAAACCTGCTTGATCAATCTAGCCAAGCGGAATATGATTCGTGCATGCTCTTCGTTTTAAGCGCCACGTCTTTGCAGCTTTTGCCCACGTCGATTATCGGCGCGCGTACGGCGCTTGGAAGCGCAAACCCTGCCGATATCGTGCTCCCCACTTTGATTGCAACGCTGTTTTCCACTCTGCTCGGCGCACTCCTGGTGCGGCTTTTGATACCGCCAAAAGAAAAAAACGCCGCCATCGTACGTTGGAAAACGGAAAAAATTAAGGGGGCAGGTATTTGATGAACACGGTTTTCGCCTTGATCGTTCCCGTTCTTTTTCTCCTTTCCTTTGCCATTGCGCTTTTTAAAAAGGTACGCATTTACGATAGCTTCACCGAAGGTATGAAAGGCGCGATTCCGCTCGTCACGTCCATTTTTCCCTACGTTGCCGCCGTTGCTATGCTTTCCAAACTTTTGGAAGTGAGTGGGCTGGAAGCGAAAATTACGGGGTGGATTAGCCCTGCCTTTTCCCTGTTCGGCGTGCCCACGGAAATTGCACCACTTTTGTTTATAAAACCGCTTTCAGGCAGCGGCGCGATCTCCGTTTTAACTGAAATTTTAACACGCTTTGGCGTGGATAGCTATGCAGGGCGATGCGCTTGCGTTGCCTACGGCTCGTCGGAAACAATTTTTTATATCGGCGCGGTTTATTTTGCTGGTTTAAAGCGCAAAAAAATGCCGCTCGCGCTTGCCATTGCTTTGTTTTCTTATCTCGCTTCGGCGGTGCTTTGTTGCTTTTTATGCCGTTTTATGTAAAATAATGTTAAATTTTAACATTTTGTGAAATTGCATATACGATTTTAACATTTTTAAAATTTTTTAATTTTTTTCTTTACTTTTTTTGTGTTTGATGGTAAAATATATCTTGTAAATCGGTTGCAGATAGCAACGATATGAAACAGCTCATCATTTTCCCCCTTATCATATAGGTAACCGCCTTGGAGTCGTAAGATCCCAAGGCGGTTATCATTTTTCGTTTACCCTTTCGTTTTATCTTGCCCCGCCATAAAAACTCCCCTGCGCTATCTCGCGCAGGGGTATATTTTTTTTCTATGTTTTCTTATTCAGTTGTAAGGGCGTTGTTCTCTTTTAGATCCGCGTTTTGCTTGAACTTAATTTCCTTGCGAATGCTTATGCTTTTGCGCCTTTACCTTTGCAGATCTCATTTTTCACGCCCCTTAAAATGCGTGTTCATGGACTAATCTCCTTTTTTATCTTCTTTGTTAAAGTACCGCTTAGACCGAGTTAAAATCATTTCCGTCGCACCTCCTTTAACTTTTTCCGCTATCCCTTTCTCGGGCTACCCTAAACCGTTGGGGTATCACTCGTAATCATCTCGACTGCCACTCTCCCTTTTATCTTCTCCGCCATTCTCGCTTGGGCGGTCACGCGTTTGAACAAATCCCTGATTTTCGTCAAATTCATTCGTCGTTCGTTTGCGCTCCATATCGCTTTGCTTTTTCAAGCGCTCACGCTCGCCTACCGGAAGTTCGTCAACTCCCCATTCGCCACGCGATTCAAGCTTTTATGGATTGCGCTCCTGATCTTGGTAAGGAATCATCGCTTTTCGTACCCTCCTTGCCTTTTATTTCTTCGCCGTGTCCCTGCGGCACTTTGCCACAACCTTTGTGGCGCTCGTCAAATTTGCATCGGATTTACGCTCCTTTATTTGAAAGATTGAAACATTTTTTGTTGCTCTCTTTCTCTTTTCAATTACATTATAGCACAAATTTTTCATTTGTCAAGGGGTTTTTAAAAAAAATTTTAAAAAATTTTCAAAAAAGAAAAAAGCGAGTTTTAAAGCTCGCTTTTTGCGTTTTACCTTTTTTATCAATCGTTGATTTCTTTGCCGAATTGCGTCAACAAATCCTTATCGCGCACTACCGCGCCGCCGCCGAGCACCGTTGCAAACTGCGGCTCTTCACAAACGTGATAGCGCATTTCAAGTTTTGCGCCGATATATTGTGGAAGATAAGGAATTTTCATCACGCCACCTGATAAAAACACGCCGTTCCTGTTCACCGCTGCGGCAACTTCCGCAGGCAATTTTTTAAGCACCGCCCCTGCGTATTCGAGTATCTTATCTACATACACGCGCAAACAATCGGCAACGTCGGTTGCTTGAACGGACGATGCGGCAGGACGAAGCGTTTCCACCGAACTGCCTTCGGCAACGATTGCGCCGCGCGCGGCAGGGGAAAATGAGCTGATCTCGTTTTTAATGCGTTCCGCCGTGAGCGGTCCGATGCGGAGCTTGTTCACTTTTTCCACCTTTTGTAAAACGTTGGAATCCATGTTGTTTCCACCGATATTCATAGAAAGCCCTGCGATAATGCCATCCCCCGAAACCACTGCGACGTTTGTCACGCCGCCGCCGATATCAATGCAAAACACGGGATCGGAATCGGTTAAAATCGCGCCTGCGCCCACCGCCGCCAAATAGGGCTGTTCGACAAAATGCACCTTTTTTAGCCCACATTCTTCCGCTAAAACGATATAATCGGAAAGTACGCGTTCGCTTGCGCCGCAGGACACGGAAAGCAAAATTTGCGCGCGGGAAAGCGCCGAAGATTTCACGCCCACGCGCGATAAAAATTGGCTAAGCATCGCCGCCGCAAGGCGCATGTCCACGATCTCACCTTCGTAAACGGGATAAATAATGCTCGTATATTCCGCCGTTTTTCCGATCAGGTTTTTCGCTTCTTTGCCGATCGCTTTCACTTCCCTTTCTTCGCCTGCAACCGCCACGCACGACGGCTCGGCAAGCACGATTCCGCTGCTCGTATCCGCGCGGTAAATTTTTGTCACCGACGAACCCAAATCAATCGCAAGTTTCCACATATTTCTCTCCTTATTTCCCGTTTCGTCAAATACCTGCCCCGTCGATCATGCGTTTGCAAAGCTCGATGGGAAGCCCGATCACGTTGGACATGCTCCCCCCGATTGCGCGCACCAAACCGCCGTCCTGAATGCCGTATGCACCCGCCTTATCCATGGGCGAGCCCGTCTTTACGTAGGCTTCAATTTGCGCCTTGGAAAGCTCTTCAAAATATACGCGCGTGCAATCGGATGCAACGATCGTTTTTCTCTTTTCGCCGTCGGGATAGGAAATGCAAACGCCCGTGAACACTTCGTGCTCCCTTCCTGAAAGCGCTAAAAGCATGCGCTTTGCATCCGCTTCGTCCTTGGGTTTGCCGAGCACTTCGCCGTCTAAACACACGATCGTGTCTGCGCCGAGCACCGCCTTTCCTTGCGCTTCCGCCCTTGAGGCAACTTCTTCCGCCTTTTGCGCGGCGAGGGTTTCCACGAGCTTTGCGCCCGTGAGTCCGTGTGCGTTTTCTTCTCCTTGGGCAGGAATAATTTCAAACGTGTCAATCAATTCTTTTAACAATTCTTTGCGGCGCGGTGAAGCGCTTGCCAAAATCCATTCCATAGCTATCTAAAAAGCCGCGTCTTTTGAAGCGGCTTTTTCCTTTTTACAAAATTTCGAGATTTTTTCTAAACGCCTTTTTAAATTCGGGGTTCACCGATTCCGCGTCGCGAAGTTCAAGCGCCGCGTCGCCGTCCACTTCCGTTTTCATAATCACTGAATCGCCGAGCACGTCGCAATTTAAACCTTTTACCATGCCACCGTGCGTTCTATCCAAACATTCGGCAAGGCGCAAAAGTACGCCCAGCTTCTTCACAGCGTCAAGATCTTCTTCCGTCACCAAATCCTTATATTTTTGCCATTCCGACATAGGCACGTTTTCGCCGTTATGACAACCTGCCACGAACGCCGCAAGCACGATCTCACGATGCGTTGCGCCGTAGATTGCCGAATTCAAAATCACGTACCAGCTGTGTTTTGCGTGGTTATAATAGCGCATGTGTTGTCCCACGTCGTGCAAGGACGCCGCGATCTTTAAAATTTTCAGATATTGGCGAGAGAACTTATGCAACACGCGAAGTTGTTTGAAAAGCTGAATGGAAAGTTGGATCACGTGTTCTACGTGGTTCACGTCGCAACCCGTATATTTGACGAGCGTATCCAAACTGAACGAAAGCACGTCGGAAATAGGCTTTTCTTGCGTGATGGGCAACGCTTGGTTGACGAGCAACCCTTCTCTAAGCCCACAAGCACCGATCGTGAATTGTTTGATTTCCATAAACGACACAAACGATTTTACAATCGCCGCCGCCGCAGGCATAATATCCGCGCGGTGGGGGGAAAGACCTTTGATCTTCTTGCGCTTATCCACGTCCAACGAGCGAAGCATATCGTAAATGCTGATAAAATCTTCGTCGCTAATTTTATAATTGTGCGGTGTATCCAAAGGATATTTGCGCACCAAACGGTTGATTTTGAACAAATTTCTGAACGAGCCGCCCACACCGATCATTTGCGCTTCGGGATCAACGTCTTTGAGCCAATCGATGCGTTTAAGCTGTTCTGTGAAAAATTCTTCCACGTGTGCCGCCGCTTCCTGCGGGGTGGGATCGTTTTGGAAAAGTTCGGTGAGCGTGACCGCACCGAACGGCAAGAACGCATAATTTAAAAGATTTCTACGGTTATAATAGATAATCTTCGTGCTGCCGCCGCCGATTTCAAGGATAACGCCCTTGGGGATATCCATCGAGTTGATGACGCCGCGATATACGAGCGTCGCTTCTTCTTCTTCCGTTAAAACGCGCACGTCGATGTTGCAAGCAACTTGAATTTCGTCTAAGAAAGAGCGTTGATTTTTCGCTTTACGCACCGCCGACGTGCCCACGGCAATAATCCGATCTACACCGTTTGCGTCGCAAAGACGTTTGAACATTTTTAACGTTTTGATCGTTTCCGCGATGCGTTGGGGTTTTAAAAACCCGTCGCGGTCCATATCCTGACCTAAACGCAAGCTTTCTTTGAGTTCGTCCACCACCATATATCTACCTTCGGTGAACAATTCGGCAATGACAAGCCTTGCCGTGTTTGAGCCTAAATCAATAATCCCGATTTTTTCCACTGTTTTACCTATCCTTATTTCGTTTTATCGCCTATTTTTCACGAAAACTCTTTTTTCCCATAGTTTACCACATAAAATCGATTTTGTAAATACCCTTTTGAAAATTTTTTCGTTTTTTTAACAATTTTTTTGTGATTTCTTTCGCTTTTTAGGCTTTTCGCTCTACTTTGCGTTTATTCTCGCCGCACCGACAAAAGCAAGCCCGATCAAGAATGCCCCAAACGATTTTTTAAGAAGCGCTGAAGAAAGCGACGTAGCAAGCCATGCCCCCAAAAGCGAGAGCGCGAGCGCAGGCAAAACAATCCACAAAATCCCTTTGGTTTGCACTAGCCCGTTCTCCGCGTGCGTTTTCAGCGCAACGGCGCTCATGGGCAAAAAGGAAAATAAGTTGGCACATTGCGCGATCTTTTGTTCTACACCGCCTACAAGCACCAAAAGGGGAATGGTCACCGTGCCGCCGCCCATGCCCATCCCTGCCGGCACGCCGCCTAAAAATCCCAGCAACAAATATAAATAAAAACTCATGAAATCTCCTTAATATGAGTGAATTGCAAGACAACGCCTTGCGTGAATTTTCGCGTTCCTCTGAGTGAATTGCGCCTTTGGCGCGTGAATTACGTTGCATAGCAAGGCGTTAAGGAATGATTGACACTACGCAGCGCAAAGCGTTGCAATTCACGCTTATGCAAAAAACAAAAACGCGCCTGCTAAAAATTGCAAGCCTGCAAAAATGAGATTGACAATTTTCGTGGGCAATTTTCCAAGCAATTGCGAGCCCAAAACACCACCTATCGTCACGCCGATTGCGGTTGGAATGAGCACCGATGGCTCGTAAAATCCGCCGATTGCGTATAAAATAAAAGAAAAAAGCGATATGGGCAATATCACCAAAATCGCCGTGGCGTGCGCCGTTTTTTCATCTAAACCCGTCCCGACAAGAAGGGGCACGGCGATCATGCCGCCGCCCCCACCAAACAGGCTGTTTGCCGCCCCCACCAAGCCACCACAAAGCAGTCTTTTTCCCGTTAAAACCTTACCATTTTCCATATATTGCCGCCCTCACACGCACACGCGCCCTTGTTTTATCAATATTTTGCGTAATTTTTTTCGATTTATCAAACTTTTTCACGCTTTGCAGGGCATAAACGCTTGCCAAGAAATTGATTTTGTATTAAAATAGTATAGCGTGGTATTTTTCCGCGCGAAATTCCAAAAAGAAAAAACAAAACCGAAGGTGGTTCTATGCAACACAACAACCAAAGCAAGAGAAAGTTTCTTGCACTCTTCTTATCGACGATTATGATTTGTTCGACGGGCGCGGCTCTCGCTTCCTGCTCGGATACCGATAGTTCTTCTTCGTCGAGTTCTTCTTCGTCCACAACGACGAAAGTGGATAACGGCGTGATTAAAAACGCCGGCTTTGAAATGGACGATTATAAAGAATCGACCCCTATTATCACGTCCGTAAACGCTTGGACGCGCTCTGTAAACTCGGTGACGAGCGGTAGCGCGCTTTCTTCCAAAGCGGCGAGTGGCGTTATCGACACCACGAAATGGTCGGATCTTACGAAAGTGAATTTCAAAGGGGAAGATTTCACCAAATGGACGGAAGAAAAGGCTGAAAAAGAATGGGAAAAGATGTCTTTGAGCGACAAGCTCGCTTATTATGAAGCTTGGGAAGATACCAACGAAGACGACGATAAAGAGCTTGAAGATCTCGAATTCTACGAATCGTTCAACATCGATTTGGACGATATCCCCGATTGCGCTAACCCCAAAACACACGATTGGTCGGATACCAGCTTGACGGATGAAGATTTTGAGTCCAACGTTTTGATGATTCATAACGAATATTCCAACAGCACGTATAACGATATCGGTACGGCACAAAAATATACGTCTTCCACGACCGTGACCGTTGAAGCGAACACGAGTGCTAAATTCTCCGTTTGGGTGAAAACGAGCGATCTCACCTGCACTTCTTCGAGCGGTGAATCGCAACCTGCCGTGGACAAGGGCGCGTATATCAGCATCACCAACTCGCTTGGTTCCACTTCCCTTGATCCTTTGGAAGTGAAAAACATCAACACCGAAAACGTGACGACAAACAACGGTTGGGTAAAATACGAATTCTATCTCAGAGGCGCAACGTTTGCCGATTCTAAATTTACCATCGTTTTGGGTCTTGGTCAAACGGGTGGTACGGATAGAAGTGAATACGTAAACGGTTATGCATTCTTCGACGATATTCAGTTTGAAAAAATTTCCAACGAAGCGTATCAAGCGAATTTGCCTAGCAATTCCAAGGTAGTGAGCCATAACGACGAAAAGGCGGATAAGCTCGTAAACGCTTCGGAAGAAAGCTACGATGCTTACGCAATCGACTTCTCTACCGCGGCAACGGCAGTAGAGTGGAAAAATGGCGAAACCTACGTGCTTGACGGCGCTTGGAAAATTGATCCCACCACCGAAAAGCGCAACGATAGCGTTTACACGGCGGCGGCTAATCCCAAAGGCAATGTTTTGACCTATCCTGGGCTTGGCATCTCCACGACAAACGACAAAACGAAAGTGTACGTCAACAAAGCGGCTATGGCAAGCGAAAACAACGCATACCTTACCGCTGTTTACAACAAACATTTCAAAGATAGCAAATTCATCGGCAACGACGAAGCGGTGCTTATGATCCTCTCGGTTGACGGCGCGGCTTACACGGCGAAATCGGAAGCGACGAGCATCACGCTTGCTCCCGACACCTACGCGGCAGTTTCCTTCTTCGTGAAAACTTCGGCAATGAACGACTCGACAGGCGCAAATGCAACGCTCATCGATGGCACGAACAAACATACCATCTCCGCAATCGACACGACGACGGTTGCAACGACGGACGTAGACGAAGAAACGAAAGATATCTACGATGGTTGGGTGCGTTGCTATTTCTTCGTTTCCAACAAGACGGAAGAAGAAAAAACTTTCACGATCGATCTCGGTTTCGGTCCTACGACGGTTATCGACACCACGAAGTCTGCGTATGAAACGGGCTTTGCGGCGTTCTCGAAATTTGAATATTATCAGTTCACCGACGAAAAGGCGTTCGATAGCGCTTTGAGCGGTTCGTATGCTAAGAACGTCACGCTCGTAGGCTCGGAAGAAGTGGCAACGGGCGATAGCGGCTTCGACACCGCTGCATCCGTACCTTCCGATGCGATTGAAAAAGGCTTTGCTACCCCTCAAAATTATAAAGGCGTGTATAGCGACAGCGATTACGTGAACGGCGGCGGCAACGGCACGAACATCGCCATCAACCAACACGAAAAGGAAGATTCGCCTCTTAAAGCAGGTCTTTTGAACAAAGAACACGCAGATACGAACGAATATAAAGCAATTCTTCAAACGCTTGGCGACGCAGAAAACGCAACGTGGGATTCGGTGTTTGGAAACGACACGACACAACCGCTCGTGATTTATAACGAAAAGGATCAACTCAAACCCTACGGTTTTATCGGTCAATCGATGAGCATTGCTTCGGATATGTACGAAACCGTTTCCTTGCGCGTGAAAGTGAGCAACGGCGCAAAAGCAAGCATCTACCTTGTGGATACGAGCGACGAAACGCACGAAAGCTTCCTTTCCGTTGATCGCAAACTCACCTATTGGTATGATGAAGACGGCAACGTTTGCGCGAAAGATCCTGCATCTAAAGATTTCAACGCAAGAAAGGACGTGGCGTTTAAGCTTCAACTCAACGGTCTTTACAAAGTGAACACCGCTTGGGCTGGCGCAGAAGGCTTAGACAAAAATGCTTATTATGCAAACCTTTCCGCTTATGAAAAGGATGCGGATAACAACTTGGTTGTGGCAAAGGGCGGCGTTTCCTATAATTATACGGATAAATGGTTGAACAACGGCAACGACGGCATCGCGTTCTATTATAAGGAAAGCGATCAAAAGTATTATGCGTATAAAGATGACGACGCAACTTATAAAGTTGCTGTAAACGATCTCGCTTCGGTGAGCGCGCTCACCCCTCGTTATACGGCGGAAGCAGGCAAGGATCTTAAAATTGAAGTGAAAGGCACGGCGGCTACCCCCGTTTGGCAAACGGTCACGTTCTATATCCACACGGGCGATCAAGCGAAAAATTATCGTCTTGAAGTGTGGAACGGCGATCGCGAAAGCAAAGTGAACCCGCAAGGCTCGTTCGTAATCTTCGACGCTTATAGCCCCGATATGGTAGATGAGAAATTCGCTACCCTTATCGATCAACGTGTGGAAGAAATCGACGAAAATGCGGAACTTGGCAACTATTTTGAAAGCGTGTTCTCCTTCTACGATAGCGCGAAGTTCTTGCGCTACGACAAAACGGCGGATAAGAACGAAGTGGGCGATTCCTACACCAGCTATGCTTCTTCCGCTTACGCGCAAGGCGTGGCGTATTTGAACTATGCAAACGCTAAAGCTGGCGAATATGAAATTTACGCTGATTATTCCTATGCGGAAACGCTGGTGACGGCTGATCCTCAAGAAGACGATAGCGAAACGGAAGAAGAAGAAACGGAAACCGATTCGACCAACGTTTGGCTTCTTGCAAGCTCGATCGCGATTGCAGCGGCACTCTTGTTCGCAGTCGTTAGCTTGATCGTGAGAAAGCTTGTTGTGCGTAATCGCAGAAAACGCGGCGCGCTCGCAAGATCGGTTAAGGAAAACAAAAATAAATAAGGGTGTAAAACCCTAACAAAAAAGTAGGCGCTTGTCAAAAGCACCTACTTTTTTTATTTGTTTACATTGTTAGAAGAACACGCCTGTGATGAAAATTTCAAGACCAATAAGGATTAAAATCAAACCACCAAACGCCGTTGCTTTTTCGGAAAATTTCGTGCCGAACTTCTTGCCGATCTCGATCCCGATTGCGCATAAAACAAATGTGATTGCCGCGATAACGCCTGCGCATACAAGCGCCATAGCAAAAGTGTAATCGGCAATCGTAAAGCCCACGGAAAGCGCGTCGATGGAAGTGGCAACACCTTGCACGATTAGTCCAGCGAAGCCCACCTGCGGCGGTGCTTCTTCTTCGCCGCCCTTTATGCTTTCGTAGAGCATCTTTCCACCGATAAAACCGAGTAGCGCAAAGGCGATCCACGGCACAAACGTTTCAAACGCCTTAAAATATTGCACGAGCGTATGTACGCAAACCCAACCGATCATCGGCATCAAGGCTTGGAAAAAGGCGAATGTGCCTGCCACCCCGAAAAGCTTTCTCTTCTTCATTTTCGGCTCGTGTAGCCCGTTTGCGAGCGACACGGAAAATGCATCCATCGCAAGCCCTACGCCAAGAAGCGAGCTATTGACAAAAAACGTTGCATTAAACATATTTATTTTTATGCTCCTTTCTTCCTTATTTATTATTTATTTTTTAATTTTTTCTAAGTCCTTTTGGGATATGGTTTTTGATCGTGCCGCTTACCGCTTTCCCAAGCCCGATGGGAAATCCTGCAACACACACCACGCACCAACCGTTTTTAACAATCGTTTCTTCGATCGTTTCACCGCGCAAATATTTTTCCAAACGTGGATCGGTTTCACCTAAATCGACGGCGTTTTTCCAATCTTCTTTTTTCGTGGCAAGCGCAAGGGAATGCGACGGTTCAAAACGACCGTTTTTCACTTCACCAAGCCGTAAACCTGCGCGTAAAACGAACACTCCTTTAAAATCGAACACGTGCTCGGGAAGCGCGTATATCACGCCGCCCACTTCGTGTAAGTTGGAGAACGAAAGGTTTTTTAAACATTCCTTTTCAAACACGCGGAAAGCGCGTTCACTTTCCTTGGGGATAAAGAGCTTTGTTTCTCTAACGCGCGCGCGCGTTTCTTCGCCGCACTTTTCAAACAGGGCAACAAAATGTCCTTCGCCTTTGATTTTATGGGGATAAAGCTTCTCCTGCGAAATCAAACGCATTTGCGGGAACTCTTCGCAAAACCACGCCACCTGTTCTTCGTCTTCTTGTGGTGCGAACGTGCAAGTGGAATAAACGAGCCTGCCGCCTGCTTTGAGCATTTTCACCGCTTCCGTCAATATGCGTTTTTGCCGCGCCGCGCAAAGGGCAACGTTTTCTTCGCTCCATTCCGAGAGCGCTTCTTCCGTGTTTTTTCGGAACAGGCCTTCGCCTGAGCAGGGCGCGTCCACTAAGATTTTATCAAAATAGTTTTCAAAAATTTGCGCAAGTTTTTCGGGCGTTTCGCAAGTGACGACAGCGTTTTTCACGCCCATTCTCTCCACGTTTCCCGATAAAATTTTCGCGCGCGATGACACGGGCTCGTTCAAAACGATCAAGCCTTTGCCACCCATAGCGCAAGCAAGCTGCGTGCCTTTTCCGCCGGGGGCGGAGCAAAGATCAAGCACTCTTTCGCCTGGTTTCACATTTAAAAGGGGTGCGGCGGACATAGCCGACGGCTCTTGCGAATAGAAAAGCCCTGCAAAATGAAAGGGGCTTGCGCCCGTCTTTTCCAAGTCGGTGTAAAACCCGTTCTCTTCCCAAGGGATTTGCTCGCCCAAAATGCCGCTGAGCTCATACCTGCCCCCTTTGAGCGGGTTCAAACGCACCCCTTTATACGGCTTGTTTTCATAGACAGCGAAAAAGGCTTCCCATTCCGTTTGGGGAAGCTGTTTTTTCATGTTTTTTATAAATTTTTCGGGTAAAGTTATCATGCGTTTTTTAACATTTCGGCAAATTGTTCGGGCGTAAGCACACGCGCACCGCGTTCCTGCACCGATTTTAAACGAGCGCCGCTCTCGCTTTCATAGCAAACGTATACGTCGCATTCTTCCGCGCGTTAGGTAAGGCGCGCTCCTTGCGCGGACGCGGCCACAAGTAGAGCTGTAGCTCTTTCCGTTTCGAAGTCCTCCGCG
>JAZOLI010000107.1:0-19133 GCA_045652965.1 Candidatus Scatosoma sp.
GCGACGATAGCAATCCCAAGCCCAACGGGGATTGCCAGATTTCGTTGCGAGCGTGTTGACTACTTCTTCGTTCAAGCCAAGGTTCAAAATGGTGTCCATCATGCCGGGCATGGAAGCGCGAGCACCCGAACGCACGGATACGAGCAAGGGATTTTCCTTGTCGCCGAATTTCATACCGCAGATGTTTTCCATCTTTTCGATATAAGACATGATTTCCGCTTGAATGTCGGGGTTGATTTGCTTGCCGTCTTCATAATACTGCGTACAAGCCTCCGTCGAGATGGTGAAGCCTTGGGGAACGGGAAGACCGATGTTCGTCATTTCCGCAAGGTTTGCGCCTTTGCCGCCGAGAATTTCACGCATTTTCGCGTTACCCTCGGTAAAGAGATAGCAATACTTCTTTGCCATAATTTGCATTTCCTCCAAAATGATTTTTTCCTTTTTTAACCGCAAAAAACGTTCGCGCCCATTTCCTTTAGGCGTGAAACGTGTTTTTACTCTTTATATTTTAATATAAATCTAAAAAAATAGCAACTCTTTCGCCACCGTTTTTTATATTTTTTCGCATTTTTTTATTTTATTGCTGGAACTGCAAGCAAAAAACGCCCCGCGCAAGGGCGTTTTATATTAAGCCTTCGTAATTCGTCCACTTCTCTACGTCAATGTGGAATTGCATTTTATCTTTTTTGTTATCGTATGCATATTCCAGCGCAGGAGCCCAGCCTTTTACGGAAGCGCTTGCTTTCCATTTATCCATTCTACCATCTCCGTCTTGATCGACACTCGAATCGGTGTTTCTTTCTATCAGCGTGCGATAAACAACAATCGTTTTCCCGTGCGTATGACCATAGCGATAATAGGTGTAGGCGTAAAAGCTATTGTCGTTGATATATTCCAAATCAAACCCTAAATTTTGTCCGCCTTCTGAAACGTCGATCAAGTGTTTTAAGTTGCCGCCCTGAACTTTTTGCAAATAGGGCAACAATCCGTGTTCTTCCACTTCATCCGGCAAAGACTTTCCACCGTCGTTTAACCCCATGTTGTTGTTGAACAGCAATTCGTAAATCACCGCAAGATGGTTGGATTGATTCACCGTGTCTTCGGGGGTATCGGGCAACACTTGTTCTGGCTCATATTCAAATTGCGCAATGCCGAAATTTTTATTCGCTGTTGCTTCGTCAGGCTTGTCCATATAGTTGAACGACGCCATCACACCCGCCATCGTGCTCATCGCCAAAAAGGAGCTCAAAAACAAGGTAATTTTTGAAAGCGATCTCATTTCTTTCTTCCCCCTTGCTTGGGCATAGGCGGTTGAATAGGCATAGGAACTTGGGGCGGCGTATATTTGGTGGGATCGTAATAAACGGGATATAAGCACACGGGCGCGGCAACGATAGGTCCGTTTTGCGCCTGCATTGCTTTCGCTTGCTCCTGCTTTTTCTCTTCTTCTTTCTTCTTGCAAAGCGCTAAATAACGCTTCCACCTTGCCTTTTCTAAAATTTTATCGACGATCGGCGTGGCAATCGTTGCCGCCAAGATCAAAATCATACACATCCAGCCCGCGGGCGATTGCATGAACAAAACGAAACTGCCGATAAAGCGCACTTTCTCACCGCGATAAACGGCTTTGATTTGCGAATATTCGACCATTTTCTTATCCGCGCTTTCCACCGCGTCGCCTTGCGTTTTAAATCTTCTGCCGTGCTGTTCGTTCGCTTCTTCAATGCCTACGATGCGGTGCACGATTTGCACCGTTTCCCCTTCGTATTCAAGCTCGTATATCACCACGTCGTAGAGCTTTAAATCTTCTTCCGCAGGAGCTTTATATACTAAGATCATATCGAATTTGGCAAACTGGTTATCTAAGCCGTTTTGCTCTAAATAGGTGTTCTTTTCGTGCTTTTCTTCCATGGAAGCCGACAACACCACCTTGAGCGTGGGAACGTTCTCGAAATAGGTGTTTTCGTTGACGTTGACGTACAATGAAAAGCCAAAAACGACGGCAAAAAGGGAACACAAAAAGATAGAAGCCAGCATGTCCACCGCTCTCTCCTTTTTCCCTTTCGCCTTGCGTTTGGCTTTCGCATAATATTTTATGATGTCTTTATCTTGCGCACCGTGACGGATTAAGCCGAGCGTCATTCTTGTGAGTGACAAGATCGCGGCAATCGTCACCCCCGTCAACGCGACGTAGACGACGATGCACAAAATCAAAACGTAAGTTTCGTACGTCATAAGTTGCCTTTCTTTTGCTTTTTCCTAACAAACGCCTTTATCTCCATAACGAATTATGGAGATAAAGTGTGTGTTTTATTAGATTTTAAATTATGTAAAAATTATTCGGCGTGTGCTGTAGTCATTGCAAGGGTTACACCAATTCTCTTGTTGAAAATTCCTTCAGTGTCGGTGAACGCTGCTTTGAATGCTTCATATTCGCCTTTCGTTTCTAAAACGACATCGTTGATTTCCAACAAGGCAGCACCCAAAATGGAACCTTCGCCAAACAATTGTTCTGCCGTGATCGTGCAGGTGAACACACCATTGTCACCCTTCGTCCAACGAATGGCTTGATCCGTTTCGTCCGCTTTGTGAATGGTGGTCTTGATCGACGGCACCGCTTTGAAAATTTCGATGGTTTCTTCTTCCCAAGTATAGGTGAAGTTTTCAGGAGCGCCCCAAGAAGCCGCAAACGAAATTTCCGCAGGAATTGCGTTGTCCAAAATTTCCGTTTCTTGCAAGCCAACTCTCGGCGTGAACGTCAACGTGATCGAACCGGTTGCCGAGATCATTGCCGTGTGCGCGTCCGTCGTGCCTAAGTTATCTCCCATAATCGATGCAGCGGAATCGATTAAGATGTTTAACTGTCTAGCTTCTAAGGTAAGCGTACCTGCCGCGCCTTCCTCGACTGCACCTGCAAGTTGGATCGTCGTACCCGATGTAGCTGACTCCATTTTGGTGTCGTCAGAATAAACGAAGTTTGCGTAAACGCCACCAACGGTCACCGCAGTTAAAGCTGCCATCCATAAGCCAATTTTTTTCATAATTTTTTCCTCCAAAGAAAATGTAATACCTGATGGTATTGATTGATGAATTTATTATAACCTACGCTTTTTTGCTTGTCAAGTGGTTTTTTTAAATTTTTTTCCAAAATATGAAAAAATCATGAAAATTTATAAAAAAATCGCCCGAATTTTTACCTTTCGAGCGATTTCTATTGTTTATAACAATTAGTTCATATGAAAAAATGCTTTCGTGCCTGACAAAAGATCTTCGTCAAGCGCCCATTCGCCGTTCTTTTTGATAAGCCCAAATTCACATTCTTTCGCCGTTTCGTAGATATCCGCGCCGTCGTAGCCAACGAATTTATCCGAAGTGTCTGAAAGTATGCGCTTGGCTTCGGGGGTAAAACGGGAAGTCGTCATGAAAATGCCACGACAATGTTGCTTGCCGTCCTTGGCTTGCCTACACACGCACGCGCCAATAAATTGTTGTAAAAGCGTTTCCCCCACGACCCACAGCTTTTCAGAACCTTTGTCGGGATTCCAATTTTTCGACTGTATGTAGATCGTTTCTTTGAAACCAAGCTTATCCGTAAGCTCAATTTCGCCGTCAATCCCACCGTCGTGATCACCACCCGTGATCTTTAAGCTTTCCAATCTTCTACCGTTTTTGCGAGAATATTTTTCTAAAAGATATACAGAATAATATTCAAAATATTCTCCGCCCAAGCGGCGCAATTTGTTCAAAAACGCTTCTTGCAATTTTTCGTCCGCCGTGAGCGGCGCGGTCGGTTTTTTCACGCCCCGCGTTGCCGCTTTTTGCGTGGGCTTTTTCACTTCCGCGTTCTTCGGCTCGGATTTGATTTCTTGCTTTATTTCCGCTTTTTCTTTTTCTTTGGTTTTCGCTTTTTCTACGGGTTTGATGTCCCCAAACAAAAAGCTCATATCCATAAGCGTGCCTTTGGGCGCGACGTCTTCTTCAAGCTTTTCAACTTTTATCTCTTCTTTGATTTCTTCTTTTGTTTCGGGTTTTGCTTCTGCTTTTTTTGCTCTTCCACGTTTTTTCGGTGCAGGTTTTTCTTCCCCTTTTATCGTATCTTCGGGGATAGGCTCGGGCGCGATTTCAGGCGTGGTGGGCGCGGTGGGCGCAATCGGTTGCAAGGGCGCAGGGGGAAGCGGTTCTACCTTTTCTTCTTCCTTTTCTTGCGGTTTTTCTTGTTTCTTTTTAGCAGCCGCGCGCTTTGCCTTTACGGGTTTTTCCCCCTTTTCTTCTTTGCTTTCTTCCGCCGTCTTTTTCGCCGTTTTGCGCGGTTTTTTAACAGGTTTTTCTTCTTGCTTGGGTGCGTTCAACGCATACACGCCCCCGTCGAATTGCACGTCGCTCTCCTTTTTCATCACGTCGAGCACCGAGCCGACGCGACCTTTCACATCATTAGGGTTTTCCGTATCTTCACCGCCAAAACGCTCGGTGTAAAGCTTTGCCGCTTCGTCGATTAGATCGCTTGCTTTCACGCTACCTTTGGTTAAAATTTCTCGAATGAGATTTTTCACGTTATCTTTCTTTTCCGCGCGCGTGACAACGGGTTTCGTTTCTTTCACTTTCTTTTCCATACAATTTCCTTAATCTTCTAACATCCTAATAAATTCGCCAAGACTTTCAAATCGTTCTTCCGTTTTCTCCGTTAAATAGGCTTTTAAAAGTCGCAGGGCACGCTTCTTGCCGCCTGCGCTAGCTTCTTCATCGAAACTTAACCCTGCGCATTTGCGCAAGGTGTGATAGGTCGATAGGCTTGCCCGTTCGCCTGCTTGGCAACGCTCGAACGTGGCAAAACGACCGTCGGCAAAATCAAACCAAATTTTCTCGCCGATATCCCCGTCGTTTTCTTCCAAAAAGGAAAGGTCCAACGGATAACCGCTCTCGTGTAAGGCAATCAGCAAAAAGGTGATAAGCGCTTCCGATGCGTTTTCTTCCGCAAGGCACAAGCCCTTTAAACACTCGATAAACCCAACGAACAAACCATCAAAACGCTCGTTTTCCACCGCCACCGTGCGCGCCACTTCCGCCGCCGCGCAAGCCGCGTAAAAGCGCTCCACGTCCGTTCGCAGATCGAAAAAGCTTTCGTGCAAATATGCCGCCGTGACGGTGTATCTGCCCGATTTCTCCGCTAAAACGTATTCGCAAAAGGCAAAGGGTTGGGCGGCAAACGCAAGCCTTGCTTTCGGCTTTTTTACGCCACGTATCCCTGCGGTGATCTTGCCAAGCGACGGAGAAAACAACGTCAAAAGTTTGTCGTCGTCTTTATAATCGAGCGTTTGCAACACTACCGCATCCGTTTTGACTTCCATTTTCGCTCCTTGCTTTGGTTTTTATCCTTTGCGCATTAAATCGTGGTAAAGCATATAATAGCTCACGCTTCCCGTTTTTTCAAACATCTTCCACGCCATTTTCGCCGCTTCGTTTTCTTCCCGCTTATCCCGCATATTACACCCCCGAAAATAGTGTGGGATAGGTGGGGATTTTTATGCGCCCTTAATACATACTTGATTTACGTTAAAACGCGGAGAAAGGTTGCAGCTTTACCCCTTATACGCGTTTAGATGGATTATTCGCGAGAAATATCTTCGTAGCCGTATTCGCGAAGCAGGTTAGGACGATCACGCCAATCTTCTTTCACTTTCACGTAGGTAGTTAAGAACACTTTTCCGCCTAAGAATTTTTCCATATCTTGACGGGCAAAGGACGAAACTTCCTTGATCGCCCTGCCTTGTTTGCCGATCAAAATGGCTTTGTGGTTTTGCCGTTCGCATACGATATCTAAATTGATCTCGTACACGCCCCCGTCGTTTTTAAAAAATTCGTTGATGACAATCGCGATGCCGTGCGGAATTTCTTTATCGAATTTAAGCAAAATCTTTTCGCGCATGATTTCCGAAATCATAAACCGCTCGCTCTTATCCGAAACGATATCTTGCTCAAAAATCTTCTCACCCTCGGGCATTTGCTTTATCAAAAACTCTTTTAAGTTTTTCACGTTTTTGCCCTTTCTCGCCGACACGGGGAACACGTCGAGATCGAGCCCCGAATCGGAGAATTTCGCCATGTCAAGCGGTATATTTTCCTTGGGCATAATGTCGATCTTCGTATACGCGATCGCCATGGGAATTTCAAGCGCTTTATATTTTTTCATAAGCGATAAATCTTCTTCCGAAATGCCATCGTGACCATCTACCACGTATAAAAGGAAATCCACCGATTTCGCGCTCGTTTCCGTGGTGCGCATCATCATGTCCGTGAGCGCGTTTCTCGCCTTATAAATCCCCGGCGTGTCCACGAACACGATTTGATAATCTTCACCCGTGAGTACGCCTAAAATGCGATCGCGCGTCGTTTGGGGTTTGGGGGATACAATCGAAACCTTTTCCCCTACCATCACGTTTATGAGCGTGCTTTTTCCTGCGTTTGCTCTACCTATCACCGCTACGTAGCCGCTTTTCATAACCTTTCTTTCTCCTTACAATTTCACCTTACAATTTGCGCCGTTTTTCCCGCAGGTACGACCACGTTTTTACCACGATAACAAACATATACGTCCACCGCGCTCGGATTATGTATGAACGCGCCGCTCACCGAAAATTGTAAGTTGTTGAAAGCTTGCACGTAATCGTAGATCTCGCCGTTGGTTGCATACCAAATCTCTTCCCTGCCACCCATGTATGCGGCGAATTCTTCAATCACGTTCCAATTATCGTTATCGTTAAACTCGTAGCTATGTCCCCAAAGATAGAAAAGCATGGGGGTGTTTGACCAAGTATGTTGGCTATCTTTCGTTTCCACAAACGTTTTGGCAAGCTCCATCAAACGGGGGTTGTTATGGTGGCACGTGCCGGGCATACGAAGCCAATCTTCGGGAACGTTAAAACGTTCGGTGTTCACCGTCGTGCGAGCGTAAGAGATGCCACAGCTTTTCACCGCTTCAAGCACTTTTTCTCCGCCCCAAGAACCGTTTGCATACGCCATGCCTTTGATCACGCGCCCAAACATTTCTTCCAAAATTTCTCTATCTTTCATCACGTCGCGCGTTGCAATCGCTTGATCGACTTCCCCAAGCGAAAGGTGTTCAAACCCGTGCACCGCCACTTCGTGGGGAGAATTTGCGTAAAGCTCGTAGGCTTCTTCTTTCGTGAGCCGAATGCCGCCCGTTTCGCTCGGGAACATGCCGCCGTTGATGTTAAACGTACCTTTCAGCCCGTGTTTATCCATAATTTCTATCAGCTTTCGATCGTAAATTTTACCATCGTCGTAGGAAAGCGTGAGCGCCTTTCTTCTGAAATTGGGAAACCGCATAAACGTATATCTCATAAACCTTTCTCCTTTTGCTGGGTTTTATCTCGTGATGCCGAGTTTGTTTAAAATTTCTTCTTCCTTTTCGCGCATTTGCGCTTTGTCGTTTTCTTCCATGTGATCGTAGCCCAAACAATGCATGATGCCGTGCACGATCAAATAGTGCAATTCTCGCTCGTAGGAATGACCGTATTCTTCCGCTTGCTCTTTCGCGCGCTTCACGCAAATCGCAATGCTACCCAAAAGCAACCTGCCTTCTTCGTCTATGTCAAACGGATACTCTTTCTTTTTGATCGCTTGTCCTCGCTCTAAATCTAAAGCAGGAAAGCTGAGCACGTCGGTCACTTTATCAATCTCGCGAAGCTCACGATTTAAACGCTGAATTTCTTCTTCGTCTACAAACAAAATTTCTATCGCAAGCGTCGCATCCGTTTCCACAAATCCTTTGAGTGCGTTTTCGAGCGCCCTTTTTGGGAAAAGCGCTTCATCGCAATCCAAAAGCCAACTCATTCGTTTTCTCCTTTCGTGCCGTATTGCGTGCGGCGATATTTAATGTTTGGATATTTGATGCGGTGATGATATACGCCTGTGAGCGCGTTGACGAGCGCTTGACGTATTTTGGTGAGATCCGCCATCGTCACGTCGCATTCGGAGAATTGTTCCAAATCCATTCTCTCTTCAATCACCGAACGAATGGATTCTTCCGCTTCTTCAGGCGTACGCGCGCCCGATGCACGCACCGCCGCTTCCGCCGCGTCGCAAATCATGATAATCGCCGCAATCTTCGTTTGCGGTTTGGGTCCCATATACGAAAAATCTTCAATGTTGAGCTCGCCATCCGTCATCTTCAATGCCTTGGCATAGAAATAGCGAATGGGCATCGTGCCGTGGTGCTCTATGGCAACGTCGGCAAAGAAATCGGGCAAGCGTTGATTGCGGATAAGCGTGTAGCCGTCCTTTGCGTGGGAACGAATAATGTCCGCCGAAAGTTCGGGCGTGAGCTCATCGTGCAAGTTATAATCCCCTTGGTTTTCCGTGAAATGTTCGGGATAATGCAATTTCCCTACGTCGTGATAAAGCGCCGCCGCTCTCGCATAATCGACGTTCTCTCCGATCGCCGCCGCGCTCGCTTCTGCAAGCTGTGCCACTATCATGGAATGGTTATACGTGCCAGGCGCTTCTTCTTTGAGTTTTTTCAAAAGTTTTGCATCCGAACTCGTAAGCTCACGAAGCCGAAACGCCGTCAATCGGTTGAACGAATATTCATAGATAGGCAACACGGCAAGGAAGATCACGGTGGACATTACGCCGCCAAAAAGACCATAGCCCATTTGCGTGAACAAGCCCGACCAGCTTGCAATATCTCCGCTCGTGATGAGCGTTTCAGGCGCAACAAATCGCGTGATTTCTAACAGGAAAACAACGAGATCGATGGGAGCTACGATAAATAAACCGATCCTAACGATGCTAAGCCGCGTTCTCGCTTTGCTTGCCAAAAAGATTGCAAACATCCCTGCCGTGAAAGAAATTACAAGCGAAGAACAACACTCTTTCATCGTCACCTCAGGCACGGCGAACGTGTCGATGATAAAGATAAGCATCGCGGAAATTACGTTCATGAAAATGGCTTCTCTTCTACCCACCAACACGAAAAACAAAAGCGCAACGAGCGCCACGGGACGGGCGTAAATTGCGATCTTGTATCCGATTAAGCAGGAAATGATTAAATACATATCCAGCACGATAAACACGAGCGCGATGTTCTTCCCGCTTTCCAAAAGCGTTCTATTTTCAAAGAAGAAATAGAGATACGTGATCATGAAAAGCAAGAACGTACAAAAGATTGCGTATAAATAATTTGATCCGTTTTGGCTTAAAAAGTTGCCTAAATCCGACCAACGGCCCGCAAGCAACAGGATCGCCGCAATCGTTAAATAGAACAAAAAATGCAACAAATAGAGAAACGAGCTTTTGAGCACATCTCGTTTCGTCCACGTTTTACCGAATTCTTTGGCCATCTTTGGTTTTCTCCTTTGGTGCTTTTTCTTTCGTTTCCGCCGCCTGCTCATACGCGCGCACGATTCGCATCACGAGCGGATGACGAACGACGTCTTTTGCCGTCAAGTTGCAAACGCCGATGCCTTCCACTTCGCTTAAAATGTTCGCGGCGTGCACCAAGCCGCTTTCCTTGCCGTCTAAGTCGATTTGAGTGACGTCGCCCGTCACCACCATTTTACTGCCTTCACCCATACGCGTTAAAAACATTTTCATTTGCTCGCGCGTGGTGTTTTGCGCTTCGACTAAAATGATAAACGCATCTGAAAGCGTTCTGCCTCGCATATACGCAAGCGGCGCAACTTCGATCGCTCCCCTTTCCATCAGCTTTCCATACGTTTCCAAGCCTAAAAGTTCTTGGAGTGCATCATATAAGGGGCGAAGATAAGGATCGACTTTTTCTTGCAAATCGCCAGGCAAAAAACCAAGCTTTTCTCCCGCTTCCACGGCAGGGCGCGTGAGCACTATTTTTTCAATTTGCTTGCTTTTAAACGCCGCCACCGCCATGCACACGGCAAGATACGTTTTGCCCGTGCCGGCAGGTCCGATCCCGAACGTCACCGAATTCTTTTTTATCGCGTCAACGTAAAGTTTTTGACCGACCGTTTTGCATTTGATTTGCTTGCCGCGCGCCGTGACCGCCACAACGCCTTCGCCAAGCGTTTCAATTTGTTCTTCCTTGCCTTCCTTGGCAAGCTCTATGGTGTAAATGAGCCGACCCTCGTCGATCTCTTCCCCTAAATCTACCATTTTAAGCAACGCGTTCAACGCCTTTGCGCCGATTTGTACGCTTTCCTTTTCGCCGCTTAAACGTATTTTTACCCCTTCCACGTATGCGCTTATCGCGAGCGCGCGCGTGAGATAATTTAAATTTTCGTCAAAATTGCCCAAAACTCTTGCCAGCCTGTCCACCGACTTCGTATCGACAATTTCCACTCTCTTTGCGTTTTCCGCCATATTTCTCCTTTTCGGAATTAAAAATTTATCGTTTGAATCGCCGTGTATTCGATTGCAACGACGCATTCGTTTCCCTTTTTTTCTATACTTTTTTTGGTGATCGTATCTTTTTCGGATAATGCAAGCTCTAAATAAGCCTTTGCAAACGCTTCTTCTTCGCTCACCCCTTGAAAACGGCTCTCGTACGTGCACGCGATGCTCGCGCGCGCGATCACTTCCACGCACTTTTTTTCGCCGCTTTGGGTTTGGAAATAGCCCCCAACGAGCGTTTCGCCTGCCTTTACGCTATCCCCTGCTTTTTTTTGCGGTGTGCCGCGGAGCGCAACGATCGAGAGCACTTTTCCCGAACGTTGCGAACACATATCCCCTTTTTTAGGCGAACTTTCTAAAAAGGGGGAAAGACGCATTTCCACCACCACGTATAGCCCTTTCTTTTGCACCGAGCAAAATTCTACGCCCTTGTTCTTTAAGAGTTTGGCGCAAACGAGATCTTCACTGCCCTTTTGATAACGAACAAAGGGTTTTATCCCGTTCTCTTCGAGCGCCATAACCGCTTCTCGCGCATAAATTTCCGTGCCTGCAAAGCGTACGCCGAACACAAACTCATCGGCAAATAACGTGATCGCGCAAAAAAGCAAACCGCCAATCACCAACCCCGTGCGATTTTTTATCTTTTCAAGATAACGCCAACCGCCGAAAACACCCAACCGTTTCGCCGTGTACGCACTATATACGCCACTATTATAACACGGATCTCGAAAAATTGCAAAAACTTTTTCGCAGTCTTTTTTCTTTACACTTAAAAGTATTTGATTTTTTTGCCGTTTTTTTACGTCATATACCGCAATTTTTGCCCGTTTGAGCCGAAGAAGCGCACGCTCGGGCATAATCCCTTCGATAAGATATCGCACTTTCATTCGCTCGGCTACGAAATTTTCTAAAAAGCGCATCGCCTATCTTTCCCCTTTTGGCGAGCCGACTATCCGCCATGAACGTATGGTGCCGAGCAAGCGTAAATCGCCGTCGCAATATTTCCCTATGGATAAATTTTCGCCTTCGATTTCCACCATTTCCTTAGGGAAATATAACACGATTCTTTCGGGCGTGAAATCGCCTACCGTTTTCACCCCTTCAAAATAGCCGCTGCCACCCACGATGAGCATACACCGAGAAAGCGATGCAAGCGTGTCGTTTTTAAAAATTTCGTCAAACAATCTCAAAGCATACCCCCACGCGATACTATATGCCGTAGCTTGCGTGGATATGATTGCCTTTTAGGAAAATTGACCGTTGTAAAGCTGGGCATACGCACCGCCTTTTGCCAAAAGCTCGCTATGCGTGCCCTGTTGCACCACTTTGCCCTTTTCCATCACCAAAATCGTGTCGGCGTTCACAATCGTGGAAAGCCTGTGTGCAACGATAAAGGTCGTTCTTCCTTTCATAAGCGTTTCAAACGCGTCGCCTATCTTTTTCTCCGTGCGCGTGTCAATGGACGACGTTGCTTCGTCTAAAATTAGCATAGGCGGCAGGGCAAGCATGATGCGGGCGATACACAACAGCTGACGTTGCCCTTCGGAGAGCATGCCGTTTTCAGAAATTACCGTGTCGTACCCCTTTTCCATGCGTTTGATAAAGCTATGCGCGTGCGCCGCTTTCGCCGCCGCTATCATCTCTTCGTCGCTCGCCGACGGTTTTCCAAGCTTGATGTTTTCCCGAACCGTGCCCGTTTTAAGCCACGTTTCTTGCAACACCATGCCGTAGTTTTTGCGAAGCGAACGGCGGGTGATGACTTGCACGTTCTTTCCGTCAACGCATACCTGCCCATCATCTGCGTCGTAAAAACGCATCAAAAGATTGATGAGCGTGGTTTTGCCTGAGCCTGTTTTTCCAACGATCGCCACCCGTTTTCCCGTGGGAACGTCAAGGCAAAGATTTTCGATGAGTTTGCGCGAAGGATCATAGGAAAAATACACGTTGTCAAGCTTTACGTTCCCTTTCGCTTCCCCAAGCGAAGGAAAGCCCAAATCGCTCGTTTCTTCCTGCTCGTCTATGAGTTCAAAAATACGCGCCGCACAAACGAACGCCCCTTTAAGCTCGGTCATTACCCCCGAAATCTCGTTAAAAGGCTTCGTATATTGATTGGAATAGGATAAGAATTTGGTTAAACCGCCCACGGTAAACACGCCGTTTGCTACGTCGAGCGCGCCGATAAACGCAACCGCCGCATACACCAAATTGTTGATAAATCTCGTCGACGGATTGACGAGCGAAGAATAGAACGTGGCGTTCATGGAAGCCTTTTCAAGCCTTTCGTTTAAGCGTTCAAATTTCTCTTCATTTTCCTTTTCGTGTCCGAACGCCTTTGTCGTTTTTAAGCCCCCGATCGCTTCTTCCGCAAATGCCGTTTGCTCACCACGCGCCTGCGTTTGTTCCACGAAAAATTTTTGCGTGTGCGTTGCCACAAAGCGCGCAATCAAAAGGGATACGGGTGTGAGCACCACGACCGCAAGCGCGATTTTCGCGTTGGTAAATAGCATAAAAAACAACGTGCCGACGATCGTTAAAACGCCCGTAAAAAATTGCGTGAAGCCCATGAGCAACCCTTCCGAAAACTGATCGGCATCCGCCACCACACGGCTTACGATATCCCCACGGGGATGAGAATCGATATATTTAAGGGGCAACGCGCCTATCTTTTCAAACGCGTCCTTTCTAAGATCGTGCACTACGCCACAGGAAATGCGGTTGTTGCAAAGACTCGTGAGCCATTGTGCCGCCGCGGCTACACACGCCGCCACCGCCGTGCCGATAAATTGCAATCCTAATCCCGACCAATCGACGTTCCCTGCCACAATACAATCGATTGCATCGCCTAAAAATACGGGCACAAACAACGTTCCCACCACCGAAAGCAGAGCAAACAACACCGAGCCGATCAGGGAAACAGGGTATTTGCCTACGTAAGAAAGTATACGAGAAAGAGTGCTCTTTTTCTTCATGCTTTTGCACCCCCTTTCTCGTCCTTTTGATATTGCGAGAAATAGATTTCTTGATAAACCGCGCAGGATTTCATGAGCTCCGCGTGCGTGCCTATGCCCACCGCTTTGCCGTCGTCTAAAACCACAATTTTGTCGGCGTCACGCACGGAAGAAGCGCGTTGTGAAACGATAAACGTGGTTGTTTCAAGCTCGCGTACGCTCTTGCGAAGCGCCGCATCCGTTGCATAATCGAGCGCGGATGACGAATCGTCTAAAATTAAAATTTCGGGATTTCTCACGAGCGCGCGGGCAATCGTCAAGCGTTGTTTTTGTCCGCCTGAGAAGTTTTTACCGCCCTGTTCCACGGCGCAATCAAGACCGCCTTTTTCACGCACGAAATCGGCTGCCTGTGCCCTTTCAAGCGCATCCCAAAGCTCGGCTTCGGTTGCATCCGCCTTACCCCAAAGCAGGTTTTCTTTCACTGTGCCTTTAAACAAAACGGCTTTTTGCGGCACGATCCCAACCCTTTCGCGCAGATAGCTTTGCATGCTTTCCGCTTGCACGTTCTTTCCGTCAACGCATACCTGCCCACCACTCACGTCGTAGAAATGGGGAATTAAATTGACGAGCGAGCTCTTGCCGCTGCCCGTGCCACCGATAACACCCACCGTTTGTCCACGGGATATGGAAAAATTGATATCTTCCAGCGCAGGTTCTGCACCTTTGTTATATTGCAAGCAAACGTTTTCAAAACGAACGAACGCCTCGTCCGTTTCGTTTGTTGTTTCTTGCTCGTCTTTGATAACCGACAAATCAGGTTGCATTTCAAGCACCGCTTGAATACGCCCACCGCAAGCAGCCGCCTTGGTCACCGTCACAATTAAATTGGCAAGCTTGATAAGCTCGATTAAAATTTGCCCCATCAAGTTGTAAAGGGCAATGACACTACCTTGCGACAACGCGCCGCTATCCACCCGAAGCGCGCCTGTGTATAACAACAATATGATACCGCCGTTGACGAGCACGTAAGTAAGCGGATTGGTGATTGCGGCGATCGCGCCCACGAATTTTCTGCCTGCCGCAAGTTCGCCGTTGCGCTTTTCAAAAATTTCTCTTTCGCTATCTTCTTGGCAAAAGGCGCGAAGCACTCTTGCACCGCCCAAATTTTCTCTCGTGGACAAGAGCACCTTATCCAGCTTTTCTTGTGTACGTTTGTAAAGGGGCATACACGCAAACATCACCGCGTATACTACGATCGCAAGCACGCCGATCGTGAGTGCAAACGTGCCGATGGAAGCGGGATCAATCAAAAAGCCCGTCAGCATCGCGCCGAACACGATAAAGGGCGAGCGCAAAAACAAGCGGAGCGCGAGATTGACACCTGCCCCGAAACGATCGAGATCCCCCGTCATGCGCGTGAGCATGGTTGCCGTGCCCATTTTATCAATATCGCGATAGGAAAGCGATTGTATCTTTTTGAATAAATCGCGGCGAATTCCTGCACTAACCCCCGTTGCCGTGCGCGCGGCGAAATATTGCGCGATCACGGAAAAGCAAAGCCCGACAAGCCCGAACGCGGCAAGCACCACGCACATCCACGCGATAAAGCCAACGTCCGCGTTAGGATACGCGCCGTTTATGCGCTCGCCTAAGCCACGATCGACGATTAAGCCAACCACGAAAGGCACGAGCAATTCGAACGTTGCTTCCAGCAATTTGAAAAAAGGCCCGAGCAAACTTTGCCATTTATAGGGTTTGAAATATGCCAACAATTTTTTCATAGTTTCATTATATCACATCACGCGGCAAAAAGGCAAGAAAATGAAAAAGAAAAACGGGGTAAAACCCCGTTTTCGTTATTTTTCTTCGTCCGTTTCGTTTGTTTCGTCTTTTTGGGTATTTTCTACGCCGTCTAAAAGCGCAAGATACAAAGCTTTATATTCGCGAAGCTCGACAAGGTGCGCGCCGTCTGCCGTTGCGCCAAGCTTTTCGTTCGCCGCGCGCATACGCAAAACGTTGATCCATTTGTTCGTAAACACGATAAAGGCGATAAAGGCAATGAAAAATCCCACACCGCATAAAATCGTGGGCAACACGAACGTGTCATCGCGCGTTGTGAAATTGCTAAGCCCGAACACGATGGTTAAAACGAGCATTGCCACCGCAGGCACTAACGCCGCTAAAAATCCGATCGTGGAACGCTTTACACGCTCTTTGAGCACCACTCTTCTCGCCGCTTGTTTTTCTTCCACCGTTTGCGCAAGCGGGGCTTCTTCTTCGGAAATTTCCTTTACGCGTTTTTGGAAAGCGTCTTTGTTCTCTTTCTTCACAATTTCCGTCGCTTTTTCGCCAAGATCGTGCTCCAAGCTCTCAATGCCGTCTTTCGCATATTCGGAGATTAAAACGTCGGGATCAGCAAAATTGGACGTCTTTGCGCGCCAATACCCAACCGAAGCTTCGATCGCTTCTTCGTCGAGCGCAAGCGCCTTTTCAAATTTCAATTCCGCTGCGTGAAAACTGCCCGTTTGTAAAAGCTCGTCCCCTTCCTTGCAACAACGCTCATAATCCGCTTTGCGCGCCGCCGCTTCCTCTTCCTTTTGCTTTCTAAGCGCCGCTGCTTCTTCGGGCGTTAAACCAACGAGATCTTCGTCGTCTTCGTCGGTATCGAACGTGGGAAATTCAAACACCGCTTCTTCGCCGTCCGTTTCGTTTTCGTCCACTTCCACGTCCGTTTCCGCATCCGTCACGTCAACGTAGCCGTCTTTCGTCTTTTTTAAACGCACGCCCCTGCCGTATTCATCGTCGATAATTCTTTCTTCCATATCCTTATCTCCCTTTGTTTTTTATTCTTCTTCCGCGCGTTCCAGCTCGTCGCTACTCAACGCGAACGGATTTTTCCAACTTCTTTTTTCTAACGTTTGCGGCAAAACCGTTTTCACCACGAACGCTTGGCTTTTGCCATTGTATCGGCTTTTTGCCCAATCGCAAAGCTCTTTCGTTTCAAACAGCGCGAGCACGCAACTGCCCGAGCCTGTCATGAACGCCCCAAGCGGCGAGAAAGATTGCGCTTCTTCATAGGCTCTCTTCACTTCTTCGTTGAGCCTTGCCGCAGGCGGAAAAAGATCGTTCGTCAAATACCTGCCCACTTCTTCTATGTTTTTTTGCATGAGCGCCCCAATCATTTTTTCCGTGACGTTCTCTTCGCCTGATTTGATAGGCATGGCGTCATATTCTCTATAACACGCGCCCGTATCTACCGAAGTTTTTGGAAGCAGCGCAAGGAAATGTAGCGTTTGATTGATTGCAAGGGGGGTGACTAAATCGCCCTTTCCACGCATACGGGCAAAACCGCCCGTGCGCATATATTTCGTGTCGCTTCCAAGTGCGCTTGCAAGCTCGTCAATCGCCCTTTCGTCCGTTATGCCATAAAGTTTTGCCATACCGTTTAACACACCGCTCGCATCCGCCGACGAACCGCCGAGCCCTGCGCCCATAGGAATGTTTTTATACACTGTTATATCCGCGCCGTTGACACCGAAAATTTCCGAAAAGCGTTCGGCGGCTTTGAGTGCGTTGTTCTTTTCAGGGGGGATCGCTTCACTACCAAATCCGTGCATGACAATAGAAGAAAGCTTGTCCTTGCGTTTTTTGAGCACGATTAAATCGAATAAATCCACGCTAGCCACAAGCGAATCGAGCATATGAAAACCCCTTTCGCTTCCCACAATTTCTAACGTGAGATTGATTTTTGCATACGCTTTGATCTTGACCGTGTTCATGCTTTCTCCCGCTTTTTGATACGCGAAACGGCGGGAACACCCCGCCGCCTGCGTTTGTTCAATTTTATTTTACCACATTTTTCACAAAAACACAATATATTGAGCGACATTTTTTGTGAATTTTACTTGATTTGCCGATAAACGAAGATGCGCTGACCTTCTTTGACGGGAAAAGTGAGCTCGGGGTTGCTCTTTTGCAATTCATCAGGATCACGAGCAAGACGCTTTGCCGCATCCCAAAGTTCTTCACCTGCTCTCAGCGCAAACACGGAAATTGCCGCATCCGATTTCTCGATCGCATCCCCTTCCACCGCTTCAAGAATATATCCCCACTCCCCTTTTTCATAAGTGCGCAAACAAATTTTGAGCGTAGCTTCCGCTTCCACTTCTCCCGCGCGGTTTCTTCTTACGTTTAAGCCGCATACCATGCAATCGGCTTCTACGCTCTCCGCTCGCACCGAGATAGGGAACGCAAAGGGCAACGATAACGTGGCGCAGCGATGTCCACCGTCCGCGCTTCTCAAAAGCACTTCCGCCGTTAAAATTCCTTCCGCTTCAAAATTGCCGTTTTCCGTTTTACGACAAGTTATTTCCGCACGCGGCAACACGGAAGCCGCCAACGCATAATCGCTTTCCACGTCAGGCGAAAGCGCGGCAACACCGCTCACCCGTTCGGTGCATTTGGTAAGGCTCGTTAAATACCTGCCCCCATCGTTTGACTTCTTTAAATGCAACTGCGCCTGTGTGGAGAACGCATCGCTTGCCACCATTAGCTCGTCGCTCGCATACAAAAAGCAATCGGCGGAAAGGGCGTAGGAGAACACGATTTTGCTCTTGCCTTTCTCTTCGTCAACCCCTGCGTTAAGCTGCGCCGACTTCACGCAAATGCGCGCGCTTGCCGTCACGTTTCCAAACGCTTCTTCGCAAGGGATTTGGAGTTGCAAAGGAATGATACGCTCGTAGGTGCAAATGCTATCGTTTTCCTTTAACACGCACACGTGTAAACTCAGTTCCCCTTCGATATCAATTTGCCCTGCGCCTACGCTTACACGTGTGACCACAGCGTTTTCGCCGTGCATTAAGATATCGCCAACGTAGTCCGTTTCAAATTCGTCTTCTGCTTCCGTTTCGCCTGAAACACAAACGTTTCTTCTAAGCGTCAACGGCTCTTTTTTCGCAATTACGTTTTCGCCACCGACAAGATATTCCAATTGTTTGCCGCCGTAAACGTAGATATCCGCGCCCACGATCACGGAGATATAAAGCCCCGAACCTTCGCGGCGATAGGAAACGTTATCCACCGAAAACGCCGCTTTTGCAAAACACGCAGGCGACACGGCGCTCCCTTCCGCCTTATGGAAAAATTCCGCGCCACGCTCCGCGCGACAAACCTTGCGGTTTCCGTCTTCATATACGATACAAAGCGTAAGTTTGCCGCTATAACGCGCTTCGCCGTCGGCACATACGCATTCGGTAGGCACGGCGGATGCTTGCACGGCTAAAATACTTCCAATTTCACTCCCCGGCAAACGACATTCTACGATCGATTGACTTTTTAAACGAGCAACTTCGCTCGTGTAACGGTAGGTTTCATATTGCGGTTTAATTGACATTTTTGCACTCCCTTTCACGTTTTATCGTCTTTCTATCGTATGCAAGGGAAACGGGGAATAGAACAACGGGCGAAACAAAGCCTTTTTGGAAATTTTCGGAAAATAGGGCATAAAACTTCCATTTTTGGCGCATCCTCTTTATATGATTAACCCGACAAAAAAAATAGCTGACGTTAAACAAATGGTAAAAAGTTGTTCCGCGCGCCGCGTTGCCGTGCGCGTAAATTTGGGGAGAAACAAGAGTTTAAATTATTCGGGCGTGTTGTCGGGCATTTACCCTGCCCTGTTCACAGTCAAGCCCGACGATAAGGATTTTTTGGGCAAAACCGCCTATTCTTATTCGGACGTGCTTTGCGGAAACGTAAAAATTAAGCCGTTATAAGTGAAAGCCCGTCGGCAAATTGCCGACG
>JAZOLI010000108.1:0-2758 GCA_045652965.1 Candidatus Scatosoma sp.
AAGGAAGTGTGGGCTTCACGGTTGCAGACTTACAAGAAAGATATTGATATCAAGTTTTCTTGACGAAATAATACAACAAGAAAACTTGAATATCAACACTTTTTTCAAGTTTTCTTGTAAAATATTTGTATGGATAATAAATTTACAAATAGATTAAGAGAGTTGGGAACGGCAAAAGGGATTAGCCAGAAAGAGTTGGGAAAAATAATCGGTAGTAGTTATTCGGCGGTTAGTTATTGGGAACAAGGCATCAACGAACCAAAGATAAGCTACGTGATTGCACTTTGCCGTTATTTTGAGGTTTCGGCGGATTATTTATTAGGGCTAACAGACGAATAAAGTTGCATTTTTGAAGAGAATGCGAAATTTACGATAAGCGAGCGATTTTGATAAAATCGCTCGTCATTCGTTTGACATTTTTTTCAAATTTTTATATAATAAAAACGATGTGGGAAAATTCCCAAACGGCAGGAGGTTTTATGAATTTTTTAATGTTAATCGTATTTTTTGCCGTCGTGTTAGCGGTTGCTTTTGCCGCGCTCAATTTCTATCTTGTTCGCAAGATGAAAGAAGGAACGGAGCGCATGCAAGAGATCGCGGCGGCGATTAGAGAAGGCGCAAACGCGTTCATTCGCTACGAATATAAAGTGGTGGCGATCATCGGAAGCGCGATTGCGGTGCTTTTAGGGCTCGTCATTTCTTGGGAAACGGGCGTAGCGTTCGTGATCGGCGCGGTGATGAGTGCTTCGGCGGGCTTTATCGGCATGAAGATCGCAACGTATGCAAACGTACGCGTGGCGAACGAAGCGAACAACACGAGAAACACGGGCAAAACGGTGAAAGTGGCGTTCCGTGGCGGCTCGGTTATGGGGCTTTGCGTGGCAGGTTTTGCGCTTCTCGGCGTTTTAATCGTATATTTTATCTTCGGCGTGGGCATGGGCATGTTAGAACCTGTTGGGGCAGGCATTGTGAAAACGAATATCAACCCGATCACGGGGCAAAGCTATTCGTTGTCGCTTATCCTTTCGGGCTACGCGCTCGGTTGTTCGATCATTGCAATGTTCAACCGCGTAGGCGGCGGTATCTACACGAAAGCGGCGGACATGGGTGCAGACCTTGTTGGTAAAACGGAAGCACACATTCCCGAAGACGACCCCAGAAACCCCGCAACGATCGCGGATAACGTTGGCGACAACGTTGGCGACGTGGCAGGCTTGGGTGCAGACCTTTTGGAAAGCTACGTGGGCGCGGTGATGTCTTGCGCGATTCTCGCTATCGAATTGTTCACGCATAGCGCGCTTATTCCTATTGAGTTATACACGAGAATGGTGATGTTCCCCATCTTGTTTGCAGGCATTGGCTTGATCTCTTGCGTGCTTGGTATCGCGTTCCCGCTTTTCAAGAAAAAACTTTCCGACGATCCACACTTGGAGCTCAATTTAGCCACCTACATATCGGCAGGGCTTGCCATTTTGCTTGGCTTTGTGCTTTGCTTCTTCTTCTTTAACGGCTTTGAAGACGCGGCGTTTGAAGCGGCAGGCTTCACCCTTGGCAAGCTCACGCCTTGGATCGCGGCGGCAATCGGTATCACGGCGGGCATCGTAATCGGTATCATTTCCGAATATTACACGAGCTACGATTATAAACCCACCAAGGGGATTTCGCATGCGAGCAAGGAAGGACCTGCGCTCACGATCACGCAAGGTATGGCAACGGGTATGATCTCGTGTATGCTTCCCGTCGTTTGCCTTGGCGCGGCAATCTTCATTTGCTATGCGCTCGGCGGCATGTACGGCGTAGGTTGCGGTGCAATGGGTATGCTTTGCTTCGTTGCAACCACCGTTTCCGTAGATACTTACGGCCCGATCAGCGACAACGCAGGCGGTATTGCGGAAATGAGCGGACTTGATAAAGAAGTGAGAACGATCACCGATAAGCTCGATAGCGTGGGCAACACCACGGCGGCAATCGGCAAGGGCTTTGCAATCGGCTCGGCGGCGCTTGCAACCGTTTCTATGATGAGTAGTTATTTGTATTCGTTTATGGAAAACTTGCTTTTGAACATTATCTCGCGCGACGTACTCGTCGGCGCAGTAGTGGGCGCGGCGCTTCCCTATTTGTTTAGCGGTATGCTTATCAACTCGGTAGCGAAAGCGGCGAGAAACATGGTTACGGAAGTTCGCCGTCAGTTCAAGGAAATCCCTGGGATTTTAGACGGTACGGGACGTCCCGATTACACGAGATGTATCACCATCTCTTCGCAAGGCGCGTTGAAAGAAATGATCGTTCCTGCGATCGTAGCGATCGCATTCCCCGTTGTATGTGGGTTCTTGTTCGGCGCGTATTTCGTAGGCGGCGTGTTGATTGGCGCAACCCTTTCGGCGATTATGCTCGCAATCTTTACGGGCAACGCAGGCGGCGCGTGGGATAACGCGAAGAAATATATCGAAGCAGGCGGCGTCGAAGGCGAAAGCAAGGGTACGGCAACCCACGACGCGGCTATCGTCGGCGACACGGTGGGCGATCCCTTGAAAGACACCGTTGGACCTTCGCTCGACATTTTGATCAAGATCATGAGCACGGTATCGCTCGTTTGCGTGGTGGTATTCGCGAATTTCAACGTTATGGGTTGGCTTTTGAGCTTGCTTTAAAAAATAAAAAATAAAGAAAAAGAGCGGAAAACGGCTCTTCGCTTAGGGATTTTTTATCCATAACAAAAGTGTAGCACACTATACTTCACTAAAAGTGAAATGTAGTG
>JAZOLI010000109.1:0-3864 GCA_045652965.1 Candidatus Scatosoma sp.
AATTGTCGTTTGTACACTCACGGGTGCGACGGCGCGCATGGTTTCTCGTTTCCGCCCGAACATCAACATTCTTGGCATCACCACGGATATCCACGCTTATAGAAAACTTGCGTTAAGTTGGGGTGTTTTACCTGCTATGGCGGACGAATACGCTTCCGTTGATATTCTCTTCTATTTTGCAAAACAAAAAGCTTTAAAAAGCGGACTTGCAAAAAAAGGCGACGTGATCGTTATCACGGGCGGCACACCGAACGGCAAAAGCGGCAACTCCAATTTGATAAACGTTGAAACCCTTTAAACGCGCAATACCCGTGCGTTATCTTGTGGATTGTTTATAGACGATCATTTGATAAGGCTCTAAAAATTCACCAACCGTTTGATAATTATTCAATAAGATTTCACCGTCGATTGGCGGTGATTTTTTTATCGTTTCAAAATTTACAATCACGCCACACGTTTCCTTTTCGCCCCACCTTTCAAACCAATAATAGGCGTACTTTTTTATCAAACGATAATCGCCATAAGAAAAACAGCCGTATTTTTTTCGCAAAGCAATCAGCTTTTGATAAAAACGATAAACGGATTTCTCTGCTTGCATATCTTTGCATACGTTCACTTGATTGCGATATGCGTAGCTTGCAATCCAAGATTTTTTCTTGTTGCCATTCCAAGGGATCATACGCCTTGCGTTATCCCTGCCGCCGAAATTGACGTTTTCAATCGCCGTTTCTGCGGGCATATTTTTTATCATATCCTGATAATAATTTAGCGTTTCGATATCGTCGAATTCTTTTATATCGCTATGATAAGAATTCGTCATGCCGATTTCTTCCCCTTGATAAAGAAATGGAACGCCGCGGTGTAAAAGTATGAGCGCGGCAAGCGCGGTTGCACTTTCATAGCGATAGCGCCTATCGTCGCCAAACCTGCTTACACTTCTCGGTTGATCGTGATTTTCTAAAAATATCGTGGGAAGCAAGCCGTTTTTTTGCGTTATTTTTTGCCATTTTGCCATCCTTTGACAAACTGTTCGAAGTTTGGGCTTTTGCGGCGTAAATCTGCCCTTTTCCACGCATAAATGATCAAAATTGAAAACGGTAGTAAGCTCCTTGCGTTCGGGCGAGCAAAAAAGCAAAACGTTTTTAGGATTGCTCCCCCAACATTCGCCAACCGTGAAAAGTTTTTGCGTTTCTTTTTTACCAAACAACTCGCGGATATATTCGTGCAAGCGTTCGCCGTTTCCGTTCTTATCGTGCTTAAAATCTTTTGCGATCATATCAAGCACGTCGCAACGAAACCCGTCTACCCCCTTATCAACCCAAAAATCGATAACCGCTTTCATCTCCGCGCGAACTTTCGGGTTTTCCCAATTTAAATCCGCTTGTTCTTTGGCAAACGAATGAAGATAATATTCCCCCGTTTTTTCGTCGTATTCCCAAGCCGAGCCGCCGAATAAACTTTGCCAATCGTTAGGCGGTTTTTTTCGCCAAATATAATAATCTCGATAAGGATTATCTTTGGATTTTCTAGCGTTTTTAAACCACTCGTGCTCCGTTGACGTGTGATTTGCGACAAAATCAAGAATAAGCTTTATGCCGTTTTTATGAAACAAGTCGAGCAGTTTTTCAAAATCGCGCATTGTGCCAAATTTAGGCGAAATTGCCCGATAATCGGAAATGTCATAGCCGTTGTCTTTGTTCGGGCTTGGATAGCACGGCGAAAGCCACACAGCGTTTATGCCAAGTTCTTTTAAATAGTCTATTTTTGAAATGATGCCTTGGATATCGCCAATGCCGTCCCCGTTTGCATCGCAAAAACTACGCGGATAGATTTGATAAAAAATTAGGTTTTCCTTTTTCATGTATGGATAGTATGTGAAAGCTTTAACTTTATCATTCGGTATAAAACAAATAAAGGATAGGGTTTACCTATCCTTTATTTGTGGCGCAGAGAGAGAGGGATTTGCGCTTTTAGCAGCGCGCCCCACTCGGCAATTATTAATTGCCGCCTTTGCCGCAAACAATACGAAACATTTTCTCGTTATCGGCAAAGCATTTTGTTCTCGCAAAATGGTTCCCACCCTCAAATCCCTCTCTATTTTCGGTTTACATACAAATAAGGGATAGGCGAAAGCCTATCCCTTATTTGTGGCGCAGAGAGAGGGATTTGAACCCTCGGATACATTCCTGCATCACACGATTTCGAATCGTGCGCGTTCAACCGCTCCGCCATCTCTGCAAACAGCTTATTTATTATATACTATCTAAAATAAAAATGCAACTATTTTTATGTCGTTTTTTATAAAAATTTCCCCGCCGCGCATGCAAATGCGCGGCGAGTTTTCTCTCTTACATCAACGTGATCAAAAGCTGCGAAGCAAGCACGATCAAGATGAGCGCAATCGGATACGTGGATGCATACGCCGATGCTACGTCGTCCGTTTCCGCCGTGGAAATAAGCGTGCCGAGAGCGGGGGTCGAAGTCATACCACCCGTGATAGAGCCAAGGTTGTTCAAAAGCGGCAAATTCAACACGTATTTACCAATCTCGAAACCTACAATCATAGGCACTACGGTCATTACTGCCCCACCAACGAAGCCCCAAACAACGATCGCTGCGCCGCCTGCCTTTGCGATTTCTTGCACAAGCGCAACGCCGCCTTCAAAGCCTGCGCCAAGCAAGAACAAGGCAAGACCTAATTCGCGCATCACTTTCAACGTGCCTTCTTTCACTTCGAGCGAAAGCTTGCCGATATGCCCAAAATGCCCGAACACAAGACACATAATCAACACACCACCCGTCGTTCCCAACGAGAAGCAAGGTCCTGCATAGCCTGCGCCTGTTAAAGGAATCGTGATCGAACCCAACAACAAACCAGCAATGATTGCAAGCGCAAACGGCGTAAATCCGAAATCTTCACATTTAAAGAACTTGGAATAGTTTCTCTTTTCTTCTTGCGCGCCCAATTTCAACAATTCGCGCTCTTTCGCCATGTCCACCTTTAAAAATTTCGGCAGCAATTGCACAAACAATACAACGCCTACCACACCGAACGGATATGCGATTGCGTGACCAAGCGTTATAAGCGCAAGATTTTCCGTTGCGGCATCCTTAGCCGCCGAAAAACCAGGCGTGGACGTAAGCGCACCCGACAAAACACCTGCCCAATACTCAGGGCCATATTCCGTCAACAACGTACAAAGAACGGCAACTAACGTGCCCGTTAAAATGATAACTGCGCCCAATAAAATGTAGGTTTTAAAATTTTTCGCAAGACTTTTAAAGAAATTAGGACCTGCAATAAAGCCAACCGAGCCAACAAACATAATCAAACCGATGTTTTGAATAGGTCCTTTCAAGTTTTTCACAACTGCAACTTCGGTGTTTTCCATATAGAACGAGCCAAGCAAAGGCACGTCTTTAAAATCAAGCGTGCAAAGCCAACCGAGCAAAATTGCCACCAAGAACACGCCTGCCGTTCCCAAAGAAACGCCTTTGATCGTGACACCGCCAAGCAAATAGCCAAGCGCTAACATCAAGAAGATAAGCGTGAACATAACGAACGTTGAGCTGAATTTGAACGTGCTAGCCGCGCCGTTTGCACTTGCTGCGCTAATGCCGCACCAAACGCCAACTGCAACAACTGCCACGAGCGCAATCGCAATCCAAAGCCATTTCAAGCTTTTTTTGTTTTCTTTTTCCATAATCATACTCCTATAACACATACGGAAACGCACAGACGGGCTGTGCGTTGTCCGTTTTTTATTTCATCTAAATCCCTTTTATCAATTTGCCTTTCTTCTATAATCAGGAAGAAGTTTAGGAGAAGCTACGTCGGAAACGATGCCTGCTTCTTCAAGCTCT
>JAZOLI010000110.1:0-6628 GCA_045652965.1 Candidatus Scatosoma sp.
AGGGGTCGAAGAGCATCACCTGCTTCCTTATCATCGCTTGGGACAAGATAAATATGCAGGGCTATATACAAATTACGCGCTAAAAGACGTTGAGCCGCCGTCTAAGGAAAGGCTGGAATATCTTTTAAGCGTGGCGCAAGAAAGCGGTTTAAAGTGCCAAATTGGCGGTTAAACAGGCAAATAGGAGAAGAGAAAATGGAATTAAAGGATAAAATGACAATCGTTCAGGAATTTGTCCCTGGCAAACAAATCACGCTTTGCCACATTATCGCAAATCCTGGGGAAACGTTGTACGTAAAACTTGGTTTAGATCCCCAAGCGGATTATACGAGAAGCGCAATCGGCGTGCTCACAGTTATCCCTTACGAAAGCGCTGTGATCGCCGCGGATATTGCTATGAAAGCTTCAGGCGCGGAAATTGGGTTTGTCGATAGATTTACGGGCACGCTGATTATCACGGGCAGCGTTTCGTCGGTAGAAGCGGCATTCGTGGCAATCAGAGAATATTTCATGGGAAAATTGGGCTACACCTGTTGTGAGCTGACGAAAACCTAATGAAAAAATTGATGTTGCTCGGCAGGGTTGCGGCAGGAAAAACTACCTTAACGCAAGCTTTGCGCGGCGAAGAAATTAAATATTATAAAACGCAATACGTCAACTATTTAGACACGGTTATCGACACCCCTGGCGAATACACCGAACGAAGAGAAACGAGCGGCGCGTTGGCGCTTTATGCTTACGAAGCGGACGTGGTAGGTTTGGTGCTTTCGGCAAACGAGCCTTATTCTATATTCTCGCCATGTTTGACAAGCATGGTAAATCGTGAAACGATAGGCATCATCACGGGCATTGATAAGCCAGATGCAAACGTGGAGCGTGTGCGGCGTTGGTTAGAGCTTGCAGGTTGCAAAAAGATATTCCCCGTCAGCTCGATCACGGGCGAAGGGATCGCGCAGCTGGCAGCGTTTTTACAAGAAGACGCACCATCAAAAAGGGCGGTAATGAAAGCGAAAAAGCCTGCTTTAAAACAAGCGGTTTCTAATCAAAAGCAGCTTGAAACGTGGTTGCTTTAAAACAATGATAAAGGAAAAAGTTATGAGTAAAACAAAAGTTATAGCTTTTGCAAACAACAAGGGCGGCAGCGGAAAAACGACCACGTGTTCTAACGTTGGTTGCGCAATGGCGCAGGCAGGATATAAGGTTTTGATGATTGATGGCGACATGCAAATGAACCTTACCATTTCCTATTTCGACGAAGAACAAGCGCTTGATTTTGCGCAAAACGAAAAAACCATTTACACTTGTGTCAAGGAAGAAAAGGACGTTTCCGATTACATCGCACACACCGATATAGATGGGCTTGATATCGTTCCGTCGTCGTCTTTGATGAGCTCGATTGAATTTGATTTGTTCTCCAAATGGCAAAGAGAAACGGTGCTCGCAAAATGCCTGCAAAAGGTTTGTGCTGGGGGATATTACGATTATATTTTGATCGATTCTCCGCCCACACTTGGCGGTTGGGTGATGAACATTATGTGCGTGGCGGACTATTTGATTATTCCCGTTGAAGCGAGCCCTTGGGGGCTTTTCGGCTTGGCGAACATGTTTGATTTTTGTAATCAAGTGCAAAAAATAAGCCCGAAGTTGGAAATTCTAGGGATTGCAATCACCAAAGCGGACGAACGGAAAAAATATTTCAAACAAACGCTTGAAACGTTGCAATCGCTTGACGGCGTACATTTGTTTGAAACGTACATTCGCGTGGATAGCGCAGTGGAATGGGCGCAAGATAGTAGCCGTCCCGTCGTTGATTTTAAAAAGACGAGCAGGAGCGCTATGGAATATATAAAACTCACAAAGGAGATTATCGACAATGTCAATCGGAAAGAGCGCAATTAAAAGGGTGGAAAACAGCGGCTATTCTAAGGTAAAAACGCAAGCGCCTGATATGCAAAACAGCAACGTGATTGCCGCACCTGCGGAAGAAGTGACGGAAAAATTGATCGCGCCTATTGAAAAGAAAACGGCGAGCAATAAAACGGCAACGAAACAAACGCCTAAAAAGGCGTGTGCGGCTAAGAAAAAAAGTGGATTTATCGCCTTTTCAATCGGCGAAGAATTACCGTATTATTTAAGATAAATCAATCAATGTTATAGAAAGGAGAAAGATTGATGAAAAGATTTGGTGTAATGTTGGATTGTTCTCGGAACGCGGTGATGAAAGTGGAAGAAGTGAAAAAGTTTGCTTCCCTTATGCGTTCTTTTGGATATAACATGTTGCAACTTTATACGGAAGATACCTATCAAGTGGACGGCGAGCCCTATTTTGGCTATATGCGCGGCCGCTACACGAAAGAACAATTGAAAGATATCGTTGCATATTGCAACTCTATCGGAATGGAAGTGATTCCTTGCATTCAAACGTTGGCGCATTTGAATCAAATTTTCCGTTGGGGCGATTATGGTTTGATCAACGATTGCAACGACATTTTGTTTGTTGGCGAAGATAGAACTTACGAGTTTATCGAAAACATGTTCAAAAGCGTTCGCGAATGTTTCACAACCGATTACGTGCATATCGGTATGGACGAAGCGTTCATGCTTGGCACGGGTAAATATCTTAAAAAACACGGACAAGAAAGCAAATTCGACATTTTATATAAGCACCTTTTAAAAGTGATTGAAATTGCGAAAAAATATGGGTTTAACCCCATTATGTGGTCGGATATGTTCTTCCGCGCTTGCAACAACGGCGAATATTATCCCCAAGAGCCCGTGATGCCTAAAGAAATTATTTCGCTTATCCCTAAGGAAGTGGGGCTCGTATATTGGGATTATTATCACACGGAAGAAGCTTTCTATGATAAAATGATGGCGCTCCATAAACAAATGGGTGAAACGTGGTTTACGGGTGGCGCATGGACGTGGTCGGGCTTTGCTCCTTCCAATCAATATACGATCGATACCATGTTGCCGGCTATGCGTGCGGCTCGAAATGCCGAAATCGACAACGTTATGATCGCGATGTGGGGCGACGACGGAAAAGAATGCTCGTTCTACGGCGTTTTACCTTCCTTGTTCGCTGTTAAAAAATTCTACGACGGCGAATTTGATATGGACAAGATCAAAGCGGAGTTTGAGCTAATCACAGGCGAAAAGTGGGATGCGTTCATGGCGCTTGATAAACCGAACACGGTGGGCGAATGTTGCGGTATTCCCCAAAAGGGTCCTGCAAAATCTATGCTTTACACTGATCTGTTTATGGGTTTGTATGATTCCACGGTGAAAGAAGGTGTGAAGCAGGAATATGCTGATCTGGCTATGGAGCTTAAAGGTTATGCAAAAGACAGCAAATATTCCTATTTGTTCGAAGCGTTTGCCGCGCTTTGTGATGCTTTATCCGTTAAATACGATTTAGGTGTTCGTTCAAGAAAGGCATATCAAGCAAACGATAAAGCGCAATTAAAGCTCATTTTGGAAGATTATAAGAAAACGTCGGAAAAGATAGAAACGTTTTATAACGCCTATCAAAAGTTATGGTTTACGGAAAACAAACCGCACGGCTTTGACGTGCAAGATATTCGCCTTGGCGCTTTGATGCAACGTGTAAAAGCTTGCACCAAACGCTTGGAAGCATATCTTAGCGGCGAATTGGAAGAAATTCCTGAATTGCAAGAAGAATTGTTGGATTACTTCGGTAAAGGTAAAGAGTTTAGCGATGAAATGCCCCGTTGTTCGGCATGGAGAGCAATCATCACTGCAAACGTGCTCGGTTAAATAAAAAGAAGAAAATAAAAAACCTTGTCTATGGTTCGTGCCGTAGACAAGGTTTTTCGTTTAAGTTGTTTCGTTGATTAGAAAGGCAAAGTGAATTGTTTGCTTCTAGGCTGTTCGATATCGATGATGCCCGTCAAGCGGATATCTCTCGAAGAAGAGCCGATCATAATTTCAAATTCGCCGTTTTCTACGTGCCATTTCTTTAACGACACGTTATAATATGCGAACGAACGATAGTTAAGCTTGATGCTCACACGTTTTGTTTCGCCTGGTTTAAGAGTGGTTTTTGTAAATCCTTTCAATTCTTTTACAGGTCTTTCCACCATAGCAAACACATCGCGCACGTAAAGTTGCGAAACTTCTTTTGCTTCCATGTTCGACAAGTTCTTCACGTTGAAAGACACGGTATAATCGGTTTCGCCGTTCTTTTCAATTTGCAAATCAGAATATTCAAAATCGGCGTAGGAAAGTCCGTGTCCGAAGGGGAACACAACGTCTTTTTCCATGAAATCATACCAGCGATAGCCAACCATAAGTCCTTCGGCATAGCGTTCGTAGAAGCCGTTTCCAAGCATCATGCCCGAAGGGGTGTCTTCAATGCAGCGGGGGAAGGTTTCGGTGAGTTTTCCCGAAGGAGCGATGATGCCTGCCAAAATGTCGGCAAGCGCTTCGTTGATGCCTTCGCCTGCAAAGCCTGCAAGCACAACACATTTCACTTTATCGATCCACGCGCTCATGTCGATTGCGCTACCTGCATACACAACCACAACAAGGTTTTTGTTTGCTTTGGCAAGGTTGATGATAAGATCTTCTTGCTTGGGTTTAAGACGGATGGTGGTGCGGTCGTGTCCTTCGCCTTCGTCTCTCGAATCGTTGCCGATACAAAGCACCACGGAATCCGATCTATACGCATTTACGTACGTCGTGTTCATGGTCATGGTGGAAGGGATCATCTCAAACAAGGAAATTTCCGACCCAGGTATGCGTTCATCCAAAAGCGTTGCCAAATCGGGGATTTTATATTCCGTGCGAACTTGCGAAGAACCGCCGCCGCCAAGAGTAGGTTGCGCCGCCCAAGCGCCTGCCACAAGAATCTTTCCTTTTTTCAAGGGCAACACGTTGTCTTCGTTCTTCAAAAGCACAACCGCTTCTTTTGCAATGGTGACGGCATTTTCGTGGCGTTGTTCTTTCGTCATCGTCACTTGTTTCTTTGCCGTTTCCGCTTTTTCAACAAGTTCAAGCACTTTTTCTACACGAGCGTCAATTTCTTCTTCCGTGAGCTCACCGCTTTCATATGCCGCTTTGAGTTCATCGAAAGAAGTTCTTTTCGGCATTCTCAAATCAAGCGTTGCTTTCACGCAACGGGGCGCGTCGTGCACAGCGTTCCAATCGGAAACGATCAAGCCGTTGAAACCAAATTCGTCGCGAAGCACGTCTTTAAGCAGCCATTTGTTTTCGCTTGACCAAACACCGTTGACGGGGTTGTAAGCGCACATCACCGTCCAAGGTTTTGCTTCCAAAGCAATTTCAAACGCAGGCATATAAATTTCGCGAAGCGTACGTTCGTCAATTTCGCTCGATTGATTAAAACGGTCGTGTTCGCGGTTGTTCGCGCAGAAGTGTTTGAGTGAAGTACCGATGCCTTTGCTCTGCACGCCTTCAATATATGCTTTTCCCATAACGCCCGAAAGATAGGGGTCTTCGGAAAAATATTCAAAGTTGCGTCCGCAAAGGGGCGTGCGCTTAATGTTTACGCCGGGTGCGAGCAACACGTCTACGTTATATTCAACGCACTCGTCGGCAATCGTTTCGCCGTCAAGGAAAGCCAAATCGGGGTTCCAAGTGTTCGCAATAGCAACGATATTAGGCATAGCCGTTGCGGGTAAGGACTTGCCATCTTCAATTTTCCGCAAACCGTGCGGGCCGTCGGAAAGGAAGGTTTCAGGCAAAACACCGTCGCCGTCATAGATACGCCAATCGTCCATGCCTTCTAAAAAGCGCAGTTTTTGTTCCAAAGTGAATTGTTTAACGCTATATTTCATTTTTGTTCTCCTTATAAGGGATTTTCTCTATTATAACATAAATTATTTCCAAAACATATACCAAAACAGTTGGAATTACTCTCATTTTATGATATAATGGACATATGGAAGCATTTTACGAGAAAATGCGGGAAGAGAAGGACGAGCTGAACGTGCAGCGTAACCCCAACCCTATTTTCCCTGCACATTTTCATTTAAATTTAGAAGTTTTGTTGTTGCGCAAAGGCGGCTACACCGTTCGCATTGGGGATAGGCGACAAGAAGTGGGGGCGGGGAGCATCGTAGTGATTGATAGCTACGAGATTCACGGCTATGAAGATTGCGTTTTACAGGAAGAACAGGATGCCTGCGTCGTAATTTTCCCTTATCGTTATTTGCAAAAATTTAACGAGTGGCGCAAGAATTTCAAGATTGACGAGCCCGTTATATGCGACGAAACGCTATGTGACGAGCTTATGCGCATTGCGGATACCTATTTAACGGGAAGCGAGCAAATTAAAGGGGCGGCGGCGGATTTATTTTTGGCGCGGCTTTATGAAAGATTACGTTTTTCGGAAAACAAAGCGCGCGACGAAAGCTCGCTCGTTAGGCAAATTTTATCCTTCATACAGGAAAATTTTCAAAACGACGTTTCGCGAAAAATGATTGCGCGAGAGCTTGGTTATACGGAAGCGCACATTTCGCGCGTTTTTCATAGATCTATGGGCAAGAGCATCTGCGAATACGTAAACGCTTTGCGCCTTGCTTACGTGGACCGGTTGCCTGCTTCTGGGGTGATACGAACGACGCTTGTTTTGCTATACGAAGCA
>JAZOLI010000111.1:0-10435 GCA_045652965.1 Candidatus Scatosoma sp.
CGTGAACGAATTTTCCAAGCTTCCAGGGGTTGGCAAAAAAACGGCGCAACGCTACGCCTATAAAATTATCGACATGGACGAATCGGAAGCACGTGCGTTTGCCGATGCGATTTTGGGCGTAAAGAGAAAGGTGCGCTATTGTAAAATTTGTGGCAATTTTACCGAAGAAGATACGTGCGCTATTTGCCGTGTGCGCGATCAAAGCGTGATTTGCGTTGTGAAAGAGCCCAAGGACGTGGCGGCGATTGAAAAACTGCGCGAATTTAAGGGAGTGTATCACGTTTTGCACGGTGTAATCGATCCACTTTCGGGGGTCGGTCCGAACGATATTCGTATCCGTGAGTTGCTTGCGCGCATCCAAGAAGGGAACGTTGGCGAAGTGATTGTGGCAACCAACCCCGACGTTTCGGGGGATGCTACCGCGATGTATTTAGCAAAGCTTATAAAACCGCTTGGCATCAAAGTCACGCGCTTATCCCGCGGGATTCCCGTCGGTTCGGAAATCGAATATACCGACGACGTCACCCTTTCTCGCGCGTTTATCGAAAGAAATCAGTTGTAAAGGAGAAGGTTATGAAAGTTTCCGTTTTGGGTTGCGGGCGTTGGGGCTCGTTCATCGCTTGGTATTTATGCAATCAGGGACACGACGTATATTCGTGGGGGCCCGAAGATGATTATTCGTATAAAGTGCTCAAAGAGACGGGCAAGAATGAATATGTTTCCCTTGATGAAAGAATTTGCTTAACTTGCGATTTGAAAGAAGCGGTCGAGCACGCGGAAACGATCATCATTTCCATTTCTTCCCAAGGCTTGCGTGGGTTTGTTAAACGCATTTTGCAATTTGACGTTTCGAACAAAAATTTCGTTCTTTGTATGAAAGGCATTGAAGTGGACACGGGCAGCCGGCTTTCCGAAGTGCTTGTCCAAAGCGGAATTTCGCCTGATAGGATTGCCGTGTGGGTTGGTCCTGGGCATATTCAAGCCTTCACGCAAGGTATCCCCAACTGCATGGTGATCGATTCGGAAAACGAAGAGCTTAAGCGTTATCTTGCCGACAATTTCCATAGCAATTTGATCCGTTTTTATTACGGCGCCGATTTGATCGGCACGGAGATTGGCGCGGCGGCGAAAAACGTGATGGGGATCGTGGCAGGCGCGCTCGATGGTTGCGGCTACGTTTCCTTGAAAGGCTCGCTTATGTCGCGCGGCGCAAGAGAAGTGGCGTTGCTTATCAAAGCGATGGGCGGCAACGAACTTTCCGCTTACGGCTTGGCGCATCTTGGCGATTATGAAGCCACGCTTTTTAGCGAGTTTTCACACAATCGTAGATATGGCGAAATGCTTGTGCAAGGCGAGAAGTTTGCCAAGCTTGCCGAAGGTGTTCCGACGGCGGCGGCTATGAAAAAACTTGGCGAAAAATATGGTGTAGAACTTCCCATCACCAACGCCGTTTACGAAATTTGCTACGGCGACGGCGGACTTTCTTGTCGCGAGCGTTGCCAAAAGGTTTTGGAAAAAATGTTCGCACGCGATATGAAATCGGAATTTTAATTTAGGGTAAGATTTATTACACCCCGCGCTTTTCGAGCGCGGGGTGTATATTTTTTTGTCCTTTATTCCAAATTAGTGATGTGAGAAGAGTGAAAATTTTTGAAGAGAACGGAAAAACGCGCGATGAAAGGGAAACTTGCTTTCCCACGTTTTGCGGCGTGAAAACTAAAAACAAGGGGGCAGGTATTCAATGACGGGGAAAAACAGACAAAATTATAACAAAAACTATATCGCCTACGTAAATTCCTTTGATCCGCCCACGCAGCATTTTAAAAACTGTTTGCGCGCATTTTTGGTGGGTGGGCTCATTTGCTGTATCGGGCAATTTATTCGCTATATGCTTGAAAAGGCGGTGGGGCTTTCGGGGGACGAGCTTGCAGGCACGACGAGCGTGATTCTCATTTTTTTAGGGACGTTGCTTACGGGGCTCGGCGTTTACGATAGGATCGGTAGAAACGCAGGCGCAGGCTCGATTGTGCCCATCACGGGTTTTGCAAACAGCGTGGCTTCGCCTGCGATCGAGTTTAAAACGGAAGGCATGGTTTACGGCATGGCGGCGAAAATGTTTATCGTGGCAGGGCCTATTATCGTGTTTGGCGTGTTGGCAGGAACGGCCGTTGGCTTGATCTATCTGCTTTTGTAAAACACATATATGCGTTGCAAAACTGCGTTTTGGGGCGATAGGGAGATAAGGGAGATAGGAGAAATTATGCAAACGGTATTTTTTAAAAACCAGCCCAAAATCGTTGCGACAGGCACGATTGCAGGGCCAAAAGAATGTGCGGGTGTTGTGGGGAAATACGTTGATAAAACGCTCACCGACGATACGTTTGGAGAAACTACGTATGAAAAAGCGGAGTGTAAAATGCTCCGCTACGCAATTTCCAAAACGATTGAAAACGCGAAAGAAAGGGAAGAAAACGTCGATCTTTTGATTTCGGGGGATCTTTTAAATCAAATCATTTCGGCAAGCTTTGCCGCGCGTGATTTTGATTTTCCTTTTTTGGGCGTTTATAGCGCATGTTCCACCCTTTCGGAAAGCTTTGCGCTTGCCGCCATGCTCGTGAATGCAGGATATTATGAAAAGATCGTTGCGGCAACGGGAAGCCATTTCTCTTCCGCGGAAAGACAATATCGTTATCCTTTGGAGCTGGGCAACACTCGCCCGCCGCAATCGCAATGGACGGTCACGGGCGCAGGCGGCGCTTTTATCGCAAAGGAAGGGGGCAGGGTTGCGATCACCAGCGCAACGCTTGGGAAAGTGGTCGATTTTGGCATCACTGACGTGAACAATATGGGCGCGGCGATGGCGCCTGCCGCGGCGGATACTATATTAAATCATTTGCGTGATACGGGCAGGAAAGCAGACTATTACGATTTGATTATCACAGGGGATTTAGGTGCGCTTGGAAGCCGAATTGTCAAAGATCTCGTTTGGGAAAAGGGGATTGACATGCAAAAAAACCACGTTGATTGCGGCGAGATCATTTACAACGTGATTGAAGACGAGTTTCAAGGCGGAAGCGGCGCAGGGTGCTCGGCGGTCGTGTTTAATTCGTATATTTTCGATAAGCTTCGCAAAAAGGAAATAAACCGTGTGTTGTTTTGCGCAACGGGGGCTTTGCTTTCCACCGTTTCCAGCGCGCAAGGGGAAAGCATACCTTGCATTTCTCATGCGGTGTGCATAGAAAACGTGTAAAGGAGAGAAAATGTTTGCACCATATATAGAAATATTGTTAGGGTTTTTAAAGGCGTTTGCGGTTGGGGGGCTCATTTGTATGATTGCGCAAATCGTGATCAATTTCACTGATCTCACCGCAGGTAAAATTCTCGTTATGTTTATGCTTTTTGGTGTGGCGTTGCAAGGTTTGGGATTATATCAATATCTCGTTGATTTTGCAGGCGCAGGGGCGACCGTGCCCATTTCAGGGTTTGGATATTTGCTGGCAAACGGTGCGATTGCGGGCGCGCAAAAAGGTTGGTTCGGGGCGTTCACAGGCGCGCTTTCCGCGGCGAGCGCAGGTATTTCCGCCGCCGTCATCTTTTCCTATATCATGGCGCTATTCTTCCGCTCTCGCACCAAGAAGAATTGACGAGTTGTCAGTTTTATCAAGGGGATAGGTTGGGCTTGTAGCCGAAGATATCCGATTGTAAGTAGGCGTCGGGAACGCTTCCTACGATGACCGATTCGCCGACCAAAACGTCGGTTATGACGGCGAAATTTTCCGTGCGCGACGGCATAACGATAGAAATATCGGCAATGACGTTTAGATAGATGGAATGTTTGGTTTGGTTGATGCCCACGCTTTCAAATTTGGAAGAAAAGCCACACGAAACGCTGCTAACGGGGATAATGCGAAAATGTATGCTCGGGCCAAGCCCTGCAAACGCTTCAATGCCCGTGAGCGCGCCAAGTGGCACGGGGATACCGTTCAAACTTAAATTTTTTAAATTGGATTGGGATATGGAAGCGGTGTCGCGCGCGATTTTGTTGATTTTAAGGGGATTGGACGCAACGGCCACGATATTTCCTGCGTTGTCCCTTTCAATCGTGACAAGATCTTCATAGCGCATTTCGTCGGAGAGCGTATAATACACGGCGTCGTTGACGGCGATCGTCGTGCTTGCGCGCATCGTTGCTTCGCTAATAGAAATGAGCACGCGCGTGACGTTGCGTTGAAAATAAAAAAAGAGTAAAACGGTGGCGAGCGCAAGAAAAAACAAGGCGGTGAAAAGCCGCCTTTTTCCGCGCCCACGGCGTTTATGCTTTTTTATGGGATAGCGTGCAAGCGCATATTCGTGAAATCGGCTCATTTAGAAATCTCCGCAAAAAGCGCGTGTAAAATCGTTTGATTTCCACTTGGAAAGGAATGCTCGTCAAGCCGCTTTTTTAAGTGTTCGTCTTGGAGCGCGCTTTCAATTGTTTGGGGAAGAGAATCAAGCTCCGATTGCTTCAACACCTTGCAAAGCCCTTGGCGGGCAAAATAGTTGGCGTTTTCCACCTGATCGCCACGCGTTTGACCTTCGAGCGGGATCAAGATTGCCTTTTTTTTGAGTGCAAGAATTTCAAACACCGTGCCTGCGCCTGCGCGGGAGATGACAAGATCCGCCGCCGCGTATGCCGCCCCCATGTCAGAAACGAACTCGAATTGTCGATAATTTTTCACGTTGCTTTCCACCACGTTTCCCTTGCCGCAAACGTGCAAAAGGGTATATTTTTCCGTGAGCGTTTTTAAATGCTTTCGTACCGCTTTATTGATCGTTTGGCTGCCGCTTCCGCCGCCGAACACGAGCACCACCGTTTCTTGGAAATTTAGCCCCAAATTGCGCCTTGCTTCGGCGCGCGTTGCGGATAAAACGGAGCGTTTTATCGGCGCACCGCTATGTTTTCCACGCCTGATTTTTTTCGCCGTTTCGGGAAAGGACGTAAAAACTCGCTTGCAAAAGCGGGAAGAAATTTTATTGGCAAGCCCCATCGAAAAATCGCTCTCGTGGGCATAGCAGGGGATTTTTAGTCTTTTTGCCGCAATCACCACGGGCAGAGAAACGAACCCGCCTTTGGAAAACACGACGTCGGGTTTAAAGGTTTCAAGCCCTGCTTTTGCCTGTTTTACGGCGCGAAAAAACGCCGCGGGGATTTTCAGGTTCTTTTTAAAACCTGTAAAACCACCGCCGCGTATAAGCTTTGGACATTCAATTTGATAATAGGGGATTTTCCACTCGGCAACAATCGATTTTTCAATGCCCTTAGTGCCGATATAGCAAACGTCCGCCTTTCCGCTTGATAAAATTTCTTCGATGAGCGCGATATTGGGCACGACGTGCCCTGCGCTTCCACCGCCTGTGAACAATATTTTCTTCATAACCCCAACTTCTCCGTATTATATTATAGACTTCGAAGCGGGGGGATATTCTTATAAATACGACTTTGCGATTTTTTCAGCGGCTTTTGCCACTTGCTCTTTAAGGGAAACAGGGGAGAGGACGGTGACGCCTGCGCCCAAGCCCAAAATCTTTTTGACCAGCGCTTCGCCCGTGGGGAGTGTGACGTCGGCATACCACTTGCCGCCACGTTGTTTTAAGTGTTCTGCGCCAAGCCAATCCTGTGCGTCGGCAAACGCTTCTTCCGTGATTAAAAACCGCGCTTCTACGCTTTCCGTTTCATCCGTCCAAAAGTTTAAGGGAATGTCTTTTCTTTCAAACAGGCGTATTTGGAATTTTTCTTCCGTTTTGAGCGCCGAGAAAACACGACCTAAGCGGAACAAACGGAATGCGCGTTGCTTATGACAAAATGCGTAAACGTACCAAACGCCTTGCTTGAACACGAGCACGTGCGGTTCGATTTTTCTTTGCGTTTTCTCGCCTGCGCGCGAATGATATTCAATCTCTAAAATTTCTCTTTCTTTGATGCAGGCTTCAAAAAGGTGGAGCTTGTCCGAGAACGCACGCGTGTCTCCCCAAGTGCCGCCGTCCACTAAGATAGCGCCGATTTCGCCCGAAAGCGCCAAATCGCGCGATTCCGTTTTTGCGCGTGCCGAAAGCTTGCGCTCCGCTGCCAAAAACCGCTCTTCGGGAAGCTGGGAATAGGCAAGTTCCAAAGCTTCGATCGCCGCTTCATATTCTTCCTTCGTCATAAACCCCGACGGGAGTTTATAGCTATCGGAAATGCAAATGCCGCCTTCTCTACCCCGCTTTACGTACACGGGCACGCTTAAAGAAAGGCAATCGAGATAACGATACACCGTTCGTTCGGAAATTTCATATTTTTCCGCAAAATATCGCGCTGTGAGTTTGCGCTTTGCCAGCAAATCAAAAAGCATTTCCACTAAAATTGTAAACTTCATAAAAATTTTCCTAAAACTTTTTTATTTATTTTATCATACTTGACAGGATTTGTCAAGTTTTAGGTTGTATAATCTTGTTGTAAAATTTGCGAAATGCTTGTAGAAAGGTGGAAGATTATGACGAAATTTGACGTTTACGTGGAACGGTTGCAGGAAAAGAGAAAAGTGGAGAGAGAAGCGGCGATAAACGCCGAGCTTTTGCGCTCGCTCAAAACGCGAACGAAAGGGGAAGTGATCACCGCGTTATATGAAAATTTAACCTTTGTCTTGGGGGCGAGCGATTTATTGACGGCGGAGCGCGCCAAAACGCTTGTTTTTTAAGGAAGTGTTGCCAAAATGCTTGACTTTTCCTGTGAAAAAGGATAAAATAAGCGTATAGTTAAGGAGAAGTTAAAAAATGGCAACGAAAGCAAACGTAATGGACACGCTCAAAGCAAGGGGTTTTGTAAAGCAAACGGTTTTTGAAGAAGAGCTTTATGAAAAACTCGGCAAGGAAAGCGTGCCTTTTTATATCGGATTTGACCCCACGGCGGATTCTTTGCACGTAGGGCATTTTATGCAACTTATCGCAATGCATCACATGCAACAAGCTGGGCATAAACCCATTATTTTGATTGGTGGGGGCACGGCGATGGTGGGCGATCCTTCGGGTAGAACGGATATGCGCCCGATGATGACGAAAGAAACGATACGCCATAACGTCGAATGTTTCAAAACGCAAATGTCTAAATTTGTCAGCTTCGAAGGGGAGAACGCGGCGATTATCGTCGACAACGGCGATTGGCTTTTGGATCTCAATTATATCGAATTTTTGCGTGAAATCGGGGCGCATTTCTCCGTGAATAGAATGCTCACCGCCGAATGTTTTAAACAACGTTTAGAACGTGGGCTTTCGTTCTTGGAATTTAACTATATGCTCATGCAAGCCTACGATTTCCTTGTGTTATATCGTAAATATGGGTGCGCGTTAGAGCTTGGCGGCGACGATCAATGGAACAACATTCTCGCAGGCGCGAATTTGATCCGTATTAAGGAACAAAAACCTGCGTATGCTATGACGTTCACCTTGCTTACGACGTCGGATGGCAAGAAAATGGGTAAGACGGCAAAGGGCGCGGTGTGGCTTGATGAAAACAAGACGACGCCTTACGAATTTTATCAATATTGGAGAAATATAAACGATGAAGACGTGGAAAAATGCTTGAAACTTCTCACGTTCTTGTCGCTTGAAGAAATCGAAGAACTTTGTCGTTATAAAGACGAGCGCATCAACAAGGCAAAGGAACGCCTTGCGTTTGAGCTTACCAAAGAAGTACACGGCGAAGAAAAAGCGGCTTTGGCACAATCGCAAGCGCAAGCGGCGTTCGGTGGCGGCTCTGCGGAGCTTTTGACCAAAGAAGTTTCGGGTGTGGAAACGGTTGTTGACGCAATGGTGGCGGCAGGCGTTGCCAAATCGAAAGGCGAAGCGCGCAGATTGATCGAACAGGGCGGCGTGTCGGTGGACGAAACGAAAGTGACCGACGTGAACATGCCTTTGCCCAGCGCGGAATTCGTTTTGCACAAAGGCAAAAAAGTGCATTTAAAGATCATTGTAAAATAAATAAAAGGGCGGTGAAACCGCCCTTTTTAAACGAAAAACGAATTGGAAGAAGCAAATGGAAAAGTCTGTGTTGACGGTGTATGCGCCGCATCAAAGTGAAAAAATAATTGAAAAATCCCGTTTTCTCACCTATTGCGCGCACGTGGAAAGCGAAGAAGAAGCAAGGGCGTTTGTGGCGAACGTGCGTTCAAAACATACGCTTGCAACCCACGTTTGTTATGCCTTTATTGCCGACAAAACGGGCAATTTACAACGCTTCTCCGACGACGGTGAGCCGCAAGGAACGGCAGGCGTGCCTATGCTCGAAGTGTTAAAAGCGAAAAAGCTTTTTGAAACCGCGGTGGCGGTGGTGCGCTATTTTGGTGGGGTGAAATTGGGCGCAGGCGGTCTGGTGCGCGCCTATTCGTCGTGTGCGGCGGAAAATCTTGATGGCGCGGACGTGCGCTCGTTAGAAAAGTGTGCCGAATATAAAATCCAAGTGGAGTATACGGGTGTGGATCGGTTGGAGAAATATCTTTCAACGCATACCTGCTCCCTGCTTTCTACCGATTATGGAGAAAAGGTTTGCTTTTTGGTTGCAGTGAAAAAGGCGGACGAAACGGCGTTTTTAAAAGGGCTTATCGATAGGATGCAAGGGCGAGTGGAAACGCAGCGCGGCAACGAATATTACGCGCCCTTCCGCTTGACAAATGATGAAAAAATGTAGTATAATAAAGACATAGATAAAGGAGAAAGGCTATGAAATATACCAACGTTCGGGGCGTCAACGCTTCGAGAATGATGATGGGTTGCATGCGCATTGCGGACAAACCGCTTGAACAAACGGAAAAATTGATCGTGGAAGCGGTGCGCGCAGGCGTGAACGCGTTTGATCTTGCCGATATCTACGGCGGCGGCAACAGTGAGCGCGTGTTCGGCGTTGCCGTGAAAGATTTAAAGCTTAACCGTGAAGATTATATGGTTCAAACCAAGTGTGGAATTCGTCGCGCTGATTTTGGTCCTTACTACGATTTTTCTCGTGAGCATATCTTGGCTTCGGCGGATAACAGTTTAAAACGGCTGAACACCGAATATATCGACGTGCTTTTGTTGCACCGTCAAGATACGCTTATCGAGCCCGAAGAAGTGGCGGCGGCGTTTGCTAAGCTTCGTGCAGCAGGCAAGGTGCGCGCGTTTGGTGTTAGCAACGCTACGGCGCTCCAAATTCAAACGCTTGAAAAATATGGCGTTGACGTTGCCGTAAATCAAATGCAATTCTCTCTTGGACATACCTTGCTCGTGGATGCGGGTTTATACGTGAACAATAATCAAGACGAAGCGACTACGCGTGCGGGTGATACGCTTGAATATTGCCGCTTGAAAAACATCACGCTTCAAGCTTGGTCGCCCCTGCAACACGGCTTCTTCGGCGGCATGTTTATCGGCAACGAAAATTTCCCTGCGCTGAATGCTGAGCTTAATCGTTTGGCGGAAAAATATAACGTGACGCCTGCGGCGATTGCTTGCGCTTGGATTCTTCGCCACCCTGCGAAGATGCAAGTGGTGACGGGCACGACAAAACCCGAACGCATGCGTGATATGTGCGCAGGCGCGGATATCGACTTGACGAGAGAGGAATGGTACGCGCTCTATACCGCAACGGGGAAAACGATTTTATAAAAGTTGTGCAAAGTATACAAACGTAAAAGCTAAGTTTGTGAATTTTGCCTATTGTAATTATTTTGAAAAAGTGGTAAAATATTAGTATAAGAAATATTTTGGCTTTCTGTTAGGAGGAAAAATTATGTCAGGACTTTTGCTTAAAGGCATTCAAAAAGTGTACCCTTCCGGTGTGCAAGCGGTTTTCGATTTCTGCTTGGACGTTCGCGACAAAGAGTTCATCGTTTTCGTAGGACCTTCCGGTTGTGGTAAATCGACCACGCTTCGTATGATCGCGGGCTTGGAAGAAATTTCGTCGGGCGAACTTTACATCGATGGTAAGCTCGTGAACGACGTTGTTCCCAAAGATAGAGATATCGCCATGGTTTTCCAAAACTACGCGCTTTATCCCCATATGACCGTTTACGATAATATGTCGTTCGGTTTGAAACTTCGTAAAGTACCCAAAGAAATTATCGACCAAAAGGTTAAGGCGGCGGCGGAGATTCTCGGCATCAGCGATTATCTTTCCAGAAAACCCAAATCCCTTTCCGGTGGTCAACGTCAACGTGTTGCGCTCGGTCGTACGATCGTTCGTGAACCCAAAGTGTTCCTTCTCGACGAACCTTTGTCCAACCTTGACGCGAAGCTTCGTGCTTCGATGAGAACGGAAATTTCCAAGCTCCATGCACGTTTGGCAACGACGTTCATCTACGTTACGCACGACCAAGTGGAAGCTATGACGATGGGTACGCGTATCGTTGTTATGAAAGATGGTTTCATGCAACAAGTGGATACCCCT
>JAZOLI010000112.1:0-1790 GCA_045652965.1 Candidatus Scatosoma sp.
AGGTGGGACTTGAACCCACACGGTATCGCTACCATCGGATTTTGAGTCCGACGCGTCTGCCATTCCACCACTTCGGCGGGTGCAATATTCAAAAGCTTTATCATTATAAAACATACGAAGAAAAAAAGCAAGCGTTTCTACACGCTTTTTAAGAAATTTTTAAATCTTTTTTTGAACATTTTTATATTCTCTTGCGATTTTTTTCATTTCGTGGTAAAATAATAATATCAATAGTAAGGATAATCAAGTTATGGAAAAATTGATACTCATCGACGGAAACAGTTTAATCAACCGCGCTTTTTACGCAACGCCCGTTTTCACGACCAAAAGCGGTTTACCTACAAACGGCGTATTCGGGTTTATTAAACTGATGCTTAAAATCATTTCCGATAAAAAACCCACCTATTTTGCGGTGGCGTTTGATCTTCACGCGCCGACGTTTCGCCATAAAATGTATAAAAATTACAAAGCGGGTAGAAAGCCGATGCCAAACGAGCTTGCCGTGCAAATTCCCATTTTAAAAGAAGTGCTTGCTTTGATGAATGTGAAAACGTGCGAGCTTGCAGGCTTTGAAGCGGATGATTTACTCGGCACGATTGCAAAAAAATTCAACACCCAAACATATATATATACGGGGGATCGCGATTCCTATCAGTTGGTTGACGAAACGACGTCCGTTTGCTTCACGAGAAAGGGCGTGAGTGATATCTTAGAACTGAACGCGAAAAATTTTAAAGACGAAACAGGGCTTACCCCCGCGCAAATTATCGATTTGAAATCGCTCATGGGCGACAAATCAGATAACATCCCCGGCGTAGCTGGCGTAGGGGAGAAATCGGCTCTTTCTTTGATTGAAAAATATGGTGATTTAAACGGCATTTACGCCCACATTGACGAAATCCCCGGCGCGCTTCACAACAAGCTTTTATCCAGCAAAGAAGACGCGTATTTTTCCTATAAACTTGCAACCATCGATACGAACGCGCCGATCGAGCTTTCTCTTGCCGATTGCCTTTTAAAAATGCCTTTCGATCACGCCGTGAGAGAAAAATTTGCCGAGCTTGAATTTAAAAGTTTGTTCTCGCTCAACATCTTTTCGGACGACAACGCTTCGCAAGAAATTTCCACGCAAGCTAAATATGGAAAGGTGGAAGAAGTGTACCCTGAAACGATCGAGCAGGCGCTTCAAATCGTGGAAAATTCCAAAGCTTCTCGCGTTGCCTGCGATCTTAGCGAAACCGAATTTCGTTTCACGCTTTTATCTAACGATTGGAACCCAAGCAAAGATAGCATAGAATACGTGTTCCCTATAAAAATAGGGCTTTTAGACACGGGCTTTTTCGAATATCAATTGCAATCTCTTTTTAAAAGCCTTTTTTGGGGGCAAAAACGCGTGATTTGCTATAACGTGAAGGAATTGTTGCATTATCTTTATTCCAACGAATTAAGCCTTCCTGAGCAATTTGACGACGTTTCCATTTTAAAATGCATCGCCGAAGGGTTAAGCAACACCGACGGATTACAATTTTGCTTAAATTCCCATCAACTCCCCGAACGGAACAGAGCCTATGGCGTCGCCGTTTTGTATGAAAATTATATCCATTCGTTAAACGATAACGAAAGAAAGTTATATACCGACGTAGAATTGCCGCTTGTAAATGTACTTTTTGATATGGAAGCGCAAGGGGTGTGCGTGGATGAGAACGCACTAAATGCCTTAGCCGTGCGCTATAACGCCGAACGTGAAGAAATCACTGCGCGCATTTACGAGCTTGCAGGGGAAACGTTCA
>JAZOLI010000113.1:0-12872 GCA_045652965.1 Candidatus Scatosoma sp.
TACGGGGCATTTCATCGTTGTTGCTCCGCTCCCCTTGGTCACATACGCCCAAGTATGCTCCCTTCGGGGTACTCGCGCTTCTTATCTTGCTTGCGTCTTGTATCGTTTTACCAGCTGTAACAGGCGGTGCAAAACCCTGCCGCAATTTCTAATTTAAGCTTTGCAAATCAATTCACTTTCTACTGTAAGGAGAACATCCCTATGCCAGGAATTTATATTCACGTTCCATTTTGCAGACACAAATGCTCTTATTGCGATTTCACTTCCTTTCCCGATAAAATAGAATACGCGGAAGCGTATATGGCTTGACGTTACAAGGAATTGAAAATGCGCGGTGAAGAGTTGAAGGATTACGAATTCGACACCGTCTATTTTGGCGGCGGCACGCCTTCGTATATTCCGCCCAAACTTATATTAGGCGCGATGAACCAAATCCGCGCTTGTTTCCGCTTGACCAAAGACGCGGAAATTACCTTAGAGCTCAACCCCGGCACGATAGGGGAAAGCAAGGTGGAAACCTACTTAAAGGCAGGGATTAACCGATTTTCTATCGGCTTGCAAACGGCGATTGACGAACAGCTTGCCGACTTGAACCGTATTCACAACGCACGTGATTACGTATACGCAACCAAGCTTCTCAAAGGGCAAAATTTCAGCACCGACGTTATGCTTGGGCTGAAAAATCAAACCAAAGCAGACGTAGCAAAAACCATTGAGCTAGCGGTATCTTGTGGGTCAAAGCATATATCTATGTACGCGTTGTCGGTGGAAGACTGCACGCCGATTTACACCGATTATCTCAACGGCGAATTGCCCGATTCCGACGAAGTGGCGGAGCTTTACGAGCATGGTAGAAAACTTTTAAAGGAAAAGGGTTTTGAACGCTATGAGATTTCCAACTTTGCGCAAAAGGGCTATGAGAGCAAGCACAATCTCAACTATTGGAAGCGTGGCGAATATATCGGCTTCGGTGTTTCGGCGAGCTCGTTCATGCGTGGCAAGCGTTTTACCAACACGTTCGATTTAGACGAATATATGAAGTGTATCATTTCGGGATTTTACCCTGCGGTGACGAGCGAAGAAGTGAACGAAACGGATGCTAAATTTGAGTTCGTTATGCTCGCGCTTAGAACAAAAGACGGCGTTTCCATGCAAGCTTACAAAGAAAAATTTGGCACGTCGCTTGGCGACGATTTCCCCAATGCCGTAAAGAAAACGGTGAAATTTTTAGAACTTGACGGCGATAATTTGCGCATCAAGGACGAATTTTTGTACGTGCAAAACATGATACTAATGCCGTTTTTAGAAGAGGAAAGAGAATGAGAATATTGATTATTCGACACGGCGACCCTGATTATCAAAAGGATTGTTTGACGGAAAAGGGGAAGCGTGAAGCGGCGCTTTTGGCGGAAAAATTGAAAAAAGAAAAGATCGCGGCATTTTACACGTCGCCGCTTGGTAGAGCGAAAGAAACGTGTGAAACGGTGGCGCGCGCGATGGGCAGGGAAAGCGAAATCGTCGTAAAGGATTGGCTTCAAGAATTTAAACACCCCGTGGTTTTGCCGACGGGAAAAGAGAAGCATATCCCTTGGGATATGTGCCCCGAAGAATGGATCAACGAGCCGAAAATGTATGAGCAGAGCGGATGGCTTGATCAGGATTTTTATAAAGCTGCGGAGATGGAGAAGCATTATAAAGGGGTGATTGATCCTTTGGATGAGCTTCTTTCTCATCATGGCTACGTGCGCGACGGAATGGGATATCGCGCGGAAAACCCCAACCGCGACACCATTGCTTTCTTTTGCCACTTTGGCTTAGAATCGGTGCTTTTATCAAGGCTTTGCAACGTTTCGCCTATCTCCATTTGGCATCATTTTATAGCGCTTACAAGCTCGGTGACCACCCTTTACACGGAAGAGCGAAGAGATAAACAAGTCATTTTCCGTTGTTGCGGTTTTGGCGACACGGGGCATTTATACGCAGGCGGAGAAGAGCCGTCGTTTGCAGGTAGATTTTGCGAAACGTTTGATAGCGACGAGCGGCACGATTAAAAACGACACGTTTAAAAGAGGTTTGTATGAGCAACATTGTTTTGATAGGCATGCCCACTTCGGGGAAAACGACGATCGGCACGGAGCTTTCGGCAATCATCGGCTATGGCTATATCGATAGCGATAGCGTGATCGTGGCGCGTTCGGGCAAAAATTTGCGCGATTTAATCGCAGAGCTTGGCAACGATGGATATTTAGACTTTGAATCGAAAGTGAATGCGGAAATAGCCGCTGATCGTTGCGTGATGGCCACGGGCGGTAGCGCGATTTATCGTGAAAAGGGCATGAAAAAATTGAAAGAACACGCCACGATCGTTTATCTAAAAATGAGTTATGAAGAAATGCGAAAGCGGCTTGGCGATATCGCGGCGCGCGGCGTAGTTTTGAAAGAAGGCTTTACGCTTTTAGATATGTATAACGAGCGCGTGCCCTTATATGAAAAGTATGCCGACGTCACGGTGGAGATTGATGGGAAGTCGCTCGCCGAATGCGTAAAATCGGTGAAAGAGGCGCTTGGAAAATGAAAATCGCAATCTACGGCGCAGGCGCGATGGGCACGGTGCTTGGCGCGTTGCTTACAAAAGGTGGAGCAAGTGTTGATCTAATCACGAGAAACGAAGCACACGTTCAAGGCTTAAAAGAACGGGGTGCAAGCATCGTTTGCGTGGCGGATAAAACGGAGTTTAACGTTCCCGTCAACGCGCTTTTGCCAAGCGAAATGTCGGAAAAATACGACGTGATTTTCCTGATGACCAAGCAACGCCACAACGCGGAAATTTTACAATTTTTATTGCCTAAACTTACGGAAAACGGCGTGATTTGCACCACCCAAAACGGCCTGCCCGAAGAAAGCGTGATGCAAGCGGTGGGAGAAGAGAGAACTTACGGCTTGGTGGCTTCCTTTGGGGCAAACTTTATCGGCGACGGCAAGGTGGAGCTCACGTCCAAGATGGAAGCCATGAGTGTGACGGTGGGCGGCTATGTCCGCAATGAAAAGACGGCGCTTTTACAAGAGATTTTGAGCAAAGCAGGAAAGGCGATAGGCAATGATAGCTTTGCAAAAACTACGAACAACTTAGCAGGCGCAAGATGGAGCAAGCTTGCAATCAACGCGGCGTTTTCGGGCTTGTCGGTTGTAACGGGGCAAACGTTTGGAAAAATTGCCAAAAAAAGGAAATCGAAAAAGATCGCGCTTGGCGTGCTTAGAGAGTGCATGGACGTGGCAAATGCAAGTGGCGTAGAGCTTGAACAAATGCAAGGTCACGACATGCAAAAATTGCTTGGCAGGCGTGGGCTTTTCGGAACGAAATTTGCACTTTTCGCTTTGCCTATTGCGATGAAACGACATAAAAAATTACGCTCAGGCATGCTTACGGACGTGGAAAATGGCAGAAAATGCGAGATTGATTTTATATGCGGCGTCGTTTGCAAAACGGGCAAAGCCGTGGGAGTGGAAACGCCCCTTTGCGACCAAATTGTGGAAATTGCGCACGGCATTGAAAACGGACTGTATGAAATCGCTCCCGCAAATTTAGATTTTATCATATAAAAAAGTAAAAACAAGAAAAGGAAGTATAGAACGATGGATTTGAACAAACTTGCTAACGCTTTAATCCCTGATGAAAACGTGAAACCCCTTGAATATTATGAAGAAAGATATCCCTTGCGCAATTTGCCTAGCGGTGCGCAGGTGACGCGTCTTGCGCCCAGTCCCACGGGCTTTATGCACTTGGGCAATTTGTTCGTGGCGCTTGCAAACGAACGGATTGCGCACCAATCTGGTGGCGTGTTCTATTTGCGTATAGAAGACACTGATGAAAAGAGAAAGGTGGAAGGCGCGGTGGAAGTGATCCACGCTTCGCTTAAATATTTCGGGGTGAATTTCGACGAAGGCGCCGATCTTTGTGGCGAATACGGCCCTTATTATCAACGCCAACGCGCAGAAATTTATCACGCTTACGCAAAAGAACTTATCAAAAAGGGCTTGGCGTATCCTTGTTTTTGCACGGAAGAAGAGATGGAAGAAGTGCGCAATAAGCAAACGGAAAACAAGCTTTTGCCCGGCTATTACGGCGAATTTGCAAAATGTAGAAATCTTACCGAAGAAGAAATTTACGAAAATTTAAAAGCGGGCAAACCTTACGTGATTCGGCTTAGATCGCAAGGGGACGTGGAAGTGAAACATACCTTCCGCGACGAAGTGAAAGGGGAAATCACCGTTACGGAGAACAACCAAGACGTTGTCATTTTAAAATCGGACGGAATCCCGACCTATCATTTCGCGCACGCAATCGACGATCATTTTATGCGCACCACGCTCGTCATTCGCGGCGAAGAATGGCTTTCGTCTTTGCCCATCCATATCGAGCTTTTCAAGGTTCTTGGTTTCCGCTTGCCTAAATATGGTCATAACTGCTCCATTCAAAAACAGGATGGCGAAACGAGAAGAAAGCTCTCCAAGCGTAAAGATCCCGAAGCTTCGCTCACCTTCTATCGCGAGCAGGGCTATCATCCTACGGCGGTGCGGACGTATATGATGACGCTTCTTAACTCCAACTTTGAAGAATGGCTCTTAAAATTCCCCGATAAACCCATTGAAGAATTTAAATATTCGATTGGCAAAATGGGCAAGAGCGGCGCGCTTTTCGATATTCTGAAATTAAACGACGTGTCTAAAACCATGATGGCAACGCTTGATGAAAACGAGATGTACGATTTCTTGAAATCTTGGGCGGAAGAATTTGGCACGGAAGAACAAAAAGCATATTTTGCGGATAAAGAATATATGCTCAAAGTGCTTGCGCTTTGTATGGGTGTTGGCGGAAAGAAACGCAGAAAGGATTTCATTTGCGCAAAACAAGCGGTGGAAAGCATTGCCTATTTCTTCGATCAAAGCTTTGCTCCCGCTTACGAATATCGTTTCGATAAAGAAACGGTGAACAAAATCATTTTGGCGTTTGCAAAAATCTACGACGAAAAGGACGACAACTCGGCGTGGTTTGAAAAGCTGAAAACGGTGGCTGGCGAATATGGCTTTGCAACGGATATGAAAGCATATAAAGCCGATCCCACGGCGTTCCCTGGCAACGTTTCCGACGTTGCAGAAATGCTTCGAATTGCAACGACAGGTCTTTCAAACACCCCCGATCTTTGCACGATTATGCAAATACTCGGCAAAGATAGAACGCTTAATAGATTGCACCAAGCAACGAACAACTGATAAAAATCAAACCCCCAACCGCATACGGTTGGGGGTTTTTATATCGAATTTTTTTTAATTTTCTTCCGCTAAAAGATCTTTCATCTCATACCTGCCTGCAGGTTTTCCGTTTAAGAACTTTGCCGCGCGGATCGCACCAACTGCGAAAACACGCTTGGATCTTGCACTGTGAGAAATGGTGATGATTTCGTCTTCGCCAGCAAACATCACTTCGTGCTCGCCAACAATCGTGCCGCCACGAACGGCGTGCATACCAATCTCGTTTTTATCGCGTGCGCCCACAATTCCGCTTCTTCCGTCCACGTAATTTTTCTCCCCGTTAAACGCTTCGTTGATAGAATCGGCGAGCATCAAAGCCGTGCCGCTCGGCGCGTCTTTTTTCAAGTTGTGGTGGCGTTCGATAATTTCCACGTCAAACTTATCGCCCAAAACTTGCGCCGCCGCCTTACAAAGGGCTTGCATTAAGTTGACGCCAAGCGACAAATTCGCCGTTTTAAAAATGGCGGTCGTTTTCGCATATTCGTCAATCAAAGCAAGATCGGCAGGGGAGAAGCCCGTTGAAGCGAGCACGATCCCAAGCCCTTGCGTTTTGGCATATTCCAAACGCTCTGCAACGCCGTCGGCGGAAGAGAAGTCGATGATCACGTCCGCTTCTTCTTTGATTTCGGAAAAGCTTTTATAAACGGGGATGCCAATTTCTTTGGGATATAAATCCACGCCGCAAACGGCTTTTGCGTTGTTATCGTCTTCAAGAAGCGACAACACGTTGCTGCCCATTTTTCCGCATGCGCCGCACAGTATAATTCTCGTTTTCATCACGCCTTAATCTCCAAATTGTAAGCTTTCATTGCCGCGATCAATTTTTCGCGGTTGTTTTCTTCCATCACGGTAAGCGGTGCGCGGGGCACGCCCACGTTATAGCCCAAAAGCCCAACCGCTTCTTTCACGGGGATAGGGTTCACTTCGATAAAGCAAGCGTTTGCAAGGGGCAAAAGCTTATCGTTGAGCGCTGCCGCTTCTTCAAGCTTGTTTTCTTTTACAAGCGTGCAAAGCTTTTTCACGTCGGCAGGAACGATGTTGGAAAGCACGGAAATAACACCCGCGCCGCCACAAGCAAGGATAGGGAAGTTGAGCGCGTCTTCTCCCGAATACACGTCACATTTTTCCCTTACCAAACGGAACGTTTCCATCGTCTTGCTCATGTTTCCGCCTGCGTCTTTGATGCCTGCAATGTTGGGGATTTCGGCAATCTTCGCCATCGTTGCAGGTTGAATTTCGACGCCCGTTCTGCCTGGAACGTTGTAGGCGATCACAGGGATAGAAACGGCTTCGCAAATGGCTTTATAGTAAGCCACAAGCCCGTTTTGCGTACATTTGTTATAATAAGGGGTGACGGCGAGAAGTCCGTCTGCGCCGAATTTTTCAGCGGCTTTTGCCGTTGACACGGCATCGGCGGTGCAATTGCTTCCGCAACCGAACACCACTTTACATCTACCGTTCACTTTTTTCACGGCATAATCCATAAGCACGTGTTCTTCTTCAAACGACATGGTGGAAGGCTCGCCCGTCGTGCCAAGAAACACGATGGCATCTGTTCCGCCTGCAATTTGGCGTTCCACAAGCTCGCCAAGCACGTCGTAATTTACGCCGTTTTCGTCAAAAGGGGTTATGAGCGCCGTTGCGCTACCGTTAAAAAATCCTTTCATATCCTTAATATATTCTCCTTATCCATTTTTCGTGAAAATTTAATCAAAATAACCTTTTGCCGCAAGCAATTCCGCAAGCAACACCGCGCCGCCTGCCGCACCACGCAAGGTGTTGTGGGAAAGCCCAACGAACTTATAATCGAAAAGATTGTCTTCTCTAAGTCTACCTGCGCTCACGCTCATGCCGTTGCCTTCCATTCTATCAAGCTTTGCTTGGGGACGGTTATCTTCTTCAAAATAACGAATAAATTGCTTAGGAGCGGAAGGCAAAGCAAGCGTTTGCGGTTCGCCTTTAAAATCCGCCCAAGCTTTTAAAATTTCTTCTTTGGTGGGTTTTTTCGTGAATTTCACGAAGACCGCCGCCGTATGCCCATCGGAAACGGGAACGCGCAAGCATTGTGCCGTGATGGCAGGAGAAGCCGCGTTGACAATTTCGCCGTTTTCAATCGAACCCCAAATTTTAAGCGGTTCTTTTTCGCTTTTTTCTTCTTCGCCACCGATATAGGGGATGATGTTATCCACAATTTCGGGCATCGTTTTAAAGGTTTTGCCTGCACCCGAAATGGCTTGATAGGTGCACACCGCCGCATGTTCAATCCCAAACGCTTTCAACGGGTGCAAAAGGGGTACGTACGATTGAAGTGAGCAATTGGATTTTACGGCGATAAAACCACGTTTGGTTTTAAGGCGCGCTCTTTGCGCTTCAATCACTTGCACGTGCTCGGCGTTAATTTCAGGGATCACCATAGGCACGTCGGGGGTGAAGCGGTGCGCCGAGTTGTTAGAAACGACGGGAACTTCCTTTTTTGCGTACGCTTCTTCCAAGGCTTTGATTTTTGCCTTATCCATATTCACAGCGCAAAACACGAAATCGACGCTTTTTGCAATTTCGTCCATATCCGCTTCGGCATCTAACACTTTCATTTGGCGATATTTTTCAGGGATAGGGGTTTCAAACGCCCATTTATCGCCCACGGCATCCACGTAAGTTTTGCCTGCGGAACGCGCGGAAGCGGCAAGCGCAACAACGTTAAACCAAGGGTGATTTGCAAGCAAAAGCATAAACCGTTGACCGACCATACCCGTTGCACCGATAACACCTACGTTAAACTGTTTCATAATATTAAAACTCCTTTATGAGAAAAAAATAGTGACAATGTAAAAGGCGGGAAAACGTCCCGCCTGAAAGTTGCGTATCTGAAATGCCCCAACAAAGCGGCGAATCAAGATAAATAGCTCATCACTTGGCGCGACAGTCATACGGGTATTCTCCCGTATGCCCAGCGTGGAGGGGACGTTTTTCACGCTTCGGCGGAGATACCCTTTCCCTATATCGCCGCGCGCTCTATCGTTTCGTCCCAAACGTTGCGAGGCAAGTAATCATGTTCATCCGCTCCTCTATTTAACGGCTTTATTTTATCATATCGACAAGCAAAAGTCAAGATTTTCACGCGGCTTTTTTACGCGCGCGCATATTTTTTTTAAATAATTTGAAATTTTCTCGCAAAACCCTTGAAATAATTGGGATTTTGTAGTAAAATAGAAAGCGTGGATGCGTGGCGAGAAACGCCGCGGATAAAAGATAAGTGAAAATGGAGCTTTGATATATGGCACAACAAAGAAAAGGACTCATCTCGCGCCTTATGGAAGGAAAAGAAAAGAGCGAGGATTATGCAAGAAGCACCCTGCCCACCAACCGTTGGCAGTTGTTTTGGGATATCTTTAAAGGGAATTTCGGCAAGATTGTGAAAGTGAATTTGCTCACCCTGCTTTTCTTCGTGCCCCTTTTTGCCGTGGTTATTTTTTACACTATGCTTATGGATAGCAACGGGATCATTTATCCCTTTGGCGCAAATCTTGGCGTAGGGTATCCTGCCGCGCCTATGCAACAGGGCATGGCGGAGCTTTTATCCTTGCAAAACAGTTTCATTTTGTATGCAGGCTTGCTTATCACGGGCTTTATCGCTGCGATTGGTCTTGCAGGCGGCATGTACGTCGTTAGAAATATGGTGTGGACGGAAGGCATTTTCGTCACCAACGATTTTTGGCGTGGGATAAAACTTAATTATAAGAACGCACTTGAAACGACGCTTTTGTTCACGATCGTGTTGATGCTTACAGGCACGGCGCTTCAATTTGCCGAGTTTTCTATCGTTGCGGGAAATTTGACGGGTTTTGAGATTGTCATGATGCGTATATCCAAAGTGATGAGCTACCTGTTCCTTGCGGTTGCTGTTATGGTGTGCTTTTGGTCGCTTGCACTCAGCGTAAATTATCAGCTTACCTTTTTCGGCATGATTAGAAACGCGTTCTTGCTCATGCTCGCAACGTTGCCGCAAACGATCTTCTTTATCGTTCTGGCGTTCTTGCCGTTCGCTTGCTTTATAATCGGCGGCGCGACCTTTGCTATGATCGGCTTTATTCTCGTGGTAATGTTTGGCATTTCCTATCCGCTTCTCGTTTGGCTCGATTTCGCACAATGGGTGTTTGATAAATACGTCAACCCGAAAATCAAAGGCGCGAAAGTGGGCAGGGGTATTTACAACAAGGACGGCTCGTCCGCGCTTACGGGTGATGATAGCAGTGCGGTCCTTGAATATAAAAAGGCGCTTTTGGCGCACGGCAAGTCCCGCTTGGTGGCTCGTCCTATCAAACCGATCGACGATTCGCTCGAAGTTTACGAGCTTCCCACTTCGTTCACGAGAGATGATTTGAAACGTCTTCGTGAAAGCAAACAAAGCATTGTGGAAGACACGGAGAAATATGCGGAAGAGCATAAAAACGACTTGCGCTACGTGGAATATAACAAGCAATTTGAAGAACGCGAAAGGGCGCTTCAAGACGAAGTGGGCGCTAACGGCAAAAAGAAGAAGCGTAAACCGCCCAAGCTTTTAGGCGAATAACGAGCGCAAACGAGAGTTTTGCGGCAATCCGCCCCACTTATCGCGTTTTAACGGAGATTAAATCTTATGGCAAAAGAAAAACAAACGGCATACGTAAATCTTGCTAAGTGGTTTGAATATCTCAACGACGACTGCGGCTATGAAAATTGGTCGCAGTATTTAATTGGCAAGCTGAAAGCCTATCCTGTAAAAGTTGGGCTCGACGTTGGTTGTGGCGGCGGTTGGTTTACGCGCGCGTTCACGCGGGCAGGGTATAGCGTGACGGGCTTAGATAAATCGCATGAAATGCTCGACGTTGCGCAGGCAAAGGCAATGGAAGAAGGGGTGCGTGGCGAATATATCCTGGGCGATATCGCGTCTATGAAGTTGCCTAAGCGTTTCGATTTCGCAACGGCGATCAATGATTGCGTGAACTATATCCCCAAAGGCAAGCTCCTTGCGGCGTTTAAAAACATAGGCGCCGCAATCAAAAAAGGCGGTGTGTTTCTCTTTGATATAAGCTCGTCGCGTAAATTTAACGAAAAGATTGCAAATACTGTTTGCGTTGACGATCGGGAAGATATAACCTATCTTGCGTTTAACCGCGTTTGTGGCGATGAAGTGACGATGGAAGTCACGCTCTTTTCAAAGCGTGAAGACGGAAAGTATGACCGCGCGGACGAAACGCACGTGCAATATATCTACACGGAAGCGGAGATAGCGCAAACGCTTGAAAAAGCAGGATTTTCGCTTATGGAAGCGGAAGGATATCTTGGCGAAGAGAAAGAAAAAAGCGACAGAATTTGCTTTTTGGCGGTGAAAAGATGAAAGAAGGAATGAATATGCTTCGTACGCTCGTTTTCGGCGGACAGGTATCTTTAACGATAGCAAACACAAGCGAGATGGTGAAAGAAGGGGCAAGATTGCATTCCCTTTCCCCCGCTTCAACGATGGTTTTTGGTAAGGCGCTTTCGGCAATGACGTTTGCAAGCGCGTGCTTAAAGGAAGAAACGGGAGAAATTTCCCTTTCTCTCAAATGTGACGGCGCGGTGGGCGGTATCGGCGTTTCGGGCAATCGTGCACTCAGGCTTCGCGGCTATATCGAAAACACGGCGTTAAACGGCGGAGAAGAGCTTTTTGGAAACGGCTCGCTCACGATCATCCGTGACGACGGCTACAACCGCCCTTTCGTGGGCGCTTGCGCGCTCCCCAAAGCAGGCGGCGTGGACGAAGCGTTTGAAGAATATTATCGCATCAGCGAACAGCTCCCCACCTATGTAAAGACGAAAGTGGAATTGGATGAAAACGGAGAGTGTGTTTTTGCAGGCGTAGCCGTTTTACAACCCTTGCCTTTTGCGAGCGAAGAAACGCTTAAAAGGGTGAAAAACACGTGCTTAGAATCGCTTTTAACAAGCGTGAAAAGCGCAGGGGTAGAAGCCGCGGCTTCGGGGCTTGATCCCGATCGCACTGTTTGGGATTTTAGACAAGCGGAATATAAATGTAATTGTTCCAAAGCATACTTAACGCGCGTGCTTGTGCCGCTTGGCGAAGAAGAACTTCGTCGTATCGTTAAAGAAGACGGCGCGATACGCATCCATTGCCACTATTGCAACAGCGATTACCAGTTTACCGATCGCGACGTAGACGGAATTTTTAAAAAATGATAAAAGAAAAGAAAGTCAAAAAAATCGATTACGATATAGAACGCCTTGGCGCTATGGCGGATAGATATTACAACGAGGGCAAATTGTTGTCCGCGTTGCGTTTTGCGTATCGTCAATATGAAATGTACGGCGGCGACGGCGATATCTACACGCGCCTTGCCGATATCTACGAAGGTATGGGATTGCACGCTTCGGCGATCAATTGGCTCTATCGATTTATGGATATTGCGGAAGTGGACGATTTGCCCGATATTTACGAAGGGCTTGCCGTCAATTATCTGAACATGGGTCAAGAAAACCATTCGGCGTATTATTATAACCGCTTGATCGACGTGGACGCGACCTTGCCCATGGAAGCAAAACAGGACATTTTGGACGCCTTTTCTAAACCTAAAAAGGCAGGATTTCGTTTCGTGTATCCGCCTGAGGCTGCGGATTATTCCAAGGAGCTTGATTTAGGTTCTCGCGCGCTCAAAGCAGGGAATTGCAAACTCGCGGTGAAAACGTTTGAAAAAATTGAAAAGGGCTCGAAAGAATACGCGCAGGCGAAAGAAATGCAGGCGGTGGCGCACTTGCTTAGCGGCGAGGAAAGTGAAGCGGAGAAAATTTGTTTAGAGCTTTTAGAAGCGAAACCCGACGACACTCGCGCGCTTGCTACTCTTTCTGCTGTATATTTAGAGCAAGGGAAAAAGGAAGAAAGCCGAGAGCTTGCGTTAAAGCTTTATTCATCTAAGCAAGAAAACGACGACGATTTATATAAAGTGGCGACCGTTTGTTGCGAAAACGGCTTGCACGAGCAGGCGTTTGAAAAGTTTTGTCAGCTAGAAGAAAAGATGCCGTTCGATGGAAGAATGCTCTATTTCAAGGCGGTTGCGGCATATAAATGTGGAAAACTGGAAGAAGCGGAAAAGGCGTTCGATAACCTTTGTAGCGTATATCCCGATGCGGAAGTGGCGAAATATTATCTTCGCGCGTTGCGACTTAGGGAGAAAAACGAAACGCCCAACGAAGCGGAAACTCCTGATTATTTGTATCATTTGCCGCAAGCGGAGCGAGAGAGTAGATGCCGTTCGTTGCTTCATATCGGCGGTTGTCCCAAAGACGAAGCACAACTTTTCGGTTTGATTGCTTTGCACGACGGACATTTCCGATGGTGTTTTGTCGAAATGGATGGAAATGGAATATAACGAGTTTTCTCCAGATATAAGGCAGGCGAATGATGTCTTCTGTGGATTTTTGTCTAGAAATGACATGAAAGAGTGCTACGAGATCTTGTCTAATTCGATCAAGCAGGTTACCGAAACGATAATTGCGGTTGATAAGCGTGTGCACCCAGGTATTTTACTCCC
>JAZOLI010000114.1:0-4929 GCA_045652965.1 Candidatus Scatosoma sp.
AAGGGGAGCTTAGAGTGGCTGACGACGAAATCCCGTTTGAGTAAGTTTTATGCAAACGCAAATCAAACAAATCACAACAGAAAGCTTAAAGCAAGCGAAAGATATCATAGAAGCAGGTGGGGTGGTTGCCATCCCCACGGAAACGGTGTATGGGCTTGGCGGCAATGCGTTCAACGATGAAGCGGTGAAAAAGATTTTTGAAATCAAGGGTAGACCCAACAACAATCCGCTTATCGCCCACGTGCATATGGATTACGATTTATCTAAAATTATCGATTATGATCCGCCGTATGCAAAAAAACTTCGGGAAGCGTTTTTACCGGGGCCTTTAACGCTCGTATATCCGTCCACGGGCAAAGTGAGTCCGTTTGTTTCGTGCGGCTTAAACACACTCGCTGTGCGCGTACCGTCGCATGAAGGCGCACAAGCGTTTTTAAAAGAAGTGGGCATTCCCATCGTTGCGCCGAGTGCAAACGTATCACGGCACGTAAGCCCTACGTCCGCTGAGCACGTGTTCGACGATTTTAACGGAAAAATTCCTTTGATTTTAGATGGCGGCGAATGTCAAGGCGGGATCGAGAGCACCGTTTGCGATTGCACGGGCGAAATCCCCGTTGTGCTCCGTTCGGGGCTTGTCACACGCGAGATGATTGAAAAAATTGTCGGCGCTTGCGGAGAGTATAATCCTAATTTAAAAAAGGGTGAAAAAGTGAAAAGTCCGGGGGTGCTGTATAAGCACTATGCACCCCGTTGTAAAACTATGCTTTTTTCGCCGAAAAACGTAAAAACCGCAATTTCCGCTTATGTAGCGGAAAGCCTTGAAAATAAAGGCGTTGCGGTGCTTTGCGAAGAAAAGCTGATAGAAGAATTTGAAAAAGTGGGCGCAAAGTGTCTAAACCTTGGGAAAAATCAGGCGGAAATGGCAATGCGGCTTTATAAGCTTTTAAGAGAAGCGGAAAAGGTTTGCGAACTTTTGATCGTTGTAGAACCAGAAGAAACAGGCGGCGTTATGACGGGTGTTTTAAATCGTTTGCGCAAGGCTTGCACGTCGGAAGATATCAAATAAAGGATAGGGACAGGTACGCTTTGAAAACAAAAAAGAAGAAAAAAATCGTGTTTGTATGCACGGGAAATACCTGTCGTTCTCCCATGGCGGAGATCATTTTTCGGCGGCTCGTAGAAGAAATGGGGCTTACCACGCTCAAAGTTTGCTCGGCAGGCTTGCAAGTCGCACCCAAATCAAAAATCAACGAAAAATCGGCGCAAACGCTTATAGATAAAGGCTTTGAGGTTGCTACGTTCAAGCCTAAGAAAATCAACGAAAAATTGCTTGTCGAATCGCTTGCAATCGTTTGTATGACTGACGTTCAGCGCGATTTGCTCATGGACATGCGTTGGCAGGCAATGAAAGCGGCGGGGGAAGAAGAATTTGAGAACAACGTCTATTCTTTTTCCGAGCTTGCTGGCTACGAAATTTTAGATCCTTACGGCAAGGGGATGGATTGTTATCACTATGTTTTCGAGCTAATTGCAGGGGGCATGTCCGCGATCATCGAGAAATTGTTGCCCGTAGGCGTTCGAGAAAAATACATACCCAAAAAACGTTCGTCATCACCGACGAAAAAAACAACGAAAAAGAAAGAAAATCCAAAAGCTTGATTTTTTTGCACTAACGTGCTATAATATAGAAAACAAAAGGAGAAGAACGATTTTATGAAGATTGCAGTTGCTTGTGATCACGGTGGTTTAAACTTAAAAAACACCTTGATTGCCTATTTGGAGAAGAACGGACACGAGGTGAAAAACTTCGGCACGGACACCTTTGATTCGTGTGATTATCCCGATTATGCGGTGCTTGCCGCGGAAGCGGTGGCAAGCGGTGAATGCGAACGTGGTATCGTCGTTTGCTCGTCAGGTATCGGCGTTTCGATCGTGGCAAACAAAGTTCCCGGTGTGCGTTGCGCGCATTGTCACGACACCTATTGCGCGAAATATACGCGCTTGCACAACGATGCAAACATGATCGCTTTCGGTGAAAAAGTAGTTGGTCCTGGGCTCATGGAAGAGATCGTAAGCTTGTTCTTAACGACGGAATTTGAAGGCGGCGAACGTCATAACCGTCGCATTGACAAAATCACGAAAATCGAAGAAAAATATAATAAATAAACATAAAAAGGGGTTAAATTATGAAATTTACATTCAGAGAAAATCCGAAATTCCACCACGTTGAACATCCGCTTATCGAGCACAAACTTGCGCTTCTTCGTGATATCAACACGAACACCAAACAGTTTGTGGAGCTTGCGGAAGAAATCGCTATGCTTGAAACGTATGAAGCGACGAAAGATTTGCCGCTTGAAGAAGTGCAAGTGGAAACGCCGCTTGAAGTTGCAAAATGCAAAATGGTTTCGGGCAAAGCTGTTGGGATCGTGCCTATCTTGCGCGCTGGTCTTGGTATGGTTTCGGGCGTGCAAAAGCTTATCCCCAATGCAAAAGTGGGACATATCGGGCTTTATCGCGACCATGATACGCATGAACCTGTCGAATACTACTGCAAGCTTCCTGCGGATGCGGAACAAAGAACGCTTATTGTGGTAGATCCTATGCTGGCAACGGGCGGAAGCGCTTCGGATGCGATCACGATGATTAAAAAACGCGGCGTGACGAAGATTAAGCTTTGCTGCATCGTAAGCTCGCCCGAAGGAATTCAAAAGGTGATGGACGATCATCCCGACGTGGAAGTTTACGTGGCGGCGGTCGATCGTGGGCTTAACGAAAATTGCTACATTTTGCCCGGTCTTGGTGATGCAGGCGATCGCCTTTTCGGCACGAAATAAAACTCAACGCATACACGGGTGGCTCGTATGGGAAAAATTATTGCAATCGGCGGGGGTGAACTCCGCGAGAGAACGACGCTTCAAATCGACGAATATATCGCTCGCCTTGCCAAAGCGCGGGCGGGGGAGCGCCGCGCCAACGCACTTTTCATTCCCACCGCGAGCCACGATTTTATGCCCTATTATAACACCTTCCACAAGGTTTACACGGGCATTTTCGACATAAAAACGGACGTTGCCTTGACCGTTTTCAAAGAGCCTGATTTTGAGAAATTGAAAGGAAAATTTGAAAAGGCGGATATGATTTACGTCGGTGGCGGCGACACCGTGTTTATGATCGAAGAATGGAAAAAATCGGGCTTGCTTGCGCTTATCGAAGACGCTTATCGGCGCGGTGTCATCATTGCAGGCTTGTCCGCTGGGGCGATTTGTTGGTTTTCCGATATGTATACCGATTCGCAAGCGGCGCTTGGCGACGGCGAAGAAAAATATGCACAGTTTTTGGGGCTGGGTTGGATCAAAGGCTTAATTTCTCCGCATTATAATGCAAGAATGGTTGACTTTGATAAAATTGTGTGCTATAATTGTGCTCGTGCTTTTGGGGTGGAAGACAACGCTGCGCTCGTGATAGAAAACGGGGAAGTGCAGGGTAGCATTTCAAGTGGAGGCAAAGCGTGGCTTTTAGAAGCCGAAAATGAAAAATTGAAAAAGACGGAAATTGCAAATTTGTGATTTTCGTTTGCATGCGGACGTGGCGAAATTGGCAGACGCGCAGGTTTCAGGTTCCTGTGGGTAACACCGTGTGGGTTCAAATCCCTTCGTCCGCACCAAGTCTTAATAGGTTGAACCTCTTTACCGTTGGTAAGACGTTCGGCCTATTTTGTTTTATGGAAGAGTTTAATAATTTTACGGAATAAAAAGAAAAGACTATCTTGACGGATAGTCTTTTCGTATGTATACCACTATAATGTGGATTGTTTTTGGTGTTTCACCCGATTTCTTTTATAATCGCACGCTACCTAGCCTCTACAGATGTGTCAGGTGAAACATAATGAATGAAATAGCCATAAAGATAATCCTCCTAAAGTTCTTTTTGCTGCCTTTACCAAAAGGTTTAAGTCGTTTACTTATAAAATCAATTAATGATTCAATAGTTTTTGTTAAAAAGAGTTTTAAAAGAATGTTTTTGACCAAACAAACAAGGTTGTAAAGAATGGGAATCGAACCCAAAGTGAGACACAAACGATTTAATTTTATATAAATATTATATCAAAAAATAGTGAAAAAGTCAACTAATAATCACCCGACACTGTCTTGAAAATAAAAAAACGGCAGGCGTGCTTGATTGCACACCTGCCGTTGCCGTTTATAATCGGGATACTAACGACAAACCCGTCCGCCGTTCTTCTTATCTTCTATATTTCCTTTTCATTTTTCTTAATCGGCGGTAACCTCTATGTTATCATTGAGATTTTTTCGTTTTATTCAGTTGTTTTTGTTTGTTTTCCGTCCATTCAACGTAGTCCTTTTTGCCTTGCTCGGACAATAGATATTCTCGTATTGCTGGCAATAATACTCTCGCAAGTGACGTTACTTGATGTTCGGAAAGATTGAAATCGCTTTGAAGTCGTTTCTTTCTTGCCATTAAAATATGTAAGTCATCATTCTCCTATAAAAATTGTTTCCTAAATGGATTCCTCCTTTACACGTCTTCTCGTGTGGTCGTTTTATTTTCTCTTGTCATCTGCGACTTTGTATCTATCATTCGCGTATTGTCATTCTAAGTCGCACCAAATCTTTAATAAAACTTTAAATTTTCTATCCGTTCTCGACTACAACGGAATTACTTCGTCCACCAATTTTTCCTATTCATCGTGGTGAGCTTTTTCTTTTGTGAAATTACTTCCCGATAAATTTCGGGGTGTTCTTGCTGTAAACGGTCTAATACGGTAAGAGCAATCGAAGTTTTTACTTTGTGTTCTTCCAATTCTTTGTTTCCCTTGTCAAGTTCTAAAACCTCGCCCATTGACGTATCTAACCGCTTTTTCAGTTCGGCGTTTTCTGCCGTTAGTGCGACGATTTGCTTTTTTAG
>JAZOLI010000115.1:0-6676 GCA_045652965.1 Candidatus Scatosoma sp.
TGTTCCCAATAACTAACCGCCGAATAACTACTACCGATTATTTTTCCCAACTCTTTCTGGCTAATCCCTTTTGCCGTTCGCAACTCTCTTAATCTATTTGTAAATTTATTATCCATACAAATATTTTACAAGAAATCTTGAAAAAAGTCTTGACATTCAAGATTTCTTGTTGTATAATATCGTCAAGAAAACTTGATAACAATATCTTTCTTGTAAGTTTGCAACCGTGAAGCCCACACTTTCTTTAAAAAGGTGGGCTTCATCGTTTTTCACGAAAATATCTTTTCAAAACCGAAAAAAAGTGGCAGGGGGTGGGTTGACAGGGCGAAAATTCGTGCTATAATTCTTCTCGCGACGGACGGCTTAAGCGGGAAATTTTCTTTTTAAGGAGATGGATCGTTATGAAAGTATTTTTTGGAAAATGGCTTAAAGCTCTTGGTTTGGACGCGTTGCTTCTCAAAATGCTCGAACGGCTTTTGGGTGCGCTCGTGAAAAAACTGCAATGCGCCGCGGATAAATGTGCCGCGCGATTAGAACGCATTCGACAAAAACTCGTCGCCGTCTGAAAAGGCAGGCGCGGTGTGATTTTCTTCACACCGCGCCTTGTCTGTTTTTTCGTTTGCTGTTTCCTTACGCTTCTTTGATCGCGTTTACGGGGCATCCGTCTTCGCAAGCGCCGCAATCTACGCATTCGTCGTTGATCACGTAGATACCTTTATCGCCAAGCGCAATCGCGCCTACGGGACAAGTATCCGCGCACGCACCGCAAGCAACGCATTCGTCGTTGATGATATGTGCCATTACCTATTTACCTCCGATTGTTTGTTTATGCCTATATTATAACACACTTTTTTTATTTAGTAAAGATTTTACAAGTGGAAAACGTTGTTTTTTTTGGAAAATCTTATTCGCGCAATCTTTCCACCGTTTCTTTCGTCAAGCGCGCCGCTTCCCTAATTTCTTCTTCCGTGTTCGTTTTTCCAAAGCTAAAACGCACGCTTTCTTTTGCTTCTTTCTCCGTTAAACCCATTGCCGTGAGCACGTGGCTAGGTTTCACCGACGCGCTCGCGCAAGCCGAGCCTGCCGCAAGGCATACGCCCTTTAAATCCATGTTATATAAAAACGCGGTATTTTCCACGCCCTTAAAGCGTAAGTTTAAAATGGAAGGGAGCGCGTTCTCACCATCGCCGTTTCTTTCCACGCCGTCAAGGGAAGAAAGTTCTTTTAAAAACAGCTCGGAAAGCGACTTTAATTTTTCGTTTGTTTGCGTTTGCTCTTTGCGCGTTTTTTCATAAGCCGCCGCCATCGCCACCACGCTCGGTACGTTCACCGTGCCACCGCGAAGCCCACGCTCCTGCTCACCGCCGCCCACAAGCTTTTCTATCTTCACGCCGCTCTTTATATAAAGCGCGCCGCTTCCCTTTAAGCCGTGGAATTTATGCGCCGATATAGACAACATATCCACACCGAGTTTTTTCACGTCGATGGGAAGATAGGGCGCAGCCTGCACCGCATCCGTGAAAAACAAAGCGCCGTTTTCATGCGCTATCTCGCAAGCCTTTTCAATCGGTTGCAATGCCCCCGTTTCGTTGTTCACCCACATAAGCGCAACGAGCGCGGTGTCTTTGGTGATCGCTTCTTTTAACGCGCTCACTTCAACCCTGCCCCCCTTGTTCACGGGCAAATAGGTCACCGAAAAGCCTTCCTTTTCAAGCGTTTTTGCGGCAAAAAGCGCTGCGTGATGCTCGATCGAAGAAATGACGATATGATTTCGTCCTTCTTTCTTCTTTGCACGCGCGCCACCTAAAATCGCCCAGTTGTCGCTCTCCGTGCCGCCCGAAGTGAAATAGATCTCGTTGTTCTTCGCACCCAAAAGCAAAGCGAGCGTGTCGCGAGCTTCGTCCACCGCGCGCATCGCTCTTCTTCCGAACGCGTGCGGAGAATCGGCGTTCCCAAAAAACTCCGTGTAATATGGCTTGATCTTCTCAAACACTTCTTCATCGATCGGCGTCGTGGCCGCATGATCTAAATATATACCTTTCATAACGCTCCCATTATACCCCTTTTGCTCCCTTTTGTCAAGCGAGTTGAGCGCGCCTTGCACGCTTCCAAAAAATATTTTAGATAAAATTTTTCGTTTTTTGCAAATTATTTTCATAAAAGTACTTGTTTTTTGTGACTAAATATATTATAATAGAGAAAATCGACGGCGGAGCGCGATTGCCCGCTGACGGCTTTAATAATTTTTTGGGGGTACTTTTTATGAACGTACATGGAGAAAACATTAGAAACATTGCCATTGTCGGACACAGTGGCGAGGGCAAAACGACGCTTTGCGAAGCCATCCTTTTTAACGGCGGCGCAATTGATCGTATGGGCAAGGTTGCCGACGGCACAACCGTTTCCGATTTCGACGAGCTTGAAAAGGCGAAAAAGATGTCGATTTACACTTCCTGTTCCTACGTGAACTGGAAAGACGTGAAAATCAATTTGCTCGATTTGCCTGGATATTACGATTTTGAAGGGGAAAGAAACGAAGGTTTGCGCGCGGCAGGTGGCGCGTGTCTTGTCATCGGTGCAAACGGCGTGCTCCCCATCGGCGCGGAAAATATCGTCGATTATTGTTTAAAACTTGGTAAACCGTTGATCATTTTCATCAACGGTATGGATAAAGAAAACGCCGATTATTTGGGAACGGTGCAAGCCTTGCTCACGAAATATGCAGGTAAGATTGCGCCCATTCAAATCCCGATCATGGAAAACGGAAAAATGCAAGGCTACGTGAACGTGCTCCAAGACAAGGCATACCTTTTCAAGGAAACAGGACCGCAGGAAATTCCTATCCCTGAAGCGCTTATGCCGCAAGTGGAAGAAATGAAAGCTTCGCTTATGGAAACGGCGGCGGAAAACGACGAATTCTTGCTTGATAAATATTTTGAAGCAGGCGAACTTACTCGTGAAGAGACCATTCAAGGCATTCGCCTTGGTATCGCTTGCGTAAACACCATTCCCGTTATGGCGGGCTCGGCGCTTCAAAACCGCGGCGTTATCAATTTGATGAACGAAATCGTGACTTACATGCCCCAAGCGCGCGAACGTCTTAACACACTCGCCGACGATCTTTCGGGCAATATGATGAGCGTGCGCACGGACGCCGACGCGCCCTTTGCCGCGCAGGTGTTTAAAACGGTGATTGATCCTTATTCGGGGAAACTTTCCTATATCAAGAGTTTTAGGGGCGTTTTAAAGAGCGGCTCGACCGTGTGGAACGCAAACAGCGGTTGCGAAGAACGTATTGGGCAAATTTATTTGCTTCGCGGCAAGAAAATGGAAGCGGTTGACGAGCTCTCGGCAGGCGATATCGGTGCGGTGAACAAACTTAGCAACACGAGCACCGGCGACACCCTTTGCGATCTTAGCGCTAAGCTCCGCTTCTCCCCTATCTATTTCCCCAAACCCACGTTGTTTATGGCAGTGGATGCCGAAAAGAAGGGCGAAGAAGATAAAGTGTTTGCAGGCCTTGCAAAACTCAAAGAAGAAGATTTTACGTTCTCCGTGGAAAAGAACGTCGAAACTGGCGATATTTTGCTCGGCGGACAGGGCGATATCCAAATTGAAATGCTGGTGAAGAAAGTGAAAGCGCGCTATGGCGTGGGCATGAAACTTTCCGCGCCTAGAATTGCCTATCGCGAAGCCATCCGCGGCACAGCAGAAGCGGAAGGCAAACATAAGAAACAATCGGGCGGTCACGGACAATACGGTCACGTGAAAATGCGCTTCTCCCCTTGCGAAGAAGAATTTAAATTTGAAGAAGAAGTGGTTGGCGGCGCAGTGCCGAAAAATTACTTCCCTGCCGTGGAAAAAGGCATCAAGGAATGTATGGAACACGGTCCGCTTGCAGGCTATCCCGTGGTGGGGCTTAAAGCCGTGCTGTACGATGGAAGCTATCACGACGTTGACTCCAACGAACTTTCCTTTAAAATGGCGGCGGCGATTGCTTACAAAGAAGGCTTGAAAAACGCCAAACCCGTGCTGTTAGAGCCCGTATACCGTTTGAAGATTGCCGTTCCTGCCGATTATCTTGGCGACGTGATGGGCGATATCAACAAGCGCCGCGGTCGGATTATGGGCACGGACACCGAGGGCAACTCTTCCATTATCACGGCGGAAGTTCCCCTTGCGGAAATTATGGAATATACGATGGAGCTTCGTTCGCTTACCCGTGGTAGCGGTAAGTTCGTTTCGGAATTTTTGGCTTATGAAGAAGTGCCTTTCGCACTCGTGGATAAGATCATTGCAGACGCGCAAAAGGAATAATTCAAGTTTGGCTTAGTTTTGCGCGTTAGAAAAATCGAGCCTTTCGGATACCCCCTCCGAAAGGCTCTTTTTGCTTGTCTTTTTTTTCGTTTTGTGCTATACTTTATATATGAAATATTCTTACGTTTCTTTATATGAAAAGAATGCGGCTTATTTTCGCGCCCGTCCTAACTTAAAAAAATGCTTGCCCTTTTTCGATCGTTTTCTTTCGCTCGCCTTTGCGCTTGCCTACGGCGCGTTCGTGCTTTGCGCAATTGCGCTCGAATATCCTGCGGAAGATTTGGTGAAAATTTTGTTTGCGCCTGCCCTTTGCCTGTTTCTCGTTTCCCTGCTCCGCCTTGCCGTTTGCAGGCCTAGACCTTATAGCAAGCAGGGCGCGAATATCACGCCGCTTTATCAAAAAAAGGGGGCAAGCGATCACTCGTTTCCAAGCAGGCATCTCGCTTGTGCGTTCGTGATTGCCGCCACCATTTTGCCCTATTCGATGGGGGCAGGTGTTTGTTTAACGGTGTTTGGCGCGCTTCTTGCCTACACGCGCTTTGCCCTTGGTTGGCATTATCCTAGCGATCTTTTAGGCGGTACGGTTTTAGGAGCTCTTTGCGCAATCCCCGTGTTCGTTTTTTAAATGTCGTTAAAGACAAAAAATCAACGGAGTGGAAAAATTCCACTCCGTTTTGTTTATAAAATTTGATTGTCTATTAACACGTTGGTTAAAACGCCCAAGCGCTCAGGCGAAAGCGTTTCGCCACGCGCTTTTTCATCTACCCCCGCTTCCGCTAACACTTTCTTTGCCTGCTCGCGGGAAATTTTAAAAAAGTTGACAAGGTTGTTTTCCAGCGTTTTTCTTCTGTTTAAAAAGGCGCATTTCACCGCTTGACGATATGCCTTTTCGCTCTTGACCTGTATGCGCCCACGCTCGAAATCGATTTTGACCACCGCCGAATCTACGTTCGGGCGGGGATAGAACATGTTCCTTGACACCCTTTTTACAATTTTCGCGCTACCTTTAAGGGCTATCGCCGCCGTAATCGCGCCGTATTCGGGCGTGTTTTCTTTTGCGCAAAACCGCTCGGCAACTTCTTCTTGCACCATGATCGAAATCCCTTGCACCCTTTCGCTTTCTTCGAGCAATTTGGTGACAAGCGGGGTCGTGATATAATAGGGCAAGTTTGCCACCACCACATAATCCCCGATCTCTTCTTCAAACGCCTTTAAATCAATTTTGTTAAAATCGCGGAAAATCACTTCCACGTTCTCCAAGCCTGCAAGCGTTTCCGCAAGCACAGGTTGAAGCTTCACGTCGATATCGAACGCATACACTCTTTTCGCTTGCTTTGCAATCGCGCGTGTGAGCGTGCCTGCGCCGCAACCGATTTCCACCACCGTGGTATCTTCCGTCACTCCGCTCGCCGTCACGATAGAATCGAGCAGATTTCCATCCGATAGGAAATTTTGCCCGAATTGTTTTTTCATTTGAAAACCGTGTTTTTGCAGTATTTCACGAAGTTCGCTCATAAGATGTTCCTTTGAAAAAGTGAAGAAAAAATTTTTGCTCGAAATAAAACGAAGCAAGATACGAGCAAGACAAGGCAAACGTGGCTTTCCCGACGGGAGTTTACTTATTCGTAAACGAGCAAGGGAAAACGCAAGTTTAACGCTGTATTGCGACGCAGATTCTGTGTTTTATTCGCTATCGGTGATATAACTGCGGATATAAAGGGGCACTTTCACGCTCTCCGCCAAGCGTTTACACGCTTCAACTTCTTCTTCGCCAATACAATCCACGATGGAAAAGCGGCAATTTACGCCGTTTTTACGGCAGGATTTCGCAAATTCCACAATCGCCGCAAACGCGCTTTCGCCAAACTGCGAACGGCAAATGGGTTGATATTTTTCTGCACACGAAGCGTTAAGGGAAACGTTGACAAGATCGATTTTATCCTTTAAATCGGGCGTGATGTCGCGCTTGTTGATTAAATTGCCCTGTCCATTCGTGTTCAAGCGCGTTTTCAAGCCACGTGCGTGGAAGAAATCGCAAAGCTGCAACATTTCCGACATTTTATACGTCGGCTCGCCAAACCCACAAAACACCACTTCTTTATATTGCGCCAAGCTTCCAACCTGTCCGCTCGTCGCCACCGCCATCACTTTGTCCGCCGTCGGGTCGCCGTGTTGAAGCCATAAATAGTGCCCATAATAGCTATCTCTTTCGTTGCGTACGCAAAAATCGCAACCGTTCGAGCATTTGTTGGTAAGGTTTACGTATAAATTGCCGTCGAGTGCGTATAAATAGGTGTCCTTTCTCTTGCTCTTGTCGTTTTGCTTGTTGCCGTTGTTATTGTTGTTATTGTTATGATTG
>JAZOLI010000116.1:0-28647 GCA_045652965.1 Candidatus Scatosoma sp.
CCCGATTGTCAATGCATTTTGGGTATCGCGCGTGAAGTGGCGGTGGTTTTAAATAAACCCTTTAAAGAGCCTGATTATTCGTTCACGGCGCAAAAAACAAGCGCGCAAGCCATCGACGTGGAAGTGAAAGCGCCTGATCTTTGCCCGCGCTACGTTGGACATTACGTGGAAAACATCAAACAAGCGCAGACGCCTGCTTGGATGAGAAAGCGTCTTGTGCTTTCGGGCATTCGTTCTATCTCGCCCGTCGTGGATATCACCAACTTCGTGCTTCTTGAAATGGGTCAACCCATGCACGCGTTCGACGCGGACGAAATCGGTGGAAGAAAGATCGTTGTAAGAAGAGCGGAAAAGGGCGAAAAAATTACCACGCTCGACGAGAAAGAATTTACGCTTACGAGCGATAATCTTGTGATTTGCGATGGCGATAAACCCGTTGCGCTCGCAGGGATTATGGGTGGATTGAACAGTGAAATTAAGGATAGCACGAAAAACGTATTTTTCGAATCGGCGAAATTTGCGCGCGACAACGTTCGCAAAACTTCGCGTAGCTTAGGGCAAAGCTCCGATTCTTCTTCTCGCTTTGAAAAGGGCGTTGACACCTACACCAACGAACGCGGTATGGCGCGTGCATTGCACCTTATCGAAGCGCTTGGCTGCGGTACGGTGACGGATATGCACCGCGACGTTTGCGCGGTTGAGCTTAACCCTAGAACGATGACGGCGAGCGTTTCGAAAATCAACGCACTTTTGGGTATTGAAGTGCCTGAAAGCGAAATCAAGGCAATTTTAACTCGTTTAAATTTCAAACCCGAAATCAAGGGGGACGTTCTCACCGTTGAAATCCCTGGATATCGCGACGACGTAGACGGCTATCCCGACCTTGCCGAAGAAATTATCCGTATGTACGGCTACGAGCACATCACGCCCACGTTCTTGGATAAGGCGAGTGTGACGGGCGGCGGCTTAACGGACGAACAAAAACGCGAATTGCATTTAAAAAATGCGCTTCGCTTGCAAGGTTTCTCCGAAGCTTATAACTATTCGTTCTATTCCCCTAAAGATTTTGAACTTATGAAACTTGGCGAAGATGATCCGCTTAGAAACGCGGTAAAAATTTTGAACCCGATCAGCGAAGAGCTTTCGATTATGCGCACCTTCCTTGCACCGTCTATGCTTCAAAACGCCGTGCGTAATATTCGCCGCGGCAACGACGTGGGAAGATTGTTCGAAGTCGCAAACGTATATTTCCCTAAAAACACGGCGGCAAGCGAAGAACCCGAAGAGAAAAAGCACGTGGTGCTCGGCATTTGGGGCGGGGGCAACGATTTCTTTGATATGAAAGGCGCAATCGAGCGTTTGGCGGAAGTGTTCCATTTAGACTTCACGTTTGAACGCGCGGAAAAAACCTATCTTCATCCCGGCGTATCCGCGAAGATTGTTTGCGATAAAAACGTGGTGGGTGAGCTTGGTGACCCCGACCCTGCTATCGCCCTTTCGCTTGGGCTTGATAAAAAAGTGTATCTTGCCGAGCTTGATTTAACGGCGATTGAAACGCAAATGGACGATTGTATTCGTTATACCAATCTTCCTAAATTCCCTGCGGTGCAGCGCGACCTTGCGCTTTTGGCGGACGAAAAACTCACCTGCGCGGAAATTGAAGACGTGTTGCTCCATTCTTGTAAATACGTGACGAAAGCGCACCTTTTCGACGTATACCGCGGTGGACAAGTGCCCGAAGGAAAAAAGAGCATGGCGTTAACGCTCACGTACACGCCCGATCAAAACGTGGAAAAGGCGTTCACCCCCGAAACGCTTGATGGATTTGTGAAAAAGATACTCGGCAATTTGAAATTTAAACTTGGGGTAGAACTTCGTTAATGAAAAGAACGGAAAAAATCAAAAACTACGGTTTTTTCAACGTAGACAAGCCGTCGGGGCTCACGTCTTCGACGGTTGTCAACAAATGTAAATGGCTCACGGCGACCCCTTGTGGGCATATGGGCACGCTCGATCCTTTGGCGAGCGGCGTGTTGCCCGTGGGGGTGGGGAACGCTACGCGCCTTTTCGATTATTTTTTGGAAAAGGAAAAGGAATATATCGCCGAATTTACTTTCGGCGTTTCTTCCGACACGCTCGATTCCACGGGCGAGCTCACGTTTGGAGGCTCTATTCCCAGCGAAAAGGAAATCCTTTCAGCGTTGCCTAAGCTTGTTGGCGAAATCGATCAAATTCCACCTAGGTATAGCGCGAAAAACGTAAACGGGCGTAGGGGGTACGAGCTTGCTAGGGCAGGCGTTGATTTTGTTCTTCCTGCAAAGCGCGTGAAAATTTTTAGCGTGGAATTGCTTGGCAAGGGCGATAGCGAAAACTCCTATCGTTTCAAAATCAACTGCGGTGGCGGCACGTATATAAGATCGATCGCAAGAGATTTGGCTTTTGCGCTTGAAACGAACGCCGTGATGAGCGCGCTTCATCGCACGAAAAGCGGTGTGTTTGAGATAAAAAACGCCATTCCCTTTTCCCTTTTACAGCAAGATCTGCCTGTGGAAGAGCTTGAAAAATTTTTAATTCCCACCGAAAGCGTGTTGCCTTTCCCCGCCCTTTCGCTCACGGCTAAAAATTCGGAACGCATATTCAGTGGCATGGCGCTGGAAACGGACGAAAAAGACGGGCTTTATAAACTTTATAAAGACGAATGTTTTTACGGCATAGCTGAGGTGCAAAACGGCATGGCGAAAGCCAAAACGAAATTATGTTAAAGACGGTTGATTTTAGCGGAAAATTTGATAAAAACGTCGGGTGCGTGATGTTGCTCGGCGGTTTTGACGGTTTACACGCAGGTCATAAAAAACTTGTGCAAAGAGCGAAAGCTTTTTCTTTGCCGATCGGGATCATGACGATCGTGGGCGGTAAGGAAGAAAAAAGCCTTTTCACGCTTGAAGAGCGAGAAGAAATTTTCAAGCGCGTAGGTGTGGATTTTGCGTTCGAATTGCCCTTTCAAGAAATTAAAAATTTATCCCCCGAACAATTTTCCAATTTATTGATTAGTGAATTTAATCCCAAAGCGTTTGTTTGCGGCGACGATTTTCGCTTTGGTAAAAACGCCTCTGGCACGCCCGAAACGCTCAAAGAAGTGGGGCAGGTACGCGTTGAAGTCGAGAAATTGATCACGGCAAACGGCGAAAAAATCAGTTCCACCACGATAAAAGCGTACGTTTCAGCAGGGGAAGTGGACAAAGCGAGCGAGCTTTTAGGCGAAGAATTTTTCTTGCTTGGCACGATCGTGAAAGATCGGGGTGTGGGCAAAACGATCGGCTTTCCCACGGCGAACGCTGAATATCCAAAAGATAAATATCCCATCAAACAAGGCGTGTATGAAACGCGTGTTTGCATAAACGGTAAAGAATATAAAGGCATCACCAACTATGGCAATCGCCCTACGTTTGATAACGATGCAACCAAAACGGAAACGTTTTTAGACGGCTTTGACGGTGAACTGTATGGCAAAACGCTAAAAATTCGTTTCGTGCGATTTTTGCGCGAGATTAAGAAATTTGAAAGCGTGGCAGGGTTGCAAGCGCAATTAAAGGAAGATATAAGGAGAGTGCGAGAACATGATTAAATTCGGTCCGAGCGGAAACTCGGAAAGCTTTTACGCCGAAGGCAATGGGCACACCGAGCAAACGGCTGCCTATGTTAAAAACAGGGGCTTGGATTGCTTTGAATATTCGTTTGGTCGCGGCGTTAGAATGACGGAAGATAAAGCAATTTCTATCGGCGAAGCGTTTAAGGCGGAAGATGTCGAAATTTCGGCGCACGCGCCCTATTTTATCAATTTTGCCAACCCCGACGATGAAATGGCGGCAAAATCGTATGGCTACGTGTTAGACACAGCGAGAGCTTGCAAACTTATGGGCGGAAAGCGTATCGTTTTTCATCCCGCGGCGCAGGGGAAAGCGAGCCGCGAAGAAGCCGTTTCTCTCACGGAAAATCGACTGGAAATTTTAAGAGAATATATCGAGCTTAACGATTTAGGCGATATGATGTTTTGCCCTGAAACGATGGGAAAAATGGCGCAAATCGGCACGATTGAAGAGATTGTTCGTTTTTGTAAGATTGATCCCGTGTTCACGCCTTGCGTCGATTTCGGGCACGTGAATGCAAGAGAGCAAGGCTCGCTACAAAGCGTGGAAGATTATTATGCTCGCTTGGCGTATATGATCGACGAGCTTGGCTATGAGCGCATGAAAAATTTCCACGTGCATTTTTCTAAGATTATGTATTCGGCGAAAGGGGAAGTGAAGCATTTGACTTTTGCCGATGAAATATACGGTCCAAATTTCGAGCCGCTTGCCATTGCGCTTAAAAAATTGAAATTAGAGCCGTATATTGTGAGCGAATCGGACGGCACGCAAGCGGAAGATGCAGCGGCAATGAAAGCGATTTATCAAGGAATTTTATAAAAATTAGCAGATTACGTCGTCGTACACTTGACGAAACGGGAAAATTTTGTTAAAATAAGAAATAAGATATGATGATTACCAACGGAAAAAAGGTTTTAAGCAGTAGCGGTTGCGATGCTGTATACACTTCTTGCGAGTTTTTGCTTCGCTACATCACGGGCATGGGGCCTGAAAACGGCTGTGCGATCGTGGATAAAACGGGCACGACGCTCTATACCGATATGCGGTATATGGAAGCGGCGGAAAAAATGTTCAAAGGCACGGACGTGACCCCCGCTTTGGGGAAAAGAAGTGAAGTGCTTGCGCGTCTTGCTAGTTATGAAAAGGTGGGTGTTTCGTTCGATCATACCCCGCACGTGGAATATCTTGCGCTTGAAAGCGCAGGAGTGAAAACGGAAAACGTGGATAAATGTCTTGCCCAAGCAATGGGTGTAAAAAACGCTTGGGAACTTGACAACATCGCAAAGGCTTGTACGATTGCAGAACGCGCGTTTTTAAAACTTTTGCCTGAGATCAAAGAAGGCATGAGCGAAACGGAAATCGCCGCGCTGTTAGAATATAACATGCGAGCGTTGGGTGCGGAAGGCACGTCGTTTGCAACCATCGTTGCGTTTGGTGCACACGCCGCTGTTCCTCACCATGAAACGGGTACGGACAAGCTTAAATTCGGCGACGAAATTTTGATTGATTTCGGCTGCAAAGTAAATGGCTATTGTTCGGATATCACGCGCACGTTTTTGTTTGGCGACGATGGTAAACACGGTGAATTTAAAAAAGCTTACGAAGCGGTGCTTGGTGCGCACGAGCTTGTGAAAGAAAAAGCAAGAAGCGGCATGACGGGCGTGGAAGTGGATGCGATCGCGCGAAACTTCTTGAACGAAAAAGGCTACGGCAAATTGTTCACCCATTCGCTTGGGCACGGCATCGGGCTCAACGTCCACGAATTTCCCAGCGTAAGCCCGCGCGGAGAAACCCCGTTGGAAGATGGCATGGTGTTCTCGGATGAGCCGGGGGTGTACGCGGCAGGCGAATACGGGATTCGTATCGAAGACACCGTGACGATGAAAGACGGAAAAGTGAAGAGTTTCATGACGGAAACGGATCGAAACCTTATCATTTTATAAAATTAAAAAAATATTAGTGCACAAGGAGAAAAATTTTATGGCACAAATTTTAGCAGGCGATATTCGTAAAGGCGCAACCTTTGAATACAAGAGCGGCGTTTACACGGTAACCGACTTCCAACACGTTAAGCCCGGTAAAGGCGCGGCGTTCGTTAGAACGACGCTTAAAAACGTTGTGACGGGACAAGTTCTTTCCAACGAAACGTTCAACCCTACGACCAAGCTTGAAACGGCGCAAGTTGAAACGAAGAAAATGACGTATTCCTATTACGACGGCGAATTCTACGTGTTCATGGACGAAGAATATAACCAAGAAATGCTTACGTTCGATCAAGTGGAAGAAGCGCTTAAATATATCAAGGAAAACGACACGGTAACGGTGAAATTCCTTTATGGCAAGGCGTTCTCGGTGGAACCTGAAAACTTCGTAGAACTTAAAGTTATCGAAGCAGAACCTGGCGTTAAGGGCAACACGGCGACCAACGTTATGAAGAACGCGAAAGTGGAAACGGGTGCAACCATTCAAGTTCCCATGTTCGTAGAAGAAGGCGAAACGATCCGTATCGACACGAGAACGGGCGAATACATGAGCCGCGTATAAGCTCTCGCAAATCCAACGAAATAAACATCAAAATGCAGGATTTTTTATCCTGCGTTTTGTCGTGTAAAAAGAGGTGTAAAAATGAGAGCGGTTGTGCAACGCGTTAAAAAAACGAGCTTAAAAGTGAACGGGGAATTGATCTCGGAAATCGATTTTGGTTTGACGGTATTTTTGGGTATTAAGGTGGGCGACGAAAAGGAGCAAGCCGATTATCTAATGCGAAAGATCGCCAATTTGCGCGTTTTTGAAGACGAAAACGGAAAGATGAATTTGTCGGTGAAAGACGTTGGCGGCGAAGTGTTGCTCGTTTCACAATTTACGCTTTACGGCGATGCGTCGCACGGAAATAGACCGAGCTTTACGCTTGCCGAGCGCCCCGAAAAAGCGGAGCCGTTATACGAATACGCACTTTCCGCACTCGAAGCACAAGGCGTTAGGATGAAAAGGGGCGTGTTCGGCGCGGATATGAAGATTGAGCAGCTCAACGACGGTCCCGTCACCATTTTGTTGGAAATTTAAAAAAACTATAAGCGTCGCATTTGCGGCGCTTCCTTTTTATGGAAATTTAAAAAAATCGACCCTTTTTTTATAAAAAATAAAAAAAGTTCCTTAAAAAAAAGGATTTCGACAGGTTTGTGTCGAATAATAATTTAAGGAGAGAAAGATATGGACGTGATGCAAGACAAGTTTTCATGCGTGCGCGAGCGTATTTGCGCGCGCGAAGAAGCGTTTTTTTCACCGTTTGCGCAAAAGTCTGCACAAACAAAAGGTCGTTTGCGCGAAGAAACGCCTTGCGATTTTCGCACCGATTTCGGGCGTGATCGCGACCGTATCATTTACAGCAATTCGTTTAAACGCTTAAAAAACAAAACGCAGGTGTTTTTTGCACCCGAAGGGGATCACTATATCACGCGGCTCACGCACACGCTCGACGTTTCGCAAATTGCCCGTTCGATCGCTCGCACGCTCAATCTCAATGAAGACCTTGCCGAAGCGATTGCCCTTGGCCACGATCTTGGGCACACGCCGTTTGGGCACGTGGGGGAAAGGGTGCTCGCAAAGCTTGCTGAAAAAGGCTTTCATCACAACGAGCAATCGCTCCGCGTTGTCGATTGCATTGAAAAGAACGGTCGAGGTTTAAATTTGACGTTTGAAGTGCGCGACGGCATTTTGGAGCATAAAAGCTCGGGAAACCCGAAAACGCTTGAAGGACAAGCGGTGTCGCTTGCCGATCGTATCGCGTATATCAATCACGACATTGAAGATGCGATCCGCGCAGGAATTTTGAAAGAGAGCGATCTTCCCAAGCGCGCCGTCAAGGTGCTTGGGGATAAAACGAAAACGCGCATCAACAAAGCGATTGCCGACATTTACGAAACGTCGTATGGTAAAAATTTCGTGCGTATGTCGGAAGAAGTGATGCAAGCTACGAACGAGCTTCGCACATTTATGTTTGAACGAGTGTACGAGCTTGCGAACAAATCGATACAAGAACGTTCGGAACGCATGCTCAGCCAAATGTTTAACTATTTTACGAAAAACGTAGACAAGCTCCCCGCGCGCTATTTGCGCCTTTTACAGCGCGATGGCAAAGAGCAGGTAGTTTGCGATTATTTATCGGGAATGACGGACAGGTACGCAATCGGCGTGTTTGAAAACTTGTTCATTCCCTCAACCTTTTCCATAGGAGGCGTCGATTCGTGAGCGCAGGCAGAGGTTTTGATCCCCGCTTTATGCAGGAGCTCAAACAAAAAAACGATATCATCGAAGTGATTAGCGGCTATGCATCGCTCGATAAGAAAGGCAACACACATTGGGCGTGTTGTCCCTTTCATCACGAAAGAACGCCGTCGTTTGCCGTCAACCAAGCGGAGCAATTTTATCATTGCTTCGGGTGCGGTGTTTCGGGCGACGTTGTAAAGTTCGTGCAAGAAATCGAATCGACTGATTTTATGGGCGCGGTGCGTATTTTGGCGGCTCGCGCGAAAATGGAAGTGCCTGAAAGCAATTTCGACACGGAAAAATCGGTGGAGCTGAAAAAGAAGCGGGACGAAATGGCGGCGATCATGCTCGATTGCGCGCGCTTTTATTTGTCTAATTTATACAGCGGCGATAAACGCGCGGAAGCGCATTTGAAATATATCCAAAACCGTAAAATGTCGCCCACGACCGTGAAAAAATTTGGGCTTGGCGCTTCGCTTGATTTCTTCTCTCTTCCCGATTATTTGGCAGGGAAAGGATATTCAAGGCAAAACCTACTCGATTCGGGCGCGCTTACCGAAGCAAAATCGGGCAAGCTTGTCGATTCGCAGGCGGGGCGGCTTATCTTCCCCATTATCAACGCGTTTGACGAAGTGGTGGCGTTCGGGGGCAGACTTTTAGAAAAATCCGATTTCGCGAAATATAAAAACACCAAGGAAACGTTGCTTTTCAACAAGAGCAAAACCCTTTATAACATCAACCTTTTGAAAAAGCTTAAACGAACGAAGCCGATTAAAGAAGTGATCATTGTCGAAGGGTATATGGACACCATTTCCCTTTATCAAGCAGGGTTTGAAAACGTGGTGGCTTCGATGGGTACTTCGCTCACCAAAGAACAGGCTCGGCTTGTAAAACGCTATTCGGACAACGTTTTGATCAGCTATGACGGCGATTTCGCAGGACAAAAAGCCGATCTTCGGGGTTTGGAAATTTTGAAAGACGAGCATTTGAACGTGCGCGTTGTGCCGATGCCCGAGGGGTTAGACCCCGACGACGTAGCAAAGCAGGGTGCGGCGGCTTATCAAAAATGCTTGGATGCGGCAATGCCGCTCATTGATTATAAAATTCACGCGGTGGAAAGAAAATATGATCTTTCTCGTTCGGAAGAAAAGCGCAAATTTGTGTTAGAAGCGCTTAAAGTGGTGGCGGAAGCGGAAAGCGAGAGCGTGAAAGAAGAGCTTTTGAAAAAGCTTAGAGATCAAACGAAAATCACCTATCACGCCTTAGAACGGGATTTGGAAAGGGTGAAAAAGGAACAACCTGCCACCGAAACGAACTCGCCGCAGCTGCAAGAACAAACGCGGATAGCGGAAACGGCTACGGGCACGGATAGAAAGGTGAAAGCGGTGCGCTTCATTTTAGCGGCGAAACTGTTCGATGCGCCGTATGCAAAGGATTACGACGTGAAGGAATTGCCTTTATCCGATTCATCGCATAAAGAGATAGCGGCGTTTATCTTGGAGCGGGAAAGGGCAGGCGAGCGCATGCGGGCGCACGAGCTGTTTGAGTTGCTCAATGAAGACGATCCCGAGCTTAGCGCCATTTGCGATTTTAATTTTGAAGATAAGCTAACGGGTGAAACGGCGGAGCGGTTTTTTAAAGATAGCGTGAAAACGCTTGAAAAGGAAGCTCTAGAACGTGAAATTGCACGCCTTAACGAAGAATTTGCAAAGGAAACGAACGAAGAAAAACGCAAGGAAATCGGACGGCAAATTCTTGATTGCGTGCGCAAAACCAAACAATTAAAAAAATAAATAAAACGGGCAACCGTTCTTTATAAACGGAGGATAAAAAAGGATGAACGTATCCGAACAACAACTCAACGAAATTTTGCAAGGTATCATTGAGAACTATGGCAAAAAGGGCAGCATTTCCACCAACGCGCTTTGCGACGTTATGGAAAAATACGACACCAACCCCAACCAAATCGACTACGTGTATAAGTATTTGGGAGAAGCAGGGATTCAAATCGTAGACGAAGATCAACGCGATCGCGAATTGTTTGAACAGGCGCTTTCGGACATCGGGTTGGACGATCCTGTGAAAATGTATCTCAAAGACATTGGTCGAGTTCCCCTTTTGACGGCGGATGAAGAGGTGGATTTGGCGCGTCGTATGCAAGAAGACGACCAAGCGGCGAAAAAGCGTCTTTCCGAAGCCAACTTGCGTCTTGTCGTGTCCATTGCAAAGCGCTACGTAGGTCGTGGCATGCTTTTTCTTGATTTGATTCAAGAAGGCAATTTAGGGCTTATGAAAGCGGTGGAAAAATTTGATTATCAAAAGGGCTTTAAGTTCTCCACCTATGCAACGTGGTGGATTCGTCAATCGATCACGCGTGCGATTGCCGATCAAGCGAGAACGATTCGTATTCCCGTGCATATGGTGGAAACGATCAACAAGCTCACGCGCGTGCAACGCTTGCTTTTGCAAGAGCTTGGCAGAGAGCCCACGCCTTCGGAAATTGCCGAACAAATGGGCGTGACGGAAGAACGCGTTGTGGAAATTCAAAAAATCGCGCAAGATCCCGTGTCCTTGGAAACGCCTATCGGCGAAGAAGAAGATAGTCACCTTGGCGATTTCATCGAAGATGAAAAAACGTTGACGCCTAGCGATTCGGTTGCCTTTTCCATGCTCAAAGAACAGCTTTTGGGTGCGCTCAATATGCTTACGCCGCGCGAAGAAAAGGTGCTCCGCCTTCGCTATGGTATCGACGACGGCAAGGCGAGAACGCTCGAAGAAGTGGGTAGAGAATTCAACGTCACGCGTGAACGTATCCGTCAAATTGAAGCGAAAGCGCTTAGAAAACTCCGTCATCCTGCGCGCAGCAAAAAGCTTAGAGATTTTCTCGATTAATGGCTTACGGAAAACGCATAGACACCCTTTGCTCGTTGCTTAGCCGTGCAAGCTTGTTTGCCGACGTGGGTTGCGATCACGGTTATTGCACCGAATATATGCTTAAAAACGAGCTTTGCGAGCATGCGATTATTTCGGATATTAGCAAGGGTAGCCTTGAAAAGGCGCAAACGCTGCTCGCTTCCTATCTAGCGCAGGGGAAAGCGACGGCGGTGCTCGGCGGCGGCTTCGTTGGCGTTCCAAACACTGTCGATCAAGTGTTGATTGCGGGCATGGGCGGCGGCGAGATCGTGGGGATATTGTCCGATAAAAAATTCGGGTTTATGCCCAAGCGGTTTGTTTTTCAGCCCATGCATGATTCGGCAAAACTTAGAAAATATATCCTGGAAAACGGTGGCTATATCGAAAGGGATTTCACCTTTGAAGACGGCAAGTTCTACGACGTGATCGTGGGCGGCAAAGCGGATGAAACGCACAAAAGCGCGCCTTATTCGGATGATGAATATGAGTTTGGCAGGGACAATTTAAGGCAAAGAGGGCAAGCTTTTTTAAAGCGTGTTAAAAAACTACTTAAAAATATGGATAAATACCTTTCCGTTCCCACGCTCCAAGAGCAAAGCCGAATAGAGCTTGAAAAACGGAAAGAGAAATTACAGGAAGTGTTAAACGGTGAAACTTTGTGAATTTTATAATATTGCAAACGGGTTTGCGCCTAAAACTTTGAGCGATGAATATTGCGAGAAATATGGGGCTTACGATAACAGCGGTGTGCTCGTTGATGCAGGCGAAGAAATCACGGGCGTGTTGTTTTCGCTCGATCTCACCTTTGGCGCGATTGAAGCAGCGTTAGCGCAAAAAGCCAACTTGATCGTCACCCATCACCCTGCTATCTACGGCAAGATTGACGGCGTTCGCAAAAGCGATTTTTCTCCGCTTGGCGAAAAGCTCGTGCTTGCATTGAAAAACGGCATTTCCGTGATTTCGATGCATTTGAATTTAGACACGGCAAAAGGCGGCATCGATGAAAGCCTTGCGCAAGGAATTTGCCTTTCGGCAGGGGCAGGTATGGGCTTAATGAAAAACGTACAAGTGATGCACCCCGTTTCGGGCGGCGGCTACGGCAGGGCGTACGACGTGGACAGAACGTCGCTGGAAAACTTGGTTCAAAACATAAAAAAGACCTTTCAAACGGAGCGTGTCACCGTTTACGAAAGGAAAAAGGAAATTGGGCGCGTGGCAAGTTTTTGCGGTAGCGGCGGCGACGAAGAATGCACGGCGTTTGCGTATAAGCAAGGCGCGGATGCGATCGTATCTTCCGATTTTAAGCACCACGTAATTTCCCTTGCGCTCGAAAGGAATTTGACGGTAATCGCCATCACGCATTACGCGTCGGAAAACTATGGATTTAAAAAATATTATGAAAAAATCCGCCAAAGAATCGCGCTTCCGTGCGCATATCACACGGACGAAATTTTGCTTTGACGGGAGGAGTTATATATGTCTACTTTACAAGCGATTTTAAACTATCAAGAGATCGACAAAAAGCTTTTCAAGATGGAAAGCGAGCTCGCGGAAAGCGAAGAGAGAAAAAAATACGTAAAATTACAAAAATTTCTCAAAGTTGCGCCTGAAAAACTCGATTCGTTGGATGCGAAAGCGGCGTCCTTGAAATCGGAAGCGGATGCGCTTGCGAAAAAATACGAGCAAATTGAAGCTATGCTGGGCGATTTTGAGAACCTTGACGAGTTGTTGTCGGGCGGTGCTGACGTTTCGTTCTATAAAAAGAAAGCACAATCGGTGTTTGATCAACTTCGCAAAGTGAAAGCGGAATTGAGCGCGCTTGCCGATACGATTAAGGAAGCGGATGCGGAATATAAGAAACTGAAAAAACAAGTTATTTCCGCGCAAAAACAATATGCGGAAGCTTCCGATGCTTATAAAGCGGTGAAAGGCGCAAGAGAAAACGAACGCAAAGAAATCGAAGCGGATCTTGCAAAGGCGGCGGAAGAAGTGAAAAAATCGGATAACGAAATGCTTGCGCGCTATCTTACAAAACGCAAGGAAAAAATCTTCCCCGTGGTGGGTGCGCTCTATCAGGGTAGATGCCCGTTTTGTAGCATGGAGCCGCCGATTGCAGCAAAAAGCAAATTGGTGGATGGGATCGAATGTGATAACTGCCACCGCATTATATTTAGTGAATAAAGAAGCTGTTTAAACATTTTTCGCGTGTTTTTGCATACGATAAAACATGCAAAAAATTAAAGCGAAAATTCATTTAAAAAGCATTGCGGAGAACGCGAAAACGTTTAAAGCGTTGACGGGAACAAAACTTTGCGCCGTTGTGAAAGCGGATGCTTATGGGCATGGCGCGGAAGAAGTTGCTTTTGCTTTGCAGGGCATTGCCGATTGTTTTGCGGTGGCGTTGCTTTCCGAAGCGAAAGCGATAAAGACGCCTGCTTGTGGAAAGGACGTGCTCGTTTTATGCCCACCCATTGCGCTTTTTGAAGCAATCGAAATGGTGCAAAACGCATTTGTTTGCACGGTGATGGGCATCACGAGTGCAAGGCTCGTTGCAAGGGCAAGCGAAATTTGCCATTTGCCTGCGCGGGTGCACTTAAAGGTGAACACGGGCATGAATCGTTACGGCATGGGGCTTTCCGAGCTTGGCAGGGTTTGCAATTTCTTTAAAACAACGCCGAACGTTAAAGTGGAAGGTTTGTTTTCCCATTTGCACGATCCGTTTGCTGAAAGCGCCCAAAAACAAAGAGAACGTTTTTTGCAAGCGGAAAGGGTGTGCACAAGATATTATCCTACAATCACGCGGCATTTAAGCGCTACGGCAGGCGCGTTGTTGGGCGAAAGTTTTGCTTTTGACATGGTGCGCGTTGGCATTGGGTTATATGGATATTTGCCCTTTGGCGCAGAGAAAGAACTGCCTTTAAAAAAGGGGATGACCGTTTCCGCTGTGTCGATGGGTAGCCGAAAGTATGCTTACGGCGCGGCAGGCTACGGCAAGGAACTTTCGCCGAGCGAACGAGAGAAGTTTTTAACAATTTTGCGCGTAGGCTATGCAGATGGTTTTTTGAGAAAAAGGGAAAACGGCATTGTAGGCTTTGAGAAAAACGCGGGCAATTTATGTATGGACGCGTGCATTCAAAAAGGAAAATGTAAGCGCGGAAAAGAAGTGCTTGTCCTAATGGATGCGGACGAAACGGCGAAGCAAACGGGCACGATTTCTTACGAAGTGCTTTGTTCGCTCACAAGGCGCGCGGAAAAAATTTATTTATACGATTAAACGTTTCAAAGAAAAACAGGAGAAAAAAGATGGAGAGCAAACTGAAAGCGTGTGGTAGACAAGCTTGGCAACTTTTTAAATGGTCTATCCCTATCACGCTCGTATATATTTTTGCCGGCGTAATGTTTATGCTCCTTACGCTGGAAGAAGGACAAACGCTTTGGAGCTATGAAAAACTTGGCTGGACGCTGGTTTGCGTGCTTGGGGCGATGGCGTATAACGCGCTCGTTGCCTACGGGATTGGCGGAACGGGTTATGAAATGCTTGTTTCGGGCAACATTAAGCGCAATTCCATGGGTGCTTACGGCGGCGAAGTGAAAATGTCGTCGCATAAATACGTGAAAGAATATCGCGTGTGGAAAGGGTTTGCGTTCGGCGGATTTGCGGCTTTGTTCACGATCGTGTTTGGGATCTTGTTCGGTTGCAATCAACAAGCGCTGGAAGGACAAACGCTCACGGCAGAGATTTGGACGCTCAATCTCGTTGGCTATTTGCTTTCGGGTTGGACGCTTTTGCCTATCAACTATTTAAACGCAAGCGGCTATACGATTAGTTATTTCGTGTCCTGCGCGTTTGCTATTATCCCCATCGCAGTTTCGGGCGCGTTCTATATTTGGGGCGCTTACGCAAAGAGAAACAAGGCAATCAAAAAGCAAATGATCGCCGATAAAATTGCGGCGGAAAAAGCGGCGAAAGAGAAAAAAATCAATTATGGCGGATTGCCGGGAACGAAGCCTAAAAAACGCAAATAAGGAAATAAGGTAAAAACGATGCGAATTGTCGGTGGCGAATATAGAAGCAGAATTCTTGCGGATATAAAAGGCGATGGGGTGCGTCCCACGTCCGATCGCGCGAGAGAAGCGCTTTTCAACATTTTAGGTTTGCGTGTGCGCGATGCGCGCGTGCTTGATCTGTTTGCAGGCAGTGGGGCGCTCGGCTTAGAAAGCCTTTCTCGCGGAGCAAAGGAAGCGGTTTTTAACGATGTTTCCAAGGATAGCGTTTCGATTGTGAAAAAGAACGTGGAAACGCTCAAAGCGCAAGAAAGGGCAAGAATATATCAAACGGATTTCGCGGCGTTTTTAAGCATGGCAAAAGAGCCGTTCGATATCATCTTTATCGATCCGCCCTATCGCTTTCATTATGGTGAAAAGGCGCTTCAAATGATTGCGGAAAAAAGGCTTTTGACGGAAAATGGAATCGCTATTTACGAGCGCGATCGCTCTTTTGAAGGCGAAATTTTAGGTCTTGAAAAATATGATGAAAGAAGATACGGAAAGGCGTTTTTAACCTTTTTTAGGAGAAAGATATGAGTAGCAAAAAATGCGTGTTTGCAGGCACGTTCGATCCGCCTACCCTTGGGCATAAAGCGGTGATAGAAAATTGTTTGAACACCTTTGACGAAGTGGTGGTGGCAATTCTCGTCAATCCCAACAAACAACCGTTTTTCACGGTGGAAGATAGAAAGAAAATGTTGTCGCTCACCGTAAAAAGCGAAAGGATGCGCGTGGTGGAGTTTTCAGGCACGATTGCCGAGCTGTTAGAAAAAGAAAACACGAACGTTTACGTGCGCGGCCTTAGAAATGCCACCGATTTCGATTATGAAACCGCCGATTTTTATGCCACGAGAAAGTTGAACGAAAACGTTTCGGCTTGGTATATGCCTTGCCCGCAAGAGCTTTTGCACGTGAGTTCGTCGATTGTTAGAAACAGTTTGCTCTTTCATACCCCAATCGACCAATACGTAAGCAAAGAAGTGAAAGAATATATTGAGAACATACAAAAGAAAAGCGAAACGAAAGGAAAGGAGAGTTCGTTATGTTAGAAAAACAATGCTTTATCCCTGAGCCGGAAGAGTTTATCGCGCAATCGCCGATGACGGTGGAGCTCAAAAAAATGAAAAAGAAACGCGACGAAGAAATTCGTGAAGTTATCTCGGGCAAAAGCCAAAAAATGCTCGTGATCGTAGGCCCGTGTTCCGCGCACGAACCTGCGCCTACGCTTGAATACATTTCTCGGCTTGGAAAAATCAATGAAAAGGTGAAGGACAAGCTCGTGATCGTGCCGCGCATTTACACGAACAAACCGCGCACTAAGGGCGTAGGATATAAAGGCATGTTTTTACAACCCGATCCCGAAGGGGCGGCGGATATTGCGCGTGGGATTCGAAGCATTCGTGCGTTGCACCTTGCCGCGATGAACGAATCGGGCTTGACGGCGGCGGACGAAATGCTTTATCCTGAAAACACGCCTTACGTTGAAGATCTTTTGTCCTATCACGCGGTGGGGGCAAGAAGCGTGGAAGATCAGCTGCATAGACAAGTGGCGAGCGGTATCGACGCGCCCGTGGGGTTAAAAAACCCTATGAGCGGAAATATCCCTGCGCTCGTCAATTCCATTTACGCGGCGCAAAGCCCGCAAATTTTTAAATATAGACATTATCAAGTGAGTTCCGACGGCAATCCTTACGCGCATGCAATCTTGCGCGGCGGTGTCGATGCTTCGGGTGCGGACGTGCCCAACTTCCATTATGAAACGGTGATGCAGCTTTCTGAGCTTTTAAACGGCGGTGGTTTGCAAAACCCTGCGATCGTGATCGATTGCAACCATTCGAATTCGGGCAAAAATCACCGTCAGCAGGTGCGTATCGCGCAGGAAGTGATGCAAAACAGAACGTATGATAAGGATTTTAAAAAGATCGTCAAGGGCTTTATGATTGAAAGTTTCTTGGTAGAAGGCAATCAAAAGCACGATGAAGTGTTTGGTCAATCGATCACCGATCCCTGTCTGGGCTGGGAAGACACGGAAAAACTGCTTTATGCGATAGCCGAGCAGGTTTGATTTACAAGGAGAAGAAAAATGAAGATAGCGTTTTTAGGACCGGAAGGAAGTTATTCAAACTTGGCGGCAAAATCCTTTTTACAAACGGAATCAACTTGCGCAAAGTCTGCTTTTGAGTGGGATGAGTGCGTTCCGTTTAGAAATTTTCCCGAAGTGCTTGCGGCGGTGGAAACGGGTAGAGTGGATGCGGCGGCTGTACCCATTGAAAACAGCTTGCAAGGCGGCGTTTTGCAAAATCTCGATTTGTTGCAAGAATTTAAAGATCTCTATGCCGTGAAACAATTGATTTTGCGTGTCGATCATAGATTGATTTATAAAAAAGGTGTGAAATTTTCGGAGATTGGTCGGGTGTATTCGCATCGTCAAGCGCTCGATCAATGCGCGGCGTTTTTAAGCAAGGAAATGCCCTTTGCTTCCCTTAGGGAAACGGAATCGACGGGCTTTGGTTTGACACGCGCCATGGAAGACGATTCGGGTAAAAGCGCGGCGATCGCAGGTGCGCACACGGAAAATTTGCGCGCAGGGTTTGTTATGAGCGAGCAAAGCGTTTCCGATGAGCAAAACAATTTCACCCAATTCTTGCTTATCAAAAAAGGGGAAGCGGCTTTGCCGAAAACAAGCGAACGCATATTCTTTTCCGCCGTTTGTCCACATCAACCAGGGAGCTTGCTTGAACTTTTGCGCGTGATCGCAAAATACGGTGTGAATATGACAAAAATTGAAAGCCGTCCTGTGAAAGACAAGGTGGGGGATTATCGTTTCTTTATTGAAGCAGATGCCAACGTTGCGGATGCTCAAACGCAGCAAATGCTTGCTGAGATTAAGGCAAGCACGCTGGAATGTAAACTGCTTGGAGCGTATTTGAAATAAAGGAGAAAAATGGAAAAGAAAAAGACTCTCGGTTTTGCGCTTGGCGCAGGCGGTAGCCGCGGCGTTGCGCACATAGGCTTTTTGAAAGCGATGGAAGAAGCAGGGATAAAACCCGATTTTATCACAGGCTGTTCTATGGGCTCGGTCGTTGGCGCAGGTTATGCCGCAGGGCTTACAACGGATGAAATGTATAAAGCGGTGCGCAAACTTCGCATCCTTGATTTAATCACGCCCGTTAGCTTTCGCGGCGGCTTGTTTGAAACGAAAAAAATTCGAAAATTGCTTGAAAGATATTTCGGCGATCCCGATTTTTCCGAGCTGAAAATTCCTTTCCGTTGCGTGGCGGTGGATATGATCGAGCAAAAGGTCGTCGAATTTTCCGAAGGCAAAGTGCTCGACGGGGTGATAGCATCTTCAAGTATTCCCGCGGTGTTTAAGCCTATGGAAAGGGATGGCATGCGCTTGATCGATGGTGGCATTTTAGAGCGCGTTCCCTATCTGCAACTCAAAGGCATGGGCGCGGATACGGTGGTTTGCGTGGACGTGTTAGGTCGGCGTTCTACGAAAGAAAAGATGCCAAGCGCGCTCGGCGTTTTGCTCGAAACGATTGATTTGATGGATAATTATCGCACGGCGCGGCGCAGGGAAGAAAACGCCGCCGTGATCGATTTTTGGATTGAACCCGATCTTGGGGACATGAGCCAATATTCTTTAAAGAGAATGGATTTTGCCTATGAAAAGGGTTATGAAACGGGCATGAAATATGCCAAAGAAATTAAAAAAGCGCTCAAAAGATAGGGGCAGGTATGGATTTATTTGATTTTAACAATCACGAAGAAACGGCAAAACCGCTTGCCGAGAGAATGCGTGCAAACACGCTCGACGATTTTATCGGGCAAGAGCATATCGTTGCAAAAGGCTCGCTGCTTCGCCGTGCGATCGCGACCGATCGGCTTGGCAGTTGCATTTTTTGGGGACCGCCGGGGTGTGGAAAAACTACCCTTGCAAACATCATTGCGCTTGCAACGAGCGGCGAATTTATCAAGCTCAACGCCGTAAACGCAGGCGTAGCCGACGTGAAAAAGGCGGTGGAAACGGCGCGCGACAATTTAAAACTTTTCAACAAGCGCACCTATCTTTTGCTCGACGAGTGTCATCGCTTTAACAAAACGCAAAGCGATTCGCTTCTTCCTGCGATCGAACAGGGCACGATCATTTTTATCGGCTCGACCACGGAAAATCCCTATGCGGCAATGACGCCTGCTATCGTTTCTCGTTGTCGCGTGTTTGAATTTAAGCGATTGACAAAAGAAAACATCATTGGCGCGCTCAAAGCCGCGCTCAAAAGCAGGCACAAGGGCTTGGGAAAGAAAAATATCGTGGCGGATGAAGAAGCGCTCGAACATATCGCAAGGGTTGCAGGTGGCGATCTTCGCACGGCGTATAACGCGTTGGAACTTGCCGCGCTCACAAGCGAGCCCAACGGCGATGGGCAAGTGCATATCACGCTTGCAGATGCCGAACAGTCCATTCAAAGAAAGGCGCTCTCTTATAACGAAGATTCTTATTACGATTTTTTATCCGCGTTTTGTAAATCGCTGCGCGGAAGCGATTCGGATGCCGCGCTCTATTATGCAATGCGCTTGATTGAAGGCGGTTGCGATCCTATGCTCGGGGCTCGTCGGCTTGTCGTGCATTCGGCGGAAGACGTGGGCATGGCAGATCCGCGCGCACTTCAAATTGCCACTTCGGCTATGTATGCGCTCGAAAAAATCGGTTATCCCGAAGCTCGTATTCCGCTTGCCGAAGCCATCATTTACGTGTGCGAAGCGGATAAAAGCAATTCTGTGGTGGAAGCCAAGTACCCGGCGGTTGCCGACGCGAAAGAAGTGCGCGACGACAACGTTCCGCCCTACTTAAAAGACAATTCTTTCGGCAGCAAAGAAGATAAGGCAAACAGCGGAAAATATAAATATCCGCATAACTACGGCGGGTATGTCGAGCAACAATATTTGCCCGATTCTTTGAAAGATAAAGTGTATTATAACCCCAAAAACAACGGTTATGAAAACGAAGTGAAAAAAATTCGCGAAAGGAAGGGTAAAAAATGAAGTGTTTATATTGCGATTGCACGGATAGCAAGGTGATCGATTCGCGCTCGGCGGACGACGATAGAACGATACGCCGCCGCAGAGAATGTACTGGTTGCGGCAGAAGATTTACTACGTATGAAACGATTGAAATCACGCCCGTACTCGTTGTGAAAAACAACGGCACGCGGCAATCGTTTAACGCGGAAAAAATCAGAAACGGCATCATTAAATCGTGTGAAACACGCCCCGTGGCTATGTCGGTGATCGATGACATGGTTGCCGATATTTGCAAGCAGGTGTATAACAGCATGGAAAGTGAAATCACCACCAAAACGATTGGGGAAATGGTTATGGAACGCTTGAAAAAGGTAGACGAAGTGGCTTACGTTCGCTATGCTTCCGTATATCGTTCTTTTAAGGATCTCTCGTCGTTTATGACCGAGCTGAAACAAATGATGAAAGCGGATAAAAAGGACAAAATTTAACGTATGAAAAAAACGAAAACAATCAACGTTGGCGGGGTTTTGATCGGCGGTGGCGAGAGCATAAAAATTCAATCCATGACCACCACGAAAACTTCCGACGTGGAAAAAACGACGGCGCAAATTGCCGCTTTGGAAAACGCAGGTTGTGAGCTCGTGCGCGTGGCAATCGCGGACGAAGCGGATGCGCTCGCTTTAAAACTCTTAAAACAAAAGGTCCGTCTGCCTATCGTGGCGGACGTTCATTTTTCGCCCAAACTCGCCGTTATGGCGATTGAAAACGGGGCGGATAAAGTGCGCATTAACCCCGGGAATATCGGTGGGGAAAAGGAAATTAAATACGTTGCCGATTGTGTAAAACGCCACGGCGTGCCCGTGCGCGTGGGGGCAAACACGGGGAGCATTGAAAAACAATTTCTCGCCGACTATGGCAGGAGTGAATTTGCGCTTGTTGAAAGCGCGCTTTATAACGTTGGCATTTTGGAAAAACACGGCGTTTGCGACATTGCAATTTCCGTGAAAGCATCCGACGTGCCTTTGACCGTGCGCGCTTACACGCTTTTATCGGGAAAAACCGATTACCCTTTACATTTGGGGGTGACGGAAGCAGGAACGTATGAAGCTGGGCTTGTGAAAAGCGCAGTGGGGATTGGCAGTTTGCTCGTAAACGGCATTGGCGACACCATTCGCGTTTCTCTCACCGATGATCCCGTCAAAGAAGTGTATGCCGCGCGGCAAATTTTAAGAGCGTGTGGTTTGGATGAAAACTTTGTGGAAGTGGTGTCCTGCCCTACGTGCGGGCGCTGCGCTTGGGAGAGCATGGCGCTTGCGGAAAAGGTGACGGCGTTTGTCAAACCCTATCGCAAAAAGGCGAAAATTGCGGTGATGGGTTGCGTTGTAAACGGACCTGGCGAAGCGAAAGACGCCGATTTAGGCATTGCAGGCGGCGTGGGAAGCTGCGTCATTTTCAAAAAAGGTGAGCCCGTTAAAAAGGTGAAAGCGGAAGATGCGGAATCGGAGTTTTTCAAAGAAATAAGGACGTTGTTAGAATGAATAGATTGGACGAATATTTAAAAGAGATCCGCGCGCTTTCGGGCTTGAAAAACGCTTTGCTTCGAAGCCTTAGCGTGAGCAAGAGAAGCAAAATCGTGGAATTTTTAATCATCACGGATAAAGCGTATACAGCCAAGGAAGAAGCGGAAGCTTGCGCTATTTCGGGGAAATATTTACCCGATGGTTTTTCGGCGAAAACGCGCATTGTCAAGCGCGTGCCCGACGAAGAAATTTTAAAGCGCCGTATTTACGAATTTGTGAGTGATAAATTCCCTGCTGCGGCGGCGTTTTTAGACGAAAACTCTCTGCACGTGGATATGTTATCAAGCGGTGCGAATTTTTGCTTTGATATCGCTTCGGGCGAGCAATCGCTGTTCACTTCGGGTAAAATTTTAGACGAAGTGAGCGCGTATTTGCAAAGCGGTTATTGCGGTACGTTTTATGGCACGGTGCGGATCGTGGAAAAGGAAGCGCCGAGCGACGAGCTCTTAAACGAAATCCCCCAAGAGCAGGAAGAAGAGAACAATCCAAATGAAATTCGCCGCTTTGAAATTTGCGAGTTTGTAAAAATCGACGGCGCGGAAGGGTTGCCTAAAAATGCAACGTATATCGCCGATCACGCGAACGAAGAAGGGGTGTTCGCCGTTTGCGGTTCGCTTACTTATATCGAGGAAAAAGAATACACCAAGCACAACGAAAAAACGGGGGAAGACGTGCAAAAATCGCGTTTTGTGTTCACTATTTCCGACGGAACGGGTGCGCTTAAAACGACCTATTTCCCCAAAAAGGCGACGGTGGAAAAGATCCGCGAATTAAAAATTGGGGACAAGATCGTCATCACAGGGCAAAACGAAGAATATAACGGCTATCGCTCGTTTAAGGCGGGCAAAATCAATTTTGGCGAGCCGCCTGAAAATTTCACACCCGTAGCGCGTAAGGGAAAGCCTGTGCCTAAATTTTATCACACGGTGTTCCCCGAGCCTTACGTGGATTATACACAGGCGGGATTTTTCGATATGCTTGACAAACCCGACGATTTAAAAAACAACGTGTTCGTGGTGTTCGATTTGGAAACGACGGGCTTAAACAATAACCCTGCTATGGGTAAAATGGATAAAATCATTGAAATTGGCGCGGTGAAAGTGGTGGACGGGGAAATGAAAGAAAAGTTTTCCACGTTCGTTGCTTGTGATGAGCGCTTGTCCCAAGAAATCGTGAACTTGACGGGGATTACCGACGCCGATTTGGTGGGCGCGCCTGCGATCGATAAGGCGATTGCCGATTTCTTTAAATTTATCGACGGAGCGTATCTCGTTGGGCATAACGTAAATTTCGATTATAACTTCGTTCGCTATTACGCCGAACAAAACGGGTATATGATCGACAATAGACAGTTTGACACGCTCACGCTCGCGCAGGAGTTGCTCCGCGGCGAGATCGCAAATTATAAGCTCAACACGGTTGCCGAGCATTATGGTTTTACGTTCAATCATCACCGCGCGTTCGACGATGCGTGCGTGACAGCGAAAATTTTTATCGAATTTATGAAAAAGCGCGGCAAATTGCCGCTTTAAAAGCAAAAGGGGATTTACGATGGAAAAGAGTTTTAGCAAGCAAAATTGGTGGATTTTGATCGTGTTTGGCTTGATCGGGCAAATCGCTTGGTCGGTGGAGAATATGTATTTCAACTTGTTCGTTTTTGAAACGATTTCTCCGAATTTAGACGCCGTCACGCTCATGGTGCAGCTTTCGGGTATCACGGCAACGGTGACGACGCTTGTTGCAGGCACGCTTTCGGATAAGCTGGGGAATCGCAGGCGGTTCATTTCCTACGGCTATTTGATTTGGGGATTTACGGTTGCACTTTTTGGATTTCTTTCCACCGATACAATCGCGGCGATTTTCCATATGGAAGAAGCGGCGGCGATCACGGCGGCGCTTGCGTGCGTTATCGTGCTCGATTGTATCATGACGGTGTTCGGCTCAACGGCGAACGACGCGGCGTTTAACGCTTGGGTGACCGATAACACGCACGAAGAATATCGCGGAAAAGTGGAAGGCGTGCTTTCCATTTTACCGCTCGTTGCTATGTTAATCGTGGCAGGCGGCTTTGGTATTTTGGTGTCGATGGTTGGCTATCAAGCTTTGTTTTTTGGGCTTGGCGCGGTGATTGCTATATGCGGTGCGGTGGGCATTTTTAAGGTGAAAGATAGCCCTGCGCTTGAAAGAAAAGGCTCGCTCAAAGACATCGTTTATGGGTTTAAACCGAGCGTAATCAAAGGCAATCCCGCTTTATATTTAACGCTTGTCATCACGGGCGTTTACGGCGTGGCTTGTCAAATTTTCATGCCCTATTTGATCATTTACATGAAAACGTTTTTAAGCTTTTCGGTGGTGGAATATAGCTTGGTGTTCGGGCTTGCCATCGTGGTTGGCGCGGCAATCAATTTATATCTCACACGCCTTGCGGATAGAAAGAATAAAGCAAAGCTTTTATACATAGCGGCGGCGGTGTTCGTTTTAGGGCTTTTGGGTATGTACCTTTTCCATTTTGATAACAAAACGGCAACGCTTGCGCTCTTTGGGGCTGCAGGGTTTGTGATGATCACGGGCTTTATATTCATTTCCGCGCTTTGCGGCGCGCTCACGCGTGATTATACGCCCGAAGCAAACGCAGGGAAATTGCAGGGCGTGCGCATGATTTTTAGCGTTTTGATTCCTATGATTTTCGGGCCTATGATCGGCAACGCAATCAATAAGGCGGCGGCGATTCCATTGCCCGATTTATCGAGCGCGGACGTGATGACCACGCAGTATATTCCCGCACCGGAAATTTTTCTTGCAGCGACGATTGGGGCGTTGGTGATGTTCGCTGTGATCCCTTTGCTCGTGAAAACGAAACAAAAAACGGAGGCGGAAAAATGATCCCTTTAAAAACCGATTATGAAATTGGAACAATTCCACATTCGGAGCACCCATGTCCGCAGGCAATGCGAAAAAGTTGGGCTTGCTTGAACGGTGAATGGGATTTTTATAAGCTCGACGAAAAGGAAAATCGTTCGTTTGAAGGGAAAATTATCGTGCCCTTTTCCCCTGAAACAATCAACAGCGGCGTGGCGGCAGGGTTTACGCTTGAAGAAAATGAAAAGCTCGTTTATGTCCGCGCGCTGGAAGCGAAAAAGGATTGGCTTGACGGCGTAGTTCGTTTGCATTTCGGCGCGGTGGATAGCGAATGCGAAGTGTTTATAAACGGTGAAAAGGCGGGCGCGCATAAGGGTGGTTTTACGGCGTTTTTTATCGACATACAAGATCTTTTAAACGTGGGCGAAAACGAGCTGAAAGTGGTTTGCGCGGATAGGGCGATGTCATACGGCGGCGCGCGCGGCAAGCAACTGAAAAAGCGGGGTGGAATTTGGTATACGCCGCAAAGCGGAATTTGGCAAACGGTGTGGCTTGAATTTATGCCCAAAGCTTACATTGAAACACCGAAAATTTTGACAAACGCTTTGCAAAAAACGGTGCGTATTGTGGGCGAAAAGGACGAAGAGCGCCAAATTGTCGTGTTTGACGGCGATAGGGAAATTTTCAGAAAAACCTATCAAAAAGAGATTGAAATTTGTTATGATTTCGAGCTTTGGTCGCCTGAAAATCCCAAACTCTACGACTTCACGATTACAAACGCTGCAGGGGATAAATTACAGTCTTATTTCGGCGTGCGCTCTTTTGGGAAGGCGCGCGATAAAAACGGAAAAATGCGCTTAACGCTCAACGGCAAGCCTTATTTTTTCAACGGCGTTTTGGATCAAGGCTATTGGTCGGACGGTATGCTCACGTATCCTAGCGACAAGGCGGCGATAGACGAAATTGAAATGATAAAAGCTATGGGCTTTAACACGCTTAGAAAACACATCAAGATAGAGCCTATGCGTTGGTATTATCATTGCGACAGGCTTGGGGTTGTCGTTTGGCAGGATTTTGTCAACGGCGGTGGGGATTATAAATTTACCCACATTGCGGCGTTTCCCTTTTTGGGCATCAAGCACCGCGACGACGATTACGCCTATTTTGCTCGTGAAAACGGTGCAGGTAGAGCGGAATTTTCCCAGATGGTCGACGAAACGCTTTGTCAGCTTGGCAACTGCACGTGTATCGGCGTGTGGGTGCCTTTCAACGAAGGTTGGGGACAGTTCGATTCGGCGTTTTGGACGGAATACGTCCGCGGCAAGGATAGCTCGCGCATTATCGATTCGGTGAGCGGTTGGCATGATCAAGGCGTGGAAAAAACGGAGCTTAAAAGCTTGCACACCTATTATACGCCGCTCAAAGTGCCTAAGGATCGCCGCGCGGTGGTGCTCAGCGAATTTGGCGGTTATTCACGCAAAATCGACGGGCACGTGTTCGATCAGGAAAAGGAATTCGGGTATAAGAAATTCAAAACGGACGAAGATTTGCTCGCGGCACTTAAAAAGCTTTATTTGAAAAAGTTGAAGCCTTTGATTGCGAAGGGGCTTTGCGGCGGGATCTACACGCAGGTTTCTGACGTAGAAGAAGAAATCAACGGGCTTACAACTTATGATAGGAAAATCATGAAAGTTCCCGTTGAAGAAATGGCGAAAATCAACGCTGAGATAAGCGCGGAAGCGGGGAAGATCGAGCTTGTGTAAAAAACGAAAAGAGTAAACGGAATAAAAACAAAAATTAAAATATAGAAAGCGTATTTACTCACTGTGTCCGTTGTGATGAATGTGGATATACTAAATACGATAACCATTATTATAAATATGAAAACAAATGTTTTTATTGCGGATATGAAGATTTTTAGGGGGGGTAAGGCGGATGAAAAGACGTGGTCGTGTTTGTCTAACGTTGTGTTTATTTGGATCGATATTGCTTAATTCGTGTGGTCTTATTCCAGGTGCAGGCAATAAACACCCTGATTTTCAAACGGAGTATACGATTGAAGAACATATCGATCGCATTCGAGCACGGACGGAAGAAAACTTTTCCAAAGAAATTCAAGTAGGGAAAATCGTGAACATAGAAATAGAAATTTTATATGCTTTCTATGATAGCGATCCTGAATATTTTATGGTCGAGCTTGAATACGCAAAGGAATTTGCAGGCGAATATACCTACCGCGACGATTACTGGATGGAAACCCCTGTGTCTTACACGACGAAATATAAACATTTCATTGGGTTTATAGAAAACGATAAATATTATGCTCGCGTAAGAGCTTATACGTCGTATAGCGACGAGCCTATTGACAAGTTTGTTGACGGGCGAAATCCTTATGCTTTGTGCGGTTATGATGATTTAAAAAAATATGCTAATTGCCAATCTTATTGCGCCGTACAAACGGATGAAGGGGTTTTGCAAATATTTACAAGTCCTAATTCTTGTCGCGTGGAGTTTGATATGGACGAGAAACGCTTTGAACAACGTATTATCTCTGAAAAAGAACAAAAAGGGCTAATGAAGTATCCGCATTTTGCTAATTTTAGATATTATCTATATTAAAAGGAAAGCAAAAGAAAATTTCGCAAAATTCGTGTAAAACGCTTGCGTTTTCAAAAAGATAATGGTATAATAAAGACACTTAATAATTGACGTTGATTATTGAGAGCGGAATTAAATCCGCTCTCAATAACGTTATAAGGGGAACTTCATGAAAATTAAACCCATTGAAGAAATTGAAAACGCTTTGCTCCCGATTGCAACCGAGCAAGGGCTTGAAATTGTGGAAATCGAATTCAAGCAAGGCAAAGAGCCTGCGCTCACCGTGTATATCGACATGGATGGCGGCGTGGATTTGAACGCGTGCGAACGTTTCCATAGAGCAATTGACCCCGTTTTAGACGAAATCGACCCCACTTTTGGAACGCCTTACACGCTCAACGTGTCGAGCCCGGGCTTAGATAGACCACTCAAAACCGCGCGCGATTTTGAAAAGTGCAAGGGGCAAAAGGTGGAAGTGAAACTCTACGCGCCGATGAAAGGCAAGAAGTTTTTTGAAGGCACGCTCGTATCCTACGACGAGCATTGCGTAGAAATTTTAGAAAAGAAAGAAACGCTTAAAATTGAAAAGGCGAAAATTGCAAAAATTTGTCGCGCGATTGATTTTAGCGGTTTAGAATAATTTAGGAAATTATAAACAGGAGAATAAACTTATGGAAAACAAGGAGTTTTTTGCGGCACTTACCGATTTGGTGAGAGAAAAGGGGATCAGCGAAGAAGCGTTCATCGAAACGCTTGCCAATGCACTTGCTTCGGCTTATAAAAAGCAATATGAAGGCGGTGCGGAAATTACCGTTTCCCTTGATGCGGAAAAAGGCACGATCGAATTCAAGGCGGCTCGTTATATCGTGGAAGAAGTGGTGGATAAGGACAAGGAAATTTCTTTGGAAGATGCGCAAGCTATCGTTCCCGATGCGGAAGTGGGCGGCGTGATCGAAAGAAGCTTTGTGCCCAAAGATTTTGGCCGTATTGCGGCGCAAACGGCAAAGCAAGTGATTTTGCAAAAATTGCACGAAACGGAACGCGACAACACCTTCTCCGCTTTCTCGGATAAGGAAGGCGAACTTATGGAAGGCGTCGTTCGCAAAATCGACGAACGCAACGTTTACGTGGAGCTTGGCGACAAGAAAACGGAAGGCGTTATGCCTGCTCAAGATAGAGTTGCTAGCGAAAAATATGCAATCGGCGATCGCCTTAAAGTGTTTGTAAGACGCGTAAAAAATAGCGGTAGAAATTCGCAAATCGTGGTATCTCGTTCGGCGGCAGGCTTGGTTAGAAAGCTTTTTGAAGAACAAGTGCCTGAAATTAAGCAAGGTATCGTAGAAATCAAATCGGTGGCGCGTGAAGCGGGTCACCGCACGAAAATTGCAATCGTATCCAACGATGCTCGCGTGGACGCGGTGGGCGCGTGCGTAGGTAATCGCGGTGCGAGAGTGAACGCGGTTGTGGAAGAACTCGGCGGCGAAAAGATCGACATCATCCTTTGGAACGAAGATCCGCTTGCATTCATCTACAAGGCGCTTTCTCCTGCGGTTGTGCTTTCCGTAACGGCAAAAGGGGAAAAGAGCGCGATGGCGATTGTGCCCGATGAAAAGCTCTCCCTTGCGATTGGTAGAGATGGTCAAAACGCTCGTCTTGCGGCACGCCTTACCGGTTGGAAGATCGACGTGAAGAGCGCATCTTCGCCCGAAGCT
>JAZOLI010000117.1:0-4232 GCA_045652965.1 Candidatus Scatosoma sp.
TTTCTCATTCTCATCGACATAACGATCAACCTTCCTTATTTCGTGCCCGTGCTCCCAAAACCGCCCACACCGCGAACGGTTGTGGAAAGCTCGTCCGCTTCTTCATATTCCGCTTTTAAAAAGGGAGCAACAACAAGCTGCGCCACGCGCTCGCCCGCCGCAATTTTTTGTTCTACGTTCGAATGATTGTGGAGCGCCACCATAATCTCACCACGATAATCGGCGTCTACCACCCCCACTTTGTTTGCGGGCGCAAGACTTCTCTTTGCGGCAAGCCCACTTCTTGCGTAGATAAGGCCTGCATAGCCTTCGGGAATTTCCATCGCAAGACCCGTGTGGATGAGTTTCGTTTCAAAGGGCGCAAACACGATATCCCCTTCGCTCGGCAACGCATATAAATCAGCACCTGCGGCAAATTCCGAACCGTAGGTAGGCAAAATGGCATCTTCTTTCAATTTCTTTACAGCAATTTTCGGCATAATTTTTTCTCCTTTGCTTTTATCGATAATATTATATCAAATTGCAATAAAAAAAGCAAGCAAAAAACACCGCTTGAAAAACAGGCATAAATTTTGTTTTTTCACTGAAAATATACAAATTTTGCGTTTGTTTTTATTTTATAATAATCAGGAAAATCAAAGCAGGGAGTGTTTTATGATGGTTAAAAAACAAACGGATTTTGCTCATATTTTTCTATATGTTTTGTTCGGGGCGGCACTTTTGTTTTTACGATACGTTGGGGATAACGGCGAGCCGTTGCCGCTTGCGCTTGTGTATGCCATGGGCGCGGCAGAGTTGTCGACGGGCGTGGGCGCATTATCTTTTTTTCTTATCTCGCTACTTGGAGCAAGCCTTGAACAAACGCTGCTTGCCTTTGGACAAGCCTTTTTGCTTTGGGTTGGTTTTTCGCTGAAAAAACGGCTACAAGCATCGGGGGGTAAGCAAAACGCTTTTCTACCCCTTTTATGTCTGTCCCTGTCGCTCGGCGGTTTTGTTGCGTTTGCGCCCTTTCAAGCCTACGTCCTTGACTTTGGCGTGCCTTTTTTAGAAAGCAATCTCGTGCAAAAGGTGATTATATCCGCGCTCACGTTCCTGCTTGCGGCGGTGTTTGCCGTTGCCATTAACGCACTCTTAAAAAAGCTTCTCAAATGCCGGTTAAAGGGCGAAGAACTTGTTTTTATCGTGTTGTTCTTTGTGCTCGTGGGTGTGGGAATAACCCGTTTTTTTGGCGTGAACGCATACATGGGTGTTGCATTGTTCGTTTTGCTTACCTTTGCTTGCGCCACGAAAAACGCTTCGGCGATCGTTTGCGCGTTCGTGCTTTCCCTGCCGCTTATGCTCATAGGCGTTCCTGCTTTGGAACGGTTTTTCGTTTACGGCGTGGCGATCGTTTTATTTATGCAATCGGGCAGGCTTGCCGCCGCGCTCGCTTGCCTTGCCGTTTTCTTTTTATACGGCTATTTCGACGGGTTATACGCCTTTGAAACGCCCCAGCTTGTCCAAGCCACGCTCTCGGCGCTTTTACCTGCGCTTTTATTCATTTTAATCCCCACGACGCTTATCCGTGAGATGGAAAACAGACTCGTATTTTATCGTGAAAAACACCTATCCCGCGTGGCAATCAACCGCAACCGCGCGGCGATTGGAGAGCAGCTTTTTGAAATTTCAGCGGTGTTTAGAGAAATTCAAACTACCTTTTCGGCGCTCGGCACAAGCGAAGCCGAAGAAAGCGCAAAAGACTTTATCAAAAACGCCGTGGCGGAAGAAGCGTGCAAAACTTGTGCTCAGCGACGCGCCTGCCAAAAACGGGGCGTTAGCGCCGATCTTGCTCGGCTCGTGGACGTGGGATGCTTGAAAGGAAAGGTCAATTTAATGGACGTGCCTGCCGCGCTTGCGGATACCTGCGTCAATCAAAGCGGCGTTTTATACGCGCTTAATCGTCAGCTCGGCGATTATCGGAAATATATGACGGAGACGGAAAATGCAGCAAGCGGGCGTGCTTTGCTTGCTGGACAGGCGCAGGGTGTGAGTGAAATTTTGAAAAATCTTGCCCTTGAACAAAGCGAGCCATTGCGTATTTACACCGACAAAGAACGCGCCTTGAACATCGCCCTTTTATCTGCAGGCATCGTTTGCTCGGAAGTGCTTGTCTACGGCGAAGAAAACAACCCCACTCTTTCCTTGATTACGTTCGGCAAAGCGAACGTTAAAAAAATTGCCGCCGTTGCCAGCGAACAATTTAAAACGGCTATGATTATTTCCGAGCGCATTGCGCTCACGAGCGATAAATATTGTTGTATTTTACGCAAAAAGCCACGCTTCGATGCCGCGTTTGGCGTGACGAGTGCGAAAAAGACGGGCGAAACGGCAAGCGGCGACACCCATTCCGTCATTCGCATCGACGAACGGCGATTTATGGTCGCCCTTTCCGACGGCATGGGGAGCGGCGAATATGCACGGCGGATATCGGAGAGCACTATATCTTTGCTAGAGAGCTTTTATCGGGCGAAAATGCCGCCAAATTCCGTGCTCTCGACCATAAACAAACTGCTCACTTTTAGCAAGGAAGAAACGTTTGCCTGCGTCGACGTTGCCGTGGTTGATCTCGATTGCGGCAGGGCGGATATCGTGAAAATTGGCTCGCCCGTTGGCTTTATCCTTTCGGGAAACACTGTGAAAGTGCTCGATAGCGATTCTCTGCCCTTAGGGATTTTGGATTCGCTTCGCCCTGAAACGGCAAGCTATGAACTGCAAGAAAATGACACCCTTTTGTTTTTAAGCGACGGCATCACGGGCGCATTCGGCTCGACCACCGATCTTTACGACGTGCTTAAAAACATTCCTGCAAACAACCCCCAACAACTTACCGATTTGCTTTTGGAGAGCGCGCTCAAAGCCTACGGCGGTGTCGCAAAAGACGATATGACCGCCCTTGCCGTTCGCCTGTTCAAAGCCGCGTGATCGGATAATAAAAAAACCGACAAGCCGAAACTTGTCGATTTTTTTGGTGGAGACAAAGGTACTTGAACCAAGATTGAACAACGCTGAAAGCCTTATAAATAAAGGGTTTTCGCGACTTAATACCCAAAAATACCCCAAAAAACAAAGCTCTGTTCCAAACACAAATTGTATCGAATAAAAAGGAAGCGCCGACACGCTAACCCGCTTTTGTCGGCGCTTCCCCTTTTTATCAATTATCGATTTTCATTCCACTATTTGCAAATTTCCCTATAAAAAGGATTGACTTTTGTAAATCAATCCTTTATAATAACAAATAGAAAGTGTTTAGCTCGGTGTTACAGTTTTCCGTTTCGTCCTTGTAGCTCCCACCCAAAGAGCCTTAAACAAGGCGGTGGCACTTTCTTTTTTTATGCCTCGATTACTTGCGAGGCTTTTTCTTTTGTCTGTATTTCTTCTTCCCACCTGTTACAGGTACATTTTCACGGGGAAATACGTCGAACCGCCATATTATTTTTATCATTCCCCATATATGATGTCCAAACGCTTTCCAGATTTTTGCCCTGGGCACAAACTCTACGACCTGCGCACAACGTTCTATACACGGTGTAAAGAATTAGGTGTTGCGGATGCAGCGCGCGACGAGTTCGTCGGACACTCGCTCGGCGTTCTTGGAAACACCTACACGGATCTTTCGGACAAATACCTTCTAAAAGAAGGTAAGAAGCTCAATAAGTGGTAAAAATTCCCCAATTCTTCCCCAAATTTGCATTTTTATTCTTTTGCAAAAATAAAAAAATAGGCGGTTTTTAATCGAAAATCAATCAAAAACCGCCTATTTTGGTGGAGACAAAGGGACTTGAACCCCTGACCTCTCGCATGTGAAGCGAGCGCTCTAACCAACTGAGACTATGCCTCCATATGCATTGTCGCCGAAAGGACTATGATTATTATAGCACTGCCCCCTTTAAATGTCAATCACTTTTATCGCATATTTTTATGATTTTTTTAGCTGATTACATAAAAACCCGATACCCTTAAAAGGGAACCCTCGGAAAGTTTCGCCGCAAGCGGCTCACGCGAACTCGTGAGTTCTCGCCTTTTCACCGTATGCAAAAACGCCCCCACAAGGGAGGCGTTTTGGTGCACCCGCGACGTTTTCCGATACCCTTAAAAGGGAACCCTCGGAAAGTTTCGCCGCAAGCGGCTCACGCGAACTCGTGAGTTCTCGCCTTTTCACCGTATGCAAAAACGCCCCCACAAGGGAGGCGTTT
>JAZOLI010000118.1:0-9220 GCA_045652965.1 Candidatus Scatosoma sp.
GGCTTTTCAAAGAATTTATCATGAAAGGCATCTACGATTCGATTGACTATGTTAACGCAGCGCTTATGGCGGCGGATATGGGCATCGATCTTCAATATAAGCCTGAAAAGACGGCGGAAGAAGTGCTTATGGACACCACGGCGGTGGAAGATGCAAGCAAGCTTGTGACGCGTGCTCCCGTCGTTACGGTTATGGGGCACGTTGACCATGGTAAAACGTCGCTCCTTGATAAAATTCGTTCCACGTCAGTTACGAGCGGCGAAGCGGGTGGCATCACGCAAAGCATCGGTGCTTACACGGTGACGGCAAAAGGCAAACAAATTACCTTTATCGATACGCCCGGTCACGCGGCGTTCACGGCAATGCGTGCACGTGGTGCACAAGTGACTGACGTCGTTATTCTCGTCGTTGCGGCGGATGACGGTATCATGCCGCAAACGGTGGAAGCGATCAATCACGCGAAAGCGGCGAACGTGCCTATCATCGTTGCTATGAACAAAATGGATAAACACGAAATCAACCCCGATAGAGTGAAACAAGAGCTTCTTGAACACGAGCTTGTTCCCGAAGAATGGGGTGGTGACACGATGGTTGTTCCCGTTTCCGCGCTCACAGGTATGGGCATTGACGATTTGCTTGATTCGGTTAATCTTGTTGCGGAAATGCAAGAGCTTAAAGCTGATCCCGATCGCGCCGCGAAAGGTACGATCATTGAAGCGAAGCTTGATAAGGGCAAAGGTCCTGTGGCAAGCATTATCGTGCAAACGGGTACGCTTCGCACGGGCGACAACATCCTTTCGGGTACGACCATGGGGCGTGTGCGTGCTATGTTCGATGACAGAGGCAAACCTGTTAAAGAAGCTGGACCGTCTATGGCGGTTTCCATTCTTGGCTTGGAAGACGTGCCCAACGCTGGCGATAGCATCGTAGCGGTTGATTTGTCGCTTATGAAGCAAGTGCAAGAAGAAAGAAAGAACAAACAACGCGAAAGCATGATCAAGGAACAAAGCCGTGTTTCGCTTGACGATATCTTTGCGCAAGTGGAAGAAGGCAAGATGCAAACACTTAACTTGATCGTCAAAGGCGACGTGCAAGGTAGTGTGGAAGCGGTGAAGCAATCGCTTGAAAAATTGACGAACGAAGAAGTGCGTGTAAAAGTTATCCACGCGGCGGCAGGCGCAATCAACGAAGGCGACGTTATGCTCGCCGATAGCGCGAACGCGATCATTATCGGTTTCAACGTTCGCCCCGACACCAAGGCGAAAAAACTTGCGGAAAGCTCGAAAGTGGACGTGAGAAGCTATCGCATTATTTACGAGCTTCTCGACGATATGGAAGCGGCGCTCAAAGGTATGCTTGCGCCCAAGCTTAAAGAAGTGCTCACGGGTAAATGTGAGGTGCGTCAAACGTTCAACATCACGGGCGTTGGCACGATTGCAGGTTGCTACGTGACGGATGGCAAGATCGTGCGTGGCGGTAAGCTTCGTATCTATCGTGAAGATATTATGATTTGCGAAGGCGGTGTGAAGCAACTCAAACGCTTCAAGGACGACGTGAAAGAAGTGAGCTACGGCTACGAATGTGGTTGTGCGATCGAAGGCTTCAACGAAATCCGCGTAGGCGATATTATCGAATGCTACGTGACGGAGGAAATTAAAGCGTAATGAAAGTTTCGAGAACTTCGAGATTAAACGGCGAATATCAAAAAGAAATTAGCGAGCTTTTGCGGCTTGTGAAAGATCGCAACCCTGAGCTTAAAGGTTTGATTTCCGTGACGGAAGCGGACGTTGCGCCCGATTTGAAAACGGCGATTGTCTACGTTAGCATTTACGGCGTGAATGAAGAAGAAACCAAGCGTTCGTTTGCGCTTTTGCAAGAAAACGCAGGATTTATTCGGCACGAGCTTTCGCAAGTGATGCGTATGCGCACCGTGCCTGCGCTCACTTTTCGCATGGATAAGAGCATGGAATATGGCTCGAAAATGGACGAGTTGTTTAAAAAGATTAAGAAAGATTGAAAGATGAACGCAAGCTTAGAACAAATTGCAAACAAAATTAAAAAAGCGAAAAGCGTGGCGATTTTCACGCATATGCGCCCCGACGGCGATGCGTTCGGGAGCGCGCTTTCGCTTGCAAATGCGCTTAGCGATTTGGGTATAAAAAACCAAGTTTGCGTGGAAACGGACGTTCCGTCTAATCTTGCTTTTTTGGACGGTGTCGACAAGGTTTTAAAAAATCCGAGCGAGCCGTTTGATTTGCTTGTGTGTGTGGATTGTAGCAACGTTCAACGCCTTGGCGCGCTTTCCGACGAATTTTTAGCGGCAACGCGCAAAAAGATTGACACGGTGAACGTCGATCATCATATCTCCAACGAACGCTTTGCTGATTTTAACTACGTGCGCGAATGCGCGGCAAATTGCATGAACGTGGCGAAATTGATCGAACACCTGGGTGCGCCGCTTAGCAAAAAAACGGCGGAATATCTGCTTGTGGGCTTGCTTACCGATTCGGGCAATTTCTCCCACGACGACGTTGGTGAAGAAGCGTTTGCGCTGGCAGCCAAGCTCGCGGCGGCAGGTGCGGACGTGAGATATTATCATTATCACCTTTTCAAAAAACAATCCAAAGCGCGCGCGGCGTTGCATGCGCAAGTGATGGGCAAAATGCGCTATTTCTTCGATGATAGGTTTGCGGTGATCACGATCACGCAGGACGTTATGAAACAATGCGGCGCAGATAACGGCATGACGGAAGGCTTTGTCGATTTTCCGCTCAACGTAGACACGGTGGAAATCGCCGCTTCGATCATGGAAGTGGATTATAAAAAATATAAAATCTCCTTGCGCTCTAAAAATTATGCCGACGTAAACAAATTGGCAGGAACGTTCGGCGGTGGCGGGCATATCCGCGCGGCGGGCTGTATGCTCTTTGGCGATTTGGAAGAAGTGATTGATAGATTGTCTTATGCGGTTTCACAATATTTAGAATAAAAAACAGGACATAAAATAGGGGCAGGTGTGCGTTCAACGCACACCTGCCCCCGCTTTTTCTATGTTTTTATTCGCTAAACACAACGTAAATATCTCCCGTGCTGCAGGAAACGTTCAACGTTTTCGTCCCACCCGTTTGCGTGGATAAATTGCTATCGCCTGTAGAATGTGAAACTTGAATAGAATAGTCGGCTTTTTTGCCGGCGATCCGTGCGGTCAAATCACCCGTGGTCATTTTCAAAGTGATCGCATTTGCATATATATTTGCCGTGAGTTTTAAATCGCCCGTACTCGCTTGCGCCGTGATGGTTTCGGCGGTAATTTCACTCAACGTTTTTATCGTGCCCGTCGTGGCTTTTAAGGAAAGGGAATCTTCCGCTTTCATCTCTTTATGTGCAGTTAAATCACCTGTGGTTGTTTCCAAAACAACCGTTTGCGCGGATAATTCACCTACGTTTATATCGCCCGTAGTCGTTTCAAAACGCGCTTCACCCGTGCAAGATATGGTGCAAGCTTTGGTGGAAATATCTCCCGTCGTTGCTTTTAACGTGATCTTTGAAACGTTTAAATTTCCGTTTGCGAAGCGTATGTCTCCTGTGTCTGCTTGTAAATCTAACGCGTATACGCGCTCTTGCGGCAAATATACAACGAGAGTGGGCTCTTCAAAATTCCAAGAAAAAAGATTTATATGCGCTTTATAACTTTCAACGATCGAGATTTTGCCATCCGTTTCATTCACGGTAATTTCACTTATGTTTTCGCCTTTTTTGTTTTGCGCTTGCGGATATTCGATTGAGAGCGCATCGATGTCGTCTTGTATACGAATTTCAAGCTTTGCATTTTCAAAATCGATTGCAACCGATTGAATGGGGTTTTCTGCGCTCTCGTCAAAACGCTTTGTGATTGTTTTTACATTGGATAAAAAATCAAGCTGAAACCCCGAAAACGCGAACGCCGCGCCGAACGTGATTGCGCCAATCGATAAAAGTATAACGCCAAGCCATAAAATAAATTTATCTATTTTCATCATCAAAACCTGCCTTGATAGAGAATTTTAAGAGCTTTGCCTGTGCCGATCGCAAGATATTTTGTCAAAAACTTAAATGCAACGAAGAGCAAACAACCTACGCCGCAAGCAGCGATACCAATCGCAAAATGCGCAACGATTCCCGCCGCCGAAAGCGAACCGATGGAAACGATAGGCGCGCCGATTGCATAGATAGCGCCTGCGATGGCAACGACCGCGCCTGAAACGGAAACAGCAAAAAAGCTTGCAATCAACGCAAACGCCGTGGCGGTAAGCGGAATTATGAGCAGTAAAGTCAAAAAGACCATGCCGACGATTGCGGCAGGGGAGAAGTTTTTTCTTGCCTGTTTTTGGGGAGTAGGTTGGACGTTTTCGCCTGCCAAAATTTTCGCCGCACATTCTTCGGGCGAGCCGAACTCGGCGAGAATATCCGCTTCGGAAAATCCTGCTTCCCTTTTATCTCCGTACATTTCACGATAATAATCAATCACTTGTTTTCGCTCGGTTTTAGAAAGCGCCGACAAATGGCGCGCGAGCCGTTTTTCCCAATTTTTTTCCGTCATGCCCGTTCTCCTTGTAAAATAAACTTGCTGATTCTTTCAAATTCGTCGATGGTTTCGATAAATTCTTCGATTTTTTGAAGTCCGATAGGCGTTAGCTTAAAATATCTCCGAAGCCGCCCGTTATGTTCTGCACAACGTGTTTTCACCGCGCCGCTTTGCTCTAATCTTCGCAAAATGGGGTATAACGTCGATTCGGAAATTTCGATATACGGCGCAAGGTCGGATATAATCTTATAACCGTATGATTCTTCGTTTCTTATCGCCGAAAGCACGCAAACTTCTAAAAGTCCTTTTTTTAACTGCGCGTCCATAGCTCTCTCCTTACTACTTTATATACAATATTATATAATGCATAGTATTGATTGTCAAGCAGAATTCGTTCAAAAATAAAAAAATATTTTTGCTAAGGGGTAGGAGAAAAAAAGGGGTTAAAAAAGATGGTTTGGAAGGTTGCTTTTTTTGGAAAAATCAGGTATAATAGAAGTGATTAAAAAGATGGGGAGGTTGCTATGGCGCAGAAAACGAAAAAATGGGAAGAATGGCTCTCGCTCGTCGGGGAAACGGCAAAGGTTGTTTCTTACGCCGATTATTTTTCGTGCCGTCCGTTGTTTTCGTCTTTACAGGTTAAAAACGTCGGCGAAGAAGGGATCGAAGGTTTAACGCTTAGCGTGATGAACGAAAACGGCATGTTGATTCCTTGCGAGAAACAGCTTGAAGAAATTCCTTTTGAAAGCGCGGTGGAAATCGCGCTGGGAAACATTTTTTCTCCCCTTTATTTTTCCAATCTTGAAGAAGTGAAGTTGGAGCAAATCGAAGTGACACTTCGAAAGGATAAAAAGGTGCTTGCACGCACCGAGTTTACCGTCACGGCGTTGCCTTTTGATTTTTGGCAGGGCGTGAACGGAAACGCCGAACAGCTTGCTTCGTTCGTCCGTCCAAGACTTGCCGATTGCGCAAAGTTGCAAACGGAAGTGATTGATCAACTGAAAAAATGGGGCGCGGAAGCGGAGATTGGCGGATATATAGGCAACGATAAAAACGCCGTACGCCGTGTGATTGCGGCTTTGTACGCCGCACTTCGCCGCCTTGCCGTGGATAAAAAAGAAGCGGATATCACTCGTCCCGTGGAAGCAGGGGCAGGGGTGAAAATTCTTGCCGATCGCCGCGCGAGCGCGCTTGAAATGTCGCTCTTTGCTTGCTCGTGCTTGGAGAGTATGGGTTTTAACCCCGTGCTCGTTTTCGGGGATAAGGCAATCACTTGCGGTGTTTGGCTTTACGATAATTGCTTTTTGGATACCGTTTCCGACGATATTTCGCGCTTGGATGCATACGTTTCGGACGGCATCAACAACGTGAGTTGCTTTGATATAGAAGACGTGTTTTCCGATAAAAATGCGGCGTATTCGACGTCGGAAGTGCATTTTAAGGAAAAGTGCGATGCAGGGTATTATGATAAATACGTAGACGTGCGCCGCTCTCGTATGTCTAACGTGAAACCGTTGCCTATGCGTGCGAGAAATTTAAAGGGTTATGAAATTTTATCTGAAGACGACACCGCGCCTGATGCCGCGCCGCTTGATTTAACGTCGTCGCGTAAGCTTTCTATCGATAACGATCAAACGAAAGATAAGCAATGGGAACGCCGCTTGCTCGATCTTTCCATGAAGAACGCGCTTTTGCATTTCGCTTCGGCTAAATCGACTGTGCATTTGCTTTCCGCTGATGCCGATTCCACGCTGGATGCATTGACGAGAGAGAGTGAACTCACGTTTGCGCCTGCGAACCCCGAAGCGTTTGGGATCGCAAAACGCGGTGTAAAATTTGGCGCAAGCTCCCAGGTGAAAGGCATGCGAGAGCTCATTGCGCTTGAGAACCGTTCGGGGATTTTAAGAACGTATTTAGATGAAAAGACGCTCGCTGAAACGGTGAGCCGTCTTATGAAAAAGAACAAAGAAACGTATGAAGAATCGGGCGCAAAAATTTTATATCTCGCGCTTGGTTTCTTGAAATGGTACACTCGTGAAGACGGGGCGGAACACTACGCGCCCTTGATTTTGCAACCCGTGTTGCTTAAAAAGAGTAAGGGGGGAGCAGGGTACGCCGTTTCGCTCACCGATGAAGAGCCGTCCGTCAATTCCACTTTGCTTGAATATTTAAAACAAGAATTTAACATTGATATGCGTGGTCTTGGCAACATGATACAGGGATTAAAAATTTCCGAAATCCTTGCTATGGTGCGCATGGAAGTGGTGGGCATGCGAAATTGGGAAGTGTTCGACGATGCGTATATCGCCGCTTTCTCGTTTGCAGGCTACCAAATGTGGTATGATCTCAAACAAAACATCGGCGAGTTTTCTAAAAATCCCCTTATCAAAGCGCTTTTAGATAATTCCATTTGGGCAGGTGTACCCGAAGATAGCTTAAAGGAAGATGAAGCTCGTCCTGAAACCACGCTCACACCACTGCCTGCCGATGCTTCGCAATGGGGAGCAATCGCCCTTTCGCAAGCAGGCAAGAGTTTCGTGTTGCATGGGCCTCCCGGCACGGGTAAATCGCAAACGATCACGAACATGATCGCCAACGCTTTATACGAAGGCAAACGCGTGTTGTTCGTTGCAGAAAAGCAAGCCGCACTTTCGGTTGTTAAAAAGCGTTTAGACGGGCTTGGGCTTGGCGATTTTTGTTTGGAATTGCATTCGAATAAGACAAGCAAAACGGACGTGTTGCAGAAACTTTCTTCTACGCTCGCGCTTGCAGGGGAAAAGGAAAGCGTTTCGCTTATGGAAAAGGCGGAAGCGATTGTTAGTTTAAAAACGGATTTGTCTGAGCCGATCGCCGCGCTTCATAAAAAACGTCGTTTGGGTGTGTCGGTATACGAAGCGCTCCTTATCACGTTAAAAAATAAAAACGCGCCCGATATCATGAACATCGAAAGCACGTTCTACGACGGCTTGACGAAAGAGAAGATCGATGCCTACGAGCACATGATGGTGGCTGCTGCTGCGGCGGCGAAAGAATGCGGTGGCGTTTATAATTCGCCTTTCTCCAACGTCAATTTAACCGAATATGATCTTTGCACGCGCGATGCGCTCTATTGCGCGTCGGAAGTGGTGATCGCGGAAATTAAGCATTTGAAAAACTACGTCGCGTTGTTTTTGGATCTTTATCGCCAAAAAATCAGCACGCTCACGAGAAAGAAACTCGACGGGCTTTTTGAAATTGCTTCTCTTCTTTCTAGTGGAAAACTGAACAAATATTTTAAAGAAGACGAAGAAGAATTTTTCGATTTTTTCAACGCAAACAAACGGCTTGACGCTTGCCTTGAAAGATATTTTAAGGCGCATAAAAAGCTTGTGGATATTTCCAAAGAATATCAAGAGCTTGGCAAATGGCTCGAAGAAGGCGGTGTAAATTACGAGCGCAGCAAAGCGGTGAAAGCGGTTGTTAAAAAGCTTTCCAAAGTTTCCATAGAGAATATGGAAGCGGAAGAAATTTTGCCGCGCCTTGAAAACGTATACGCGATATACGAAGCGATGGAACGCATTAAAACGAGCACCAAACTTTCCAGCTATTTCACGTTTGCGTTCGGCAGGGTGGACTTTTTCGACGCGCGCTTACATTTCTTGGAAGATTTATATCGTTTGCACGAGCTTTGCGCTTCCGTGTTTATGGATTATAACGCGGATAGCTTTAACAGCATGTGCATCCGCGCGGCAAACGGCTATTCGATGCCCGTTTTGAAAGGTTTTATGGCTTCCCTTGAAAGCTTTAAAGTGGCGGAAGAAAGTTTCCTTTATGCCACGGCGGCGGATAAAACGAAAACGCCTGAAGAAGACGTGCTTGAATATTACGTGTCTAAGGCAGGCGCGCTCATCGAAAACATTGATATGCTCGCGCCTTGGTGTATGTATAAAAAGACGACGAAAGCGCTTGATGAAGCTGGTTTAACGTTCATCACCGTCGCGCTTGAAAACGGTTCGGTGACGAGTGAGAACATTATCGATAGCTTTGAAAAGAACGTTTATAAGAACTTCTTGCAAACAAACATTCCACTCGATCCCGTGCTCTCTCGCTTCTCGGCGGCGGTTGCGGAAGAACGGGCGGAAAGCTTGCGCATCACGATGGAAGAATTTTCTCGCCTTACCAAAGAAGCGATCAGGGCAAAACTTCTTTCCCGCATTCCTACGCAGGATACGGAAGGAAGCTTAAGCTTGGAAGTGGCAAACTTTGCTCGCTTAGAAAAATCTAATCTTCGTGGCAACGGGCTTAGAAAACTTTTTGAAGAAATTCCTGAGCTTATCAAACGGCTTGCGCCTTGTATGCTCATGAGCCCGATCACCGTTTCGCAATATTTACAAGCGGAAAACGGATTGTTTGATATGGTCATTTTCGACGAAGCTTCGCAAATTCCCACCGCGGAAGCCATTTGTACGCTTGCGCGTGGTAAGAGCGCGGTGATCGTAGGCGATCCCAAACAATTACCGCCCACGTCGTTTTTCCATGCCAACTTTGTGGATGAAGACAATCTTGAAAACGAAGACATGGAAAGCGTACTCGACGATTGCTTGGCGATCCATATGCCCCAACGCCATTTGACGTGGCATTATCGTAGCAAACACGAAAGCTTGATTGCGTTTTCTA
>JAZOLI010000119.1:0-15893 GCA_045652965.1 Candidatus Scatosoma sp.
CTAAGAAAATATAAAAACAAAAGACTTATTGGAAAAATTACGGAACAAGACTTTTTGTTTCTTATTTATCGTTTTCAATGGCCGAGCCGCGCATAAGATCTCGCACGAAAAGCATATCTTCCCCTATCTCTTGCATAAGCCGAAGCAGCTCCCCTTGTGTTTCCTTGCGTTCCGCTTTTTCAAGCGCGTGGACGTATTCGACGATTAGCATTTTTTCCGCGTAGAACGCATCCTTTAAGCTATCGAATTCGTTGAGCGTAATTTCCCGTTTTTCAAGCTTCATTCTTCTTCCCCCTGTTCACTTTCACTATCTTTGCCGGCTTCCTTTTTTCGCTTTTCCGCTTGTTTGGTTTTGCCTTGCGCCAAACATTCAAGCGTGGTTTTCCGCTTTGCATGGCGAGAAGCAAGCGTTTCCATATCTTCCGCAAGTGCGGCGTCCATGAGCAAACGCGAATAGATTTTCACCTTTTTCTCCACGAGATCTTCTATCCCTGCAAGGCGCTCTAAAACACAACTTTCTTTTTCTTGCATAAAAAAACACTCCCTTTTGCTTTTCCCATAGTTTGAGAAAGAAAAGGGAGTTTTATGCGTTTTATTCGTTTGATTGATGCGTTTTTTTATAATAATCGCAAACGTTTGAAAGCGTGCAATTTTCACAATCGGGTTTTTGCGAGTGACACACCTTTCGACCATGCCAAATAAGCCAGTGGTGCGCGCTCGACCAATCCTTTTTTGGAATGGCTTTATTCAACCCCGCTTCCACCTTTTGCGGCGTGTTGCCCTTGGCAAGCCCCAAGCGATTGCTCACCCGAAACACGTGCGTATCCACCGCGATCGCATCTCCGCCAAACGCCACCGAATATACGACGTTCGCCGTCTTTTTCCCCACGCCTGCAAGCGACGTGAGCTCTTCCACCGTTTGCGGCACTTCGCCGCCAAAACGCTCTAAAATATCCTGCGATGCGGAAAGAATATGCGCTGCCTTCATTCGGTAAAACCCACAAGAAAAAATATATTTTTCAAGCTCCGCTTGCGTGAGCAAAAGCATGGTTTGGGGTGTGGAATGCTTTTCAAAAAGCACTTTCGTCACCTTATTCACGCGCTCGTCCGTGCATTGTGCCGACAAAATGACGGCGATAAGCAGTTCGTAAGGCGTTTTATAATGCAACGCAGGTTTAGACCCCTTATACAATCTTTCCAGCTCGGCAAGCGCCGTTTTTTTATCTACCTGTTTCATAATTAGAGTATAGCACAAAACCCTAAAAAACGCAAGCTTTCTACAACAATTTTATCTATAATTATATGGCATAACCACCATTCTACCGTTTACGAAATCCGTTTTATAAAAGCCTTTGAACGTAGCATATTTTCCCGTTCTGAGCACCGCTTGCGCCCGAATAAAATACCGCGCGTCGAAACGCACGCAAAGTCCGCAACCGATCTTCGCTTCTTTGGGCGTGGGAACGGTTGTCGCCGCCACGCCGTAGCTCGTCAATCGTTGTGCATAATCCAAGCTATGAGCGCGCGAGCGGAACACCGCTAAAATCATCATAAGTCATATGCTCCTTGTTTTTTGAATACTATATTTTATGTATATCCCCAAAAAAGAGGTGCATAGATGATCTATTTTGACAACGCCGCATCAGGCGGTAGAAAACCCGACTGCGTGCAATCCGCCGTTTTTTCCGCCATCAAGGTTTGCGCCAATCCCGGGCGTAGCGGACACAAGCTCGCGCTCGCCTGCGCCCTTGCCGTGCAAGATACGAGAAAAGCTTTAACAGATTTTTTCGGCGGCTATGATTTCGAGCGCACCATTTTCACTAAAAATTGCACGGAAGCGTTAAATAATGCATTGCTTGGCGTGTTGTAAAAGGGCGATCACGTAATCACCACGCCGATGGAGCACAATTCCATGCTTCGTCCGCTTGAAGCGTTGAAAAATGCAGGCGTGATCAACTACGACGTTTGCGCTCTTTCAAAAGATGGCAACGTCACGCCGCAAGCGATTGCTTCTCTTATAAAACCAAGCACGCGGCTGGTCGCCGTGACCACCGCCTCCAACGTGACGGGTGCAAAACCGCCCTTGGCTAAAATCCGCGCGGCGATCCCTAAATCGGTGCTTTTTTTATGCGACGGCGCGCAAGGCGGCGGGCATATCCCTATCGATATGCAGGGGGCAGGTATCGATCTATTGGCGCTTGCAGGACACAAAGGCTTGATGGCGATTCAAGGAAGCGGCGCGCTCTTGTTCTCGGAACGCGTTGATCCCACTCCGCTCACGCTTGGTGGCACGGGCTCTTTGAGCATATCCCTTACTATGCCCGATTTTTACCCCGACGCCTTGGAAGCAGGCACGCTTTCTCACCCTGCGATCGTGTCCATGTTCGAAGGCGTGCGATATTTGAAAGCAAACTTCGCTTCCATCCGCGCGCGCACGCTTGCGCTGACCGATTATATGATAGAGCGTTTAAAAAAGATGCCAGACTATCGCTTATATTCTATCCCCAACGAAAGCGGGATCGTGGCGTTTTCGCACCAACGCTTACAATCGGAAACGATCGCGGAATTGTTATCCGAGCGCTTTGATATCGCCGTTCGGGGCGGTTTACATTGCGCGCCGCTTATGCACCACGCGCTCGGCACGCTAGAAGGCGGGCTCGTACGCGTTTCCTTTTCGCATTTTAACTGTGAAAAAGAAATTGACGAGCTCTTATCCGCCCTTGAAATTTTAGATAGAGCGCAGTTAAATTTGCTTTAACTTTTCCACAATTGCTCGCAATTTTTTGCGTTGCGTGCTATCCAGCATAGGCGAAAACGTTTGATAAAAATTTTCAATTTCATCATTGGAAAGCGTGCCCGCGCGTTTGCTTTTCTCCGCTTCCGCCAAAATACTTTTCAGCATATCCGCGTTGCTTTTTCCGTGATACGCCGAAGCGATTTGTTTGGTGAGATCTTCCGCGTTAATCCCTTTCTTTTCTTTCGATTTCCCCTTCTCGCTTGGTTGCTCGCTCGCATAAGACTTAAAACTTTTCATAGTCACCTCCACCCTATAGCATATTCAAGTGGGCAATTTTTGGACACCGAGCATATAGTGTAGCATGGAAATTCTAACACTGATTTTATTATATTGCCTTTCACAAAACCCCGATTTTCCTGAAAGCGTGAAGCCGCTTATGAGCAGTCTAAAAAATTCTGAGCAAATGCTCGGCTTTTTAAACGAGCTTTCTCGCTTTACAAAAACGTTTAGCACTTTTCAAGCTTGCGCTTCTAAAAAGGATGCAGAAAGATCCGAAAACGCGGCAAACGCACCCAACTCGTCCAACTCGGACCAATCCCAATCGGACGATAAAAAAGCACCGCAATCCCCCACGTCGGGAATTGCGGATGCGTTTATCCAGCAAATGCTTGAAAGCTATTTAAAAAAGCACTAAGCTTGGTGCGGCTTAAACGATAGAAAAGCCGCCGTTTACGGGCAAATCAACACCCGTGATATATTCGTTTTCTTCCAAAAACAACACCGCTTTTGCAACGTCGTCCCCTTCGCCGATACGGCCAAGGGGGATTTCTGCTTGTAATGAAAGCATATCTTCGTTTGAAAAATGCTCGTTCATGCGCGTTTGTATCACCCCAGGGGAAACGGCGTTCACGCGAACACCTGAATAGCCAAGCTCTTTTGCAAGAGATTTCGTAAAGCCCAAAAGCGCCGCTTTGGAAGCGGAATAAACACTTTCACAGCTTGCACCCACTTCTCCCCAAACGGAAGAAACGTTGACGATCAAGCCGCTTTTTTGGGCAATCATCAGCTTCGCCGCTTCGCGCGCGCATAAAAACGCGCCACCCATATTGACGGCAAACACGCGCTCGAATTCCGAAAGCGAAACGTCTTGAATTTGTTTCACGAGCGAAACGCCCGCGTTGTTTATAAGCACGTCTAAATTTTGCAATTTCGAAAACACCGCAAGTACGTCCGCTTCCTTAGAAACGTCCGCACGGTACACTTCAATCCCCGCTTCTTTTGCGCTAAGCGCGCTCGTTTCGTCGTTAGAATAAGTGACGACAACGCGATAATTTTTTGCTTGAAACGCTTTCGCGATTGCAAGCCCAATTCCGCGAACGCCACCCGTAATCAACACCGCTTTTTTCATTTCAACGCATACCTGCCCTTTGCTTTTTATAACCCTTGCGTAAGCGCTACAATTTCTTTGGCAATCTCCAAGGGTGTTTTGTCGTCTACGTCCACGATATAGTCGGCAACATGCTCGTAAATGGGCGCGCGCTCTTTAAGGAGCTTCGACAACCGATCGCTAATGCTTTCGGTGGAAGCTTGCAAAAGCGGGCGCGTGCCGTCCACCACCAAACGTTGATTGAGCGTTTTGAGCGTTGCACGTAAAAATATAATCTTGCCGTTTTTTTGAAGCTCGGCGTTGTTCTCGTTTTTGAGCACGAGTCCGCCACCCGTCGAAATGACGAGATTATCCTGCCCCGCAAGCTCTTTCACAACTTCCGTTTCCAGCTTTCTAAAATGCTGCTCGCCGTAATATTCAAAAATGTCGGAAATTTTACCGTGGCGATCGGAAATTACGCCGTCGGTGTCGTACCACCTACGCCCCGTGAGCTCGGCAACCTTGACGCCGATCGTCGATTTACCTGCGCCCATCATACCGCATAAAACGAGATTCATATATCCGCCCTACCTTTAATCTTTGAGCCCAACGATTGCCGCGAGATAGCTGTTTGCGCCAAAGCCGCAAACTACGCCCTTGCAAACTTCGGAAAGCACGCTTTTTTGGCGGAATTCTTCCCTTGCGTGCACGTTGGACATATGCACTTCCACCACGGGAATATCAATTGCCGCGATGGCATCGCGAAGCGCATAGCTATAATGGGTGTACGCGCCTGCATTAAACACGATCGCATCAAAACGTTTTTCTAAAAACGCTTCGTGAAGTTTGTTTACAAGCTCCCCTTCAATGTTGCTTTGATAAAATTCCACTTGATCGCCGTTTTCTTTACAAAACGCCGCGATTTTTTCATTGATTTCATCGAGCGTTGCCGTGCCATACACACTCTTTTCACGTTTGCCCGTGAGGTTGAGATTGACACCGTTCATCACTAAAATTTTCATAACCGTTATTCCTCCGTTGTGGATTTTAAATATTTTTCATAAAATACTTTTGCTTCCGCTTCGCTCGGCTCACGTCCTAAATATAGACAATCGGCAAAATACGCTTGATAGAAAAGCATTGAAGCGCCGTTGAGCGTTTTTAAGCCTTGCACTTTGGCAAGTTTTAAAAATTCCGATTGCTTAGGCTCGTAGATAAGATCAATCGCCGCACTCGCACCTAAAAACGCCTTTTCCGTTACAGGTGATTTGCCCACCGTGTCGTGCATGCCAACGCCCGTGCAATTTACAAGCATATCAAAACCGCCCGTCTCGGGATCGCTCACCGCTTCCACGCCAAGTTGCGCGCAAACTTCGTTTAGCTCTTCGCGGTTTCTACGATACATAAAGACTTTTGCCCCTGCATTTTTAAGCGCAACCGCCGAGCTTCTACCCGAACCGCCCGCACCCAGAACGAGCACCGATTTGCCTTTCACCGTAAGGCCTGCCGTGGAGAGCATCATCAAAAAACCAATGCCGTCGGTGTTATAGCCCTGCCTTGTGCAAGAGAGCACCGTGTTCACCGCACCGCACGCCATCGCATCGCCTTGTATGCCGTCGAGATATTCAAACACGTCGCGCTTATAGGGAATGGTCACGTTAAACCCATCGAAATCGCCAATAAGCCTACGAAGAACGCTATCAAGCTCCGCGGGGGCGCAAGAAATTTTTTCATAATCGCACGCCACGCCAAACTCGTTTAATATAAATTTGTGAATGCGCTCGCTTGAAGATTTGGAAACGTCCTTTCCTATCAAAGCAAGGCGCAATTTTTTTACGCTCATCTCGTACCTGCCTGCTTATAAACCTAATTTTTCAAAGAAATCGGGGAAAGAGATTGCACAGCATTCGGGCCGATAAATTTCCCCGCCCTTTTCCGACGCAATCAAGCCCACCGCCGCCGTCATAGCAATTCTATGATCGAGATAGCTATCCACGTTTCCGCCGACAAGCTTTTTCTTACCACGAATGATGAAGCCATCGGGAAGCTCTTCACAATCGCCGCCGATCGCGCGGATAAGCTCCGCCGTCGTCTTGATCCGATCGCTCTCTTTCACGCGCAATTCTTTCGCGCCCGTGATACGGCTTTCGCCGTCGGCAAACGCACAGCAAAGCGCCACAAGCGGCAATTCGTCGATCATAGCAGGCACGTCCCTTGCCGTGAGCTCAATCGCTTGCATATGCGATTTTTCAACGAGCACGTCTGCGGTTTCTTCGCCGCCCGACACACGCCTATTAAGCAAGCTATACTGCACGCCCAAGCGATCAAACGCCGTTAAAATACCCGTGCGAGTGGGATTGACGCCCACGTTTTTACAAAGCGTTTTCCCCTTCAATGCGCCAAGCGCCATAAAATATGCCGCGGAAGAAATGTCGGCAGGCACGCACACGTCCACAGCTTTGAGCGTGCTACGCTTCACCGTCACTTCGTTTCCATTCACTTGAATATCCGCGCCCATCGCCGCAAGCATACGCTCCGTGTGATCACGCGATTTGACAGGCTCTAAAACGGTGGTTTCTCCGCTTGCGGAAATGCCCGCAAGAAGCACCGCGCTTTTCACCTGCGCCGAAGAAATTTTAAGCTCCACGCTCGCGCCGCAAAGCTCACGCGGCGATACGTATACGGGCGCATGTCCGTCCGTCGTTTTGATGTCCGCGCCCAAAAGCGAAAGCGGCTCGGCAACGCGGTTCATGGGTCTTGACGACAACGATTCGTCGCCATATAATTTCGCATCAATGCCTTTTCCTGCCGCAAAGCCCGTCAAAAGGCGAATGGTCGTGCCCGAGTTTCCGCAGTTAAGTTCTTTGCCGCGACGGAAATGCGGTGTGCCGATCACGCGAAGCGTCGTGCCATCGACTTCAATTTTCGCGCCAAGCGAGCGCATACAACTGCACGTTGATAAACAATCTTCGCCCATAAGTGCGTTCGTGATCGTCGCTTCTCCTTCCGCGCCGCCGCCAAGCATAATCGCGCGGTGGGTGATCGATTTATCGCCAGGGAGTTCAAATTCGCCTTCAAAGCTCGTTATCGGAGTTATTGATCGCATACCTGCCCCTCCCGTTTAAAATCTAAAATCGCATTTTCCAAAGCCTTTTGATATTCTTCAAATGACAACGCCCACACCGTCCATTCGTTTTTAGCTTTTGCCACCGACATCACAATCTTTTGATCGTCGGCGTTCTTTTTATCCGATTTTGCTTTTTGCGCAATCGCGTTCACGTTAGAAAGATCAAGCGTGGAAACGGGCGCAACGTTTAAAGCGCGTTTAACGATGGCAAGCAAGCGCTCGCCGTAAGCTTTTTCGCAAACGCCCGCATTGATTGCCATATTTGTTTCCAACCACGTTCCGTATAACACGCATTCACCGTGGGAAAGCCCGCTTGAAAGCTCGATCGCGTGCCCTGTCGTATGCCCAACGTTGAGCGATTTTCTCTCGCCACTTTCCTTTTCGTCACGTTGCACCACGCCTGCTTTATGCTCGATACAAGCGGATATAAGATTTTCTATCTCGTTAAAGCCCTTTTCAAGGCAATCAAAAATTTCGCCGTTCAAAGCCGCGTATTTAACAATTTCTCCCAAACCGCACTTCATCTCGCGCGAGGGCAAGGTTTTTAAAAACGCAGGATCAACAAGCACTTCTTGCGGCTGATAAAAAGCACCGACAACGTTTTTTACACCGCCAAGATCGATTGCCGTTTTGCCGCCCACACTGCTATCCACCTGTGCAAGCAACGTCGTAGGAATTTGCACGCAGGAAATGCCGCGCATATAAAGCGCCGCTGCAAGCCCACCTATATCACCGCTCACGCCGCCGCCAACCGCAAACAAACGAGAAGTGCGATGCAAACCCGCCGCCGACATTTTCTCTAAAATCGCTTGCAAGGAAGCAAAATTTTTATATTCTTCTCCTGCAGGAAGCACGAAAATTTCTACGCCGTTAAAATATTGCGCGAAAAAATCGCCGTATAACGCGTGAACGTTGCTATCCGTTACGACAAAGCATTTTACGCCGCTTGTCAAAGCGGGCAGGCGCGTTTTAATCGCGTCCGTGCCGATATAAATTTTGCTCGCCGTGCTTGGCGTGTTTAAAGAAATCACTTGCATGTTTCGCTCCGTTTTAAGCCAGCCTATCGTAGCGTTCTTTCACTTCCGCTATCGTATCGCCGCCAAGGCGTTTGCAAACGGCGTCCGCAATTACTTGCGCCACAACCGCTTCCGCTATCACTTCCAAGGCAAAAATCGCACAAACGTCGCTTCGCTCAGAAGCCGCCGTCGCTTGTTCTTTCGTGATATAATCAATCGTTTTTAAACCTTTCATAAGCGTGGGGATAGGTTTCATTGCCACGGAAATCACAATCTCTTCGCCGTTGGACATGCCACCTTCGATCCCGCCTGCGCGGTTGGTTTCCCGATAATATCCCTTGCTTTCGTTATAAAAAATTTCGTCGTGCACGTCTTTTCCGCTCGTTTTGCCTACGTTAAAGCCCATGCCAAACGCAACACCTTTCACCGCTTGAATACTCATAAGCCCTTGCGCAAGGTTCGCATCCAATTTTTCCGCATACGTCATCACACTACCGAATCCGCTCTTCAAGCCTTTCACGCGAATTTCCACAACGCCGCCAGCCGTATCGCCCGCCTTTTTCAATTCGTCAATCTTCTCTTTTGCAAGCTTTTGCGCGAGCTCGTCCAGCACACCGGTATCCGTTTCTTTGGCCTTTGCAAGCTCGTCAAACGTATATCCGCCTTGATCTTTCACACCGCAAATTTCTTTTACGTAGCCTGCAATTTCAACGCCGAGCGCGGATAAATATTGTTTATAAACGCTCCCAGCAGCCACGCGGATTGCCGTTTCTCGTGCGGAAGCGCGCTCTAAAACGTTTCGCGCATCTGACCACGCAAATTTCAAAACACCCGTTAAATCGGCGTGTCCAGGGCGAACTTTCGTCAAGCTTTTGGCTTGCATTGCCTTTTCATCGCAAGCTCCGCTTGACATAGTGTTTTCCCAATTTTCAAAATCCTTATTATAAATGCAAAGGGTAAGCGGACTTCCAAGCGTTTCGCCGTTTCTTGCGCCCGTTAAAATTTCCACCACGTCGCGCTCAATCTTTTGCCGCCCGCCACGACCATAGCCGCTTTGACGAAGCGCAAGCTCTTGGTTGATTTTTTGAGCATCCAGCTTTAAATGCGCTGGCAACCCTTCTATAATCGCTACAAGCGCCTTGCCGTGCGATTCTCCTGCCGTCGTTAATTTCATAACGTTCTCCTTATTTTAGTTCCCTGCGGAAAACACAAATTCTCCGCCCACGAAATCCACCGTCACACGGCCACCGCCACGTACTTTCCCAAGCAAAATCGCTTCGGAGAGCCGATCTTCTATGCGGCGTTGAATGACGCGTTTTAAAGGTCTTGCGCCGTATTGCGGGTCATAACCTTCTTTGACAAGCGCTTTAAGCGCGTTTTCGGTTACGGTAAGCGTCACGCCGCGTTGCTCGGACAAACGCTTTGCAAGCGACGAAACAATCTTTCCGCCGATCCTTGTCAAATCCGATTCCGTCAAGCGATGGAACACGATCACGTCGTCCATGCGGTTTAAAAATTCCGGTTTAAACTTCTCTTTCAAGGCTTTCGTGATGTTCTCTTTCATCGCTTCATATTGTTTCGCACCCGTTTCTTCGCCACCGCGTTTATCGTCATCGCCTGACCCAAAGCCGTAAACGCCCGTCTTTTCCGCTTGCGCAACTGCCGCGCCAGCGTTGGACGTGAGAATAATCACCGCGTTTTTAAAGCTTACCGTTCTGCCTTTGCTATCCGTCAAACGCCCGTCGTCAAGAATTTGAAGCAACAAATTAAACACGTCGGGATGCGCCTTTTCAATTTCGTCGAAAAGCACCACGCTATAAGGATTTGTGCGCACTTTATCGGTGAGATGCCCCGTTTGCAAATCGTCGTAGCCAACGTAGCCAGGGGGCGTACCAATCAATTTAGAAACCGATTGTTTTTCCATATATTCGCTCATATCTAGACGAATCATCTGTTCTTCCGAGCCGAACATAGCTTCCGCAAGTGCCTTGCAAAGGTCGGTTTTACCAACACCCGTCGGACCAACAAAAATAAACGAGCCTATGGGCTTAGACGGATCTTTCAAACCCGCTCTTGCACGGCGAATGGCTTTCGACACCGCGCTCACCGCTTCGTTTTGACCGATAATGCGCTTGTGCAAATCTTCTTCCAAACGCATAAGCTTTTCGCCTTCTTCCTTGGTGATATTGTTAAGCGGGATTTTCATGCGCGCACTCACGATGGCCGCCACCTGTTCTTTCCCGATAGCCGATCTACCATCGGTAAGGATAAGGGGTGCTTGTGCTCGCTTTAACGCAAACAATTTTTCCTGCGCATATTTTAAATTTTCAAAAGCCGCCGTAGCAAGTGCAAATTCGCCGCGACGTTCACGAAGCTTGCGCTCCGTTTCGTAAGCCTCAATTTCTTTTTCAAGCTCTTTAATTTCCGCGCCGCCGTCTTCCAAAATACGCACGCGCGCCGCCGCTTCATCGATCAAATCGATCGCCTTATCGGGCAAAAAACGATCGGTAATATAGCGAGAAGAAAGCTTCACCGCCGCTTCAATCGCTTCATCTGTGATCGCAATGCCGTGATGCGCTTCGTATTTTTTACGCAAGCCTTTTAAAATGGAAATGGCATCCGCTTCCGACGGCTCTTCCACGTAAACGGGCGTAAATCTGCGCTCTAACGCGCTATCTTTTTCGATATATTTTCTATATTCTTCAATCGTCGTTGCGCCAACCACTTGCAAATCGCCACGTGCAAGCATAGGCTTTAAAATGTTCGCCGCATCCATGCCGTTATCCGACGACGAGCCTGCACCCACGATGGTGTGGATTTCGTCGATAAACAACACCACGTCGCCATCTTCCATCACCGCGCCCATCAAATCTTTCAAGCGTTCTTCAAAATCCCCGCGATAGCGTGCACCTGCAAGCATACCTGGAAGATCAACGGAGAACACCGTTTTGTTGAAAAGTTGTTCGGGAACGTCGCCGTCCACGATCATTTGGGAAAGCCCTTCCACAATCGCGCTTTTACCAACACCTGGCTCACCGATCAAAACAGGATTGTTTTTCATGCGTCTAGAAAGCACTTGCACAACCTTTTCTATCTCTTTTTTGCGCCCAATCACGGGATCGATTTTACCGCGGCGCGCACGTTCCGTCATGTCTATTCCGTACGCCGCAAGCTTTTCCACCGCCGCGCTCTTTTTAGGCTCTGCCGCAAAGGCGTTGCCACGCTCTAAGGTGGTGGAACGTTTTTCCACCACTTGCATCGATTGTTCCGATTGCGCCCCACTTTTTTGAGCTCCACCATTTCCCGAATAATCTTGTTTCAGTGGATCTGTTTCAACGCTTTCTTCCTGCAAATCGCCAAACGCTTGCTTGTGTTTGAGCGCAATGAGCGCGCTTTTCGTTTTCTCTTTGAGGGCTTGCACGTCGACAAACCGTTTCAAAAGCGCCACGGCAAAACAATCTTCCGTTTCCAAAATCGCATAGAGCATATGCGCCGTGCCTGCTTGCGTTTCCGTTTCTTCGGATAAGAGCACAGCCCGATCGTACATTTTTTGCGTTCGGGGCGTCAACCCATCATAATTTGATTTTTTATCTAATTTTTTGAAGAGAATTTCGCCGTATTCCTTCGCCGAGACCCCTTCGCGGGTCAAAATTCCATACGCGCTACATTCGGGCAAGCACAAAAATGCGTAGATAAAATGCTCGCTACCTACGTACCGCGTTTCCTGTTCCGCGCTGATTTCATTCGCCATTTTCAACGCTTTTCTGAAATTTTCCGAAGCTCTCGTTAAAGGATACATATTTTCTCCCTTTATCTGTTTTTTAGTTAGATCTTACCACAAGTTCAGGCAACACTTGATGCACAATCTCCGCGCGCGCAAGGTCGCATTCATATTCGCTCATGCCGCGAAGCCCATTTTCCAAACGGAAAGATGCAGAACGCATTTTCGCGATGAAATCGTTCAAATCTTGCACGTTTCTTGCCTTGAAAAAGCCAAGCGCAACGCCGAGTTTGATTTTCACCATACCCGCCGTCAACTCTTTAAGCGGCAGCACCGCGCAATTTGTCAGCGTTCCAAACGCTCGTAAACACTCGTCGCGAAGTGGAATTTTGTCCGTTTCGAGCATCTTTTCACGCGCCCGAATTTCCAAATCGCAAAGGGTCATCGTCATGCGTACCATTTGATCCAAAATATCGCTTTCCGATTGCCCAAGCGTGCGTTCGTTGCTCACTTGATAGCTATATCCTTCCGCCGCCGTGCCTTCGCCAAACACACCGCGAACGGTCAAACCGCCTGCTTTTAAGGTGGGCAAAAAGCTTTTCAGCTCGTTGCTTTTGGCAAGCCCCGGCAAAAACATCATCACCGAAGCGCGCATACCCGTGCCCAAATTGCTCGGACACGCCGTTAAATAACCAAGCTTTTGATCGTAGGCAAAATCAAGCCTCTCACCAAGCGCTTCGTCGATGGCGCTAACGTGCTCATACGCCTTGTAAAGATCGAAGCCTTTATAAATATACTGTTCACGCAAATGATCTTCTTCGTTGACCATAATCGAAGTGGACCGATCGGCAGATAAAAACGCCGCCGCAAGCCCCTTTTTCCGAATGAGCGCAGGGCTGATCAAATGTTGCTCTTGTAATAGCGTTGCTTCTTCGCGCGTGATTTTGCCAATGTCGTATTTTTCAAAATCGTCCAGCTCTTTCAAGCCGTTTTCAATCAAATACACCACTTCGCTTGCAAGCTGTTCATCCAACTTTTCAGGAAATGGATACGCGGCAAGGTTTCTCGCCAAACGGATACGCGTGGAAGTTACGGTTGTTTGAATGAATGCGGGCGCTTGCGCCATACGTAATCCTCCTCTAAAACCCCTTCCTGTAAAGCGGAAAGCCGCTCCGTGTATGCTCTTGCTGCCTTGAAATCCTTGTGTTTATTCAGCATGCTTACAATCGTTTTTAATTCTGACGTTCTTCTCGCAAGCTTTTCATATTCGCCGCCATGCGGACGTTTTCCGCAATGTGCCGCACCGCCTTGCATTTTCACGATCACGGGCGCGAGCGACGTTTCAAAAGCCTGATAGCATTTCGCGCAACCCACCAAATTGCGCTTTTTCAGCTCTTCCTTGCTCGTTCCGCAATAAGGGCAACAATCGGGCGAAGCTTTCACTTCGTCCGTTTCGGCAACGATAAAAAGACGATGATAACATTCCAAGCAAAAATACTCCGTCGTCTTTTTGCCCTTTTTTATCTCTTCATACGTTTTCGTCGCTTGATTTTTTTTACAATGCCCACAAAGCATACAATTCCCCCAAAACGCTTATCTTTTTCGCTTGAATAACGAGCGGAAAAACACCCAAAAAATTTCTAAAACTTGAAGTGGAATCCCCACCAAGAAGAAGAACCCAAAGCTTGCGTTCTCAAAACACACGCTCAGCGTCGAATATAAGCAAGTGATCGTCATCCAAATAAGTGTGGAAACCGCCAGTACGTTTACAATCCTATATTTCCAAAGCCCCGTGTACACGATCAAAACGATTGCATTCGCAAAAACCGCATATAAAAACACGAGCCACGCCGAAGTATCCGAATCCCAAATGTGAAGCCCCACAAACAAACACGTGGCAACGAGCCAAACAAGCCCGCTCGATAAAAGCATGATCCAAACTTGCTTTCCCAAACTTTTTTTCGTTTGCACAATCGGCTCAATCTCTTCGGGCACTTCCCCTTGCACGAGATCGTCGATGGAAACTTGATAGAGTTTGGAAAGTTCCATCAGCACGTAAACGTCGGGAACGCCACCAGCCGATTCCCATTTTGAAACGGATTTATCCGAATAGTTGATTTTTTCAGCAAGCTCCGCTTGCGTAAACCCTGCTCTCTTGCGATAATAAATTAAATTTTTTGCAATTTTTTCGTTAATTTCGCGACTATTTTCCATAATACTATCATATCATTTTTTTCGTGTTTCGTCAAGCGAGTAGCGTAGATTTCCTTTATTTTTAACGAAAAAGGGCTTTCCGTTATCACGGAAAACCCTTTTTATATCCATTTTTATCAATATGCTCTCGCGAACACGATCACGTGCTTTGCTTCCTTGCCGCAAATCGCACATTTTTCCGCACTTTCGCCTTCTGCATACACGCGAGCCGTTGCCGCCGTTTCTTCTTTCACCTTATCTTCGCATTCGCGACAACCACACCAACCCGCTTTCACGAAGTTGCCTGCTTCCACGCCTGCAAGAATTTCTTTCATATCGTTCGCGTAAACGATTCGGCTATCTCTGCGCTTTCTTGCGTTCTCAAGCATATCCTTTTGCACGGTTGCAAGAAGCTGTTTCACGCTCTTTGCCGCATTTTCCAAAGGCAGCTCCATCTTTTCAAACGTATCACGGCGAGCGCAAAGCATTTTTCCTGCTTCTATATCGCGAGGGCCAAGTTCGATGCGCACGGGCACACCTTTCATTTCCCATTCGTTGAATTTCCAACCAGGGCTGTTATCGCTGTTATCAAACGTCACTCGAATACCTGCCCCTTCCAATTCTGCTTTCAAAGCTTCGCAAGCTTCGACCACGCCACCCTTTCTTGCGGCAATAGGAACGATTACGCATTGCACGGGCGCAACCACGGGCGGAAGCACCAAGCCGCGTTCGTCGCCGTGCGTCATGATGATCGCGCCAATCAAACGCGTCGACACACCCCAAGACGTGGTGTACGCCGTTTGCAAAACGCCTTCCGTGCCAAGATATTGTATGTCAAACGCTTTGGCAAAATTTTGACCCATGTAATGGGACGTGCCTGCTTGCAAGCTTTTGCCATCGTGCATCATTGCTTCCATCGTATAGGTTGCCACAGCACCTGCAAAGCGTTCTTTTTCCGTTTTTCTACCCGTTAACACGGGGATTGCAAGACAATTTTCGGCAAATTCTTTATAAACCGAAAGCATGCCGAGCGTTTCTTCTTCCGCTTCTTCCGCGCTAGCGTGAACGGTGTGCCCTTCTTGCCATAAAAACTCGCTCGTACGCAAGAATGGACGAGTTGTTTTTTCCCAACGCATAACGTTGCACCATTGATTTACTTTCAAAGGCAAATCACGATACGATTGCACCCATTTGGCGCACATCGTGCCGATAATCGTTTCCGACGTAGGACGAATTGCCAAAGGTTCGGCAAGTTCTTCGCCGCCTGCCACCGTCACAACGGCAACTTCGGGAGCAAACCCTTCCACGTGCTCTGCTTCCTTGGTAAAATAGCTCATGGGGATAAGCAAAGGGAAGTAAGCGTTTTCGACGCCACGCTTTTTAAAACGGGCGTTCATTTCATTTTGAATGTTTTCCCAAATCGCATAGCCATAAGGACGAATAACCATCGTGCCCTTTACAGGACCATAATCTACGAGCTTGGTTTTAAGAACAACGTCGGTATACCATTTCGGGAAATCTTCTTCAATGTTTGCAATTTGTTCAACAAATTGATTTTCTTTTGCCATATTTTTCACCTTTTCGATTTATGCGGCGAAGGGTTGCCCCTCCCCCCCCGTTTATTGTTTTCAATCTTTTCTTTTATAAGTTTGGAATTTTTTAAGCGAGAACACCTTGTCGCATACAGGACAACGATGATAAGGCGACACATCGCGAACTGCCAAAAATTTTCC
>JAZOLI010000120.1:0-4159 GCA_045652965.1 Candidatus Scatosoma sp.
GGAATGGAGCGTATCTGAAGAGATACAATACTCGCCAAGGCTCGCTCGGTATGACAAAGAGAGATACACTCGGCTCGCCAAGGCTCGCTCGGTATGACAAAGAGAGATACACTCGGCTCGCTATGCTCGCTCGGTATGACAAAGAGAGATACGCTCGGCTCGCTATGCTCGCTCGGTATGACAAAGAGAGATACACTCGGCTCGCTTGCGCTCGCTCGGTATGACAAAGAGTGAAAGAATAGATAATAGAAAAGGAAGCGATTGGAAACAATGTGTTTTTCTATACGTTAGCTTTCCCGTTTGGCTAAAATTTTACCGCTCGTGGCGTTGATTAAAAAGGCGTTCGTTTTGCCCTTTCGATCGATTACGCCCACGTAATAATAGGGAGAATCTTCATAAATTAAGCGTAAATAAATTTCCCCTGCAAAACCATATTTATCCGTCATGGACGCAAACAGTTCGCTTTCAGCGATCGTAAGATTTTTCAAAAGCGTTTCAGGGGAAATGGTGTCCCCCGAAAGCACGGAATTTGCCGTGAGCACACATTCCTTTTCGCCGTAGGAAAGCTTGCATTCGATAGCGGAAAGCGCGGCGGTGTCAACGGCGCAGGAAAGATAATATTCCGCTTTCACGTTATCATAAGACATCTCTCCGCCGTAGAGTTTATCGTTGAGCGAAAAGCTAAGGTTGCACTCTTTGTCGCCAGATGGCGCAACGAGCCAAATTTCCGTGCGGACGTTGATTTCGCGCGGTACGCCGTCGGCGGAATAGGGCGATTCTTTTTGGACGGAATAAATGCGCAAGGAAAACTCTTCGTTTGAAGCTAAAAACACGTTGCTACGAAGCTCGGAAACATAGCCAAAATAGTTAATTTCCTTTTTGCAAGCAAAAAGGGTGGAGCAAAGACAAGCAAGAAACAAAACCAAAAAAACGGCGCGAAGCGCTTTGAAAGCTTGTGAAAAATAGAATTTTAAGGCAGAAAAAACGTTCATGGTTCATTATATTAAAAAAAAGTTGAAAACATGCCCGATAAATTTCGTTTATACAGTTGATTTTTTGTTTGTAATATGTTAAAATAATATAAACACAATGGGAGGAGAGCCATATGCGCGTTGATAAAGTGATATTGCGCGCCGCTTTAAGTACGTTAGCGGCAATTGCGGCGTTGCTCGCGATCATGATTCTCGCGCTTTGTTTTATCTTCCCTTCCACTATGATGCGCATCACTTACGATTTAGGCTTAGACGGAGCAAGTATCCGTTATGCAAAGCGCGCTTACGCTTATACGAGCGACGTGACGTTTATCGCGTTCGCAACGGAAGCGGCGATCGGGCTTAGCGATTATGCTCAAATTGAAACGTGCGGAGAAGAATTGATTGCCGACGAAGATTTTAACGCATATTGCAAGCAAAAAAACGCGGCGATCGAAAGTGAGGACGTATTCGGTGGCTACGATCAGTACGTGTTTGGACAAGTTTGCGTTGCTAAATATCGCCAAGGCGAAAAGACGGAAGCGATTGAAAAAGCGTTTGAACTTGTGGGAAACGGTTTCCCGAAAAACAATGCGGTTGCGGCGGTGCTTTTAACGGCGTTTTCGGGGGACGATATGACAACGGTGAATGCCGTCAAAGCAAAAATGAAAGAAATGGACGTGAGCGAGTTTTCGGATTCCGATAGGGACTATTACAAGGCTATGCTCGACGTCGAAAAGAAATAAATGGATAGGTTGCCAACAGGGAACAAATCCATTTACTTTATATAACGGCAACCTATAAAGGCAGGGCAAAAACCGAGCCGAAAAAATACAAACGAGAAAAAACCAAACTTTTTACATACAAGGAGAATTATCTATGAGTAGCAAAATCGTAAAAGAAGGACTTACTTTTGACGACGTGTTGTTGATTCCGCAAGCATCGAACGTGCTTCCCAACGACGTTTCGCTCAAAACCCAGCTTTCGGACAAGATTACATTGAATTTGCCTTTGATGAGTGCGGCAATGGATACGGTGACGGAAAGCCGTATGGCAATTGCTATGGCGCGTGAGGGCGGTATCGGTATGATACATAAGAATATGTCGATCGAAGAACAGGCGTCGCACGTTGATAAGGTTAAGCGTAGTGAGCACGGCGTTATCACCGATCCTTTCTTCCTTGCGCCTGACAACCTTGTGAAAGACGCGCTTACACTTATGGAAAAATATCGCATCAGCGGTGTGCCTATCACGAAAGACGGCAAGCTCGTAGGTATTTTGACTAACCGCGATTTGCGCTTTGAAAGCAACTATGAACAACCCATTTCGAACATTATGACCAAAGAAGGGCTCGTGACAGCGCCCGTTGGTACGTCGCTTGAACAAGCGCAAAAAATCCTTGGTAAGCATAGAATTGAAAAACTTCCTATCGTCGACGAAGAAGGCTATTTGAAAGGCTTGATCACGATTAAGGATATCGAAAAATCCATTCAATATCCTAACTCGGCGAGAGACGAAAACGGCAGACTTCTTGCAGGTGCTGCAGTTGGCGTTGCGGATGGCACGATGGAACGTATCGCAGCGCTCGTTGCAGCGCGCGCGGACGTGATCACGATCGACCCGGCGCACGGCCATTCGGCAGGCGTTTTGAAGCGTGTGGAACAAATTAGAGCAAAATTCCCTGGCATTACGCTTATCGCAGGCAACGTCGCAACGCCCGAAGCGGTGGAAGCGCTCGTGAAATCGGGTGCGGACGTGGTAAAAGTGGGTATCGGCCCTGGCTCGATTTGTACGACGCGTATCGTTGCAGGTATCGGCGTTCCCCAACTTTCCGCGGTTATGGAATGTGCGGAAATGGCGGACAAGCTCGGCAAGCGCGTGATTGCTGACGGTGGTATCAAATATAGCGGCGACATCGTAAAAGCCTTGGCGGCAGGTGCGAGCGCGGTTATGGTTGGCTCGCTCCTTGCAGGTACGCTTGAAAGCCCCGGTGAAGTGGAACTTTATCAAGGCAGAAGCTTTAAAGTATATCGTGGCATGGGTTCGCTTGGCGCAATGGCGGCGGGTAGCTCGGATAGATATTTCCAAGAAGGAACGAGAAAATTCGTGCCCGAAGGGGTGGAAGGTCGCGTACCTTACCGTGGTAGCGTAGCGGATGTTATTTATCAAATGAAAGGCGGCTTGCGCGCAGGTATGGGTTATTGCGGAAAAGCGACGGTGGAAGAACTTAGAACGAGCTCGCAATTTGTTCGCATCACCAACGCAAGCTTGATTGAAAGCCATCCCCACGACATTTCGATTAGCAAAGAAGCACCTAACTATACTCAACACTGATTTGCATTTTTAAGGAAGGAGATATAAATTTATGAACGAAAACGTACGTCCCGAATCGATGGAACGGATCAACAACAAAGCGCTTGCACAGGCGTTTATCAACGAACAAGTGGAAATCATTCGCAAACAAGTTGGCGATAAAAAGGTTTTGCTTGCGCTCTCGGGCGGTGTAGATTCGTCCGTTGTAGCGGCGCTTTTGATTAAGGCAATCGGCAAACAACTCGTTTGCGTGCACGTAAACCACGGTGTTTTAAGAAAGGGCGAGCCCGAAGAAGTGGTAGAAGTGTTTAGAAACCAAATGGATGCAAATCTCGTTTACGTAGATGCGGTGGATCGCTTCTTGGGTAAACTTAACGGTGTGGAAGAGCCCGAAAAGAAACGTAAAATTATCGGTGCGGAATTTATCCGCGTGTTCGAAGAAGAAGCGAGAAAGCTTGAAGGGATCGAGTTCCTTGCACAAGGCACGATCTATCCCGACATTATCGAAAGTGACGGGGTAAAAGCGCACCACAACGTTGGCGGACTTCCCGAAGATATGCAATTCGAGCTCGTTGAACCACTTAAATTCCTTTATAAAGACGAAGTGCGCGTGGTAGGTAGCGAGCTTGGCTTGCCCGACGGCATGGTGTATCGTCAACCGTTCCCCGGTCCTGGTCTTGGCGTGCGTTGCCTTGGCGCGATCACGCGTGAAAGATTGGAAGCGGTGCGCGAATCGGATGCTATCTTGCGTGAAGAGTTTGCGAAAGCAGGTTTGAACGGTAAAGTTTGGCAATATTTCACGCCAGTTCCCGAATTGCGTTCCGTTGGCGTGAAAAACGGCAAGAGAACGTATGCATATCCCGTGATTACCCGTG
>JAZOLI010000121.1:0-10058 GCA_045652965.1 Candidatus Scatosoma sp.
GACATACGGATACCGCCGAACGGTTGCAAGGAACGTTTGAAGGGTTCATCCGTTTGCAAACCTACAATCTTTTCAAGATCTTTATCTAAATAGCCTGCGCCGTGCGAAGTGAGCGTGGAAACAATTTTCGTATCCGCGTTCAAAACGCCGCCTGCTTCGCGTTCTTTTTTGGTTAAATCGCAAACGATATCCCAAAGCTTTTTCGTCGCTTCCGTTGCGGGAGCGAGGAACGTCGCGCCGCCTTCATACGGCGTGTAGTTGTGTTGAATGAAATCGCGCACGTCGATTTCGTCGTTACACCATTTTCCGGGAACAAATCCTTCCCAACCTTTGTATTGAACCATGTCGTTACTCCTATATATAATAATTTTTTGTCTGTATTGATAATCCTTGCGGATATTTCTACCTTATTTGTTTTTGTGCTCTTCGAGCTTGGCATCTAACCAAAGCTCTAAAATTTCTTCCGGTTGAAAGCCTGCGCAACGGGCAAAAATTTCCCCGTCGTCCATGAGCAAAATGGTCGGCACTTTCTCCACTTCCCATTCTTCCATGAGCTCCATCGTGGAATAGTCCGCTTCGATATGCACAAGCCTAACGTCGCTACGGCTTTCGCAAAGCTCTTTCAAAATGGGCATAAGCGTTAAGCAATTCGCGCACGATTCGCCGCTAATTTCCACGCAGCAAAGCCCTTTGAGTTGTTCAGCATATTTCTCTTTCAATTTCTTTCACCTTTTAAAATGTTTCTTGCTTTTTGCACGCTCTCTTTCGTTGGCGCTTCCACCCCTTGGAGCGGATAGGAAAGCCCAAGCTTTTCATATTTCACCGTGCCCATCGTGTGATAAGGCAACACCTCGATCTTCTCCACCGTTTTCAGCGTTTCGATAAACGCGCGCGTTTGTTCAAGCGACTCAACGCTATCCGTAATATTCGGCACGAGCACCTGTCTTATCCAAATGCTTTTTCCCTGCTCACTTAAAAACTTTGCAAAGGCAAGCGTGTTTTTATTGCTTTGCCCCGTAAGCTTTTTGCAGGCTTCGTCGTCGATGTGTTTGATATCCACCAAGAACAAATCGGTCACGTCTAAAAGCGCTTTGTGCTTGTCCACGCTTTGCTTGGAATCGGGATTGAACGTGATGCCCGACGTATCGACGCAGGTGTGAATGCCCTTTTCCTTTAACATTGTGAAAAGCTCAATCACGAAATCGATTTGCACGAGCGGCTCACCGCCCGTCACCGTCACACCGCCTTTATCCCCAAAATAGTTTTTATATTTCAAGGCACGAAAGGCAATCTCTTCCGCCGAATATTCCGTTCCGCCTGCCCCCCACGTGTCGGGGTTATGACAATACCTGCAACGGAGCGGGCAACCTTGCAAGAACACCACGAAGCGTATGCCAGGCCCGTCTACCGTTCCAAAGGATTCGAAAGAATGAATGCGTCCCGTCATTGTTTTCTCCTCCTGCGTGTTTTATTTTTAAGCTTCCCTTAAAAAAGGGCGGTCCACGCCTATACGCGCGCCGCCCCTTGTGCTTCTCACGATTGTTATTATATCAAATTGGGCGGATTTTGTCAAGCTTTTGCGTAAAATATTTTTTACAATCTTATTATACACCTATTTGCGCAAAATTTCAATACTTTGACCGCCTAAAATATGAAAAAATTAAAAAATTTTTACGAACGGAAAATAAATATTTTCCGCCCCAAATAATTCCAAACGAGCACCAAGCACGTCATAATTGCCTTTGAAATCCATTTATCCCAAGCCGTTCCCAAAAGTGCGACCTTCCCAAAGAGCGTGATGCTTGGGAACGCCCAAACGAGCAACACTACGCCCACTTCCGTGATCAAGAGCCCGAACACACCGATGAGCGCGAACCCTAAAAAGGGCTTTGTTGAACGCACGGAAATTTCTTCTTCCGTTTGACGGAATACAAAGCGCACCGACAACACCCAATTTACCATAAGCCCCACGCAAAAACCGAGCGCCGTGGAAAACACGAGCGCCACCGTTCCCCAACTTTGTGGAAACACGAACGCATCGAAAACCCAAAAAATAAGATAATCGGCAAGCGTCGCCAAGCCCCCCACGAGCAGGAAGCGGAAAATTTCCCAAAATAATTGTTTCTTCGTTTGTTGTTTCATAAAATCTCCGTTAAATATAGCCTGACGAGAACTGAACCCTACAAGGTTTTCACGGCAAAAAAATGCCTATACTTCGTCAATTTCGCTTATCATACGTCGGTATGATCGCGCTCAATTTCCTTGCCTATCCTATTTTTTATGCTCGTGAAAACTGCTTCGCACCTGAAAAGACGTATTTTTTAGCGGTTTTTGCCAAGATTGCGCGCAGACGTATCGACATACTTCAAGCGCGAGCGTGGCGGAAAGAGCAAAAAAAGCCCTTTTCAGGCTTGTTGCGGTTCAATTCTCGTTAGGCTACGCAATAAAATAAGGTGGAAGAAGCTAAAAAGATACACGTTAAAATGGTGAGCCATATATCAAGCCGCCGCGCCGTTTGCGTTTGTACGCTATCAAGCGCTTTTTGTACGTATCCAAGCGTGAGCGCGAGCGCTAAGATGATCGGCATGATATATCGAAAATCCATCGTGCAGCCATAAGGCATTTGGATATAGAAATAAACTTCCGATAAAACCTGCGAAGCCATAAACAAGGCAACGAACAGAAAATCTTTAAGCGAAATCACGTTCAACGCAACCATGCCCCCTTCTAATGCTCCGCTAAGCGAGCGCGAACGGGTGCGCTTTTTCCGCCAATTAACCAATAAATAAACAAGCGAAACGGCAAGCACCGCGCAAAACGCATATGCCGCCACCACCGCCAAAACGCCAAAACTTTCCCCCTGCCAATAGGAAAATTCTCCAAAGATTGCTGAACGCAAAGCGTAGTTGAAAAGATAATAATTCCCGTTAAACGGCCGACACCACAGCGAGCCGAAATATTCGCTAAGATCAAAACAAAGAATAAAGCGGGAGAAAAACGAATGATCGCCCGTGTATAAAAGCTGATTTAAATTAGAGAACACGTAGCCAAACGGTTGATCGAACCTCACTTTCGCATAAACTTGAAACCAAAGCCCGATCGGCGCACACACGAGCAAAAACGAGCAATATTGTAAGGCCATATCCCAAAATTTAAGCGCGTTTTCCCGCTTTTTTAACGTGTCGATAAATTCGAAAATGAAAACGCCTGCAATGGGCAAACATATCGTCGCCGAAGAAAGCTTGGTCATCATGCCCAGCCCCACGCAAAGCCCGCAAAGCAAGATGTTTACCATTTTTTTGCCCTGTTTTTGCCATTTTAACGCGAAATATAACGCAAAAATCGCCAAAGCGAACGCCAACCCGTCGTTGTTAAGCATTCCCGAAAATTGTATATTTCTCGGAAACAAAACGACAAATGCCGCCACGAGCAATCGGGTTTTTCCTTGGAAACGGAACAATTTCAAAATTTTCAGCATGCCCACGCACGCCGCGAGCGAATACAGCACCGAAAGCACTTGACAGGACGAATATAAAAACCAACGCATTTCGTCTACGATATAATCGGGCTTGCCATATAAAAATGCCGAAGGAACGTATTCTCCAAAGGGCAAAATTTCTGTAAGCCACGAAACGAAACGCATAAACGCCGCTTGCACCATAGCGTTGAGCGGTGGATGATAAAATTGATAAACGTTGCTCGTCGGAAGCTTGCCCGTAGAAAAAATCGTCCACGCATACGCTTCGTGCCCGTCGAAATTTTTCGTGTAGGTGTCCTGCTGACGAGTTGCCGCACCCGTGTAGAGCATGTAGCCCACCCTGAGCGCATAGCCCGCCACAAAAAGCAAAATGATCACTCGTTTTGCCGTTAAACGTTTGGTGAAAAACCAATAGGCGCAAAGCGAGCCGCACACACCCAAAACAACCACCATCAGCGATTGCGCCACCACCCCTGCGCGGATAGAATATTCTTCCGCTTTCACAAGTGGTTTGAGTGCCAAGAAAAGCGCGAGCGTGAAAAATAGCGCTCCTACCCAAAACGCAAGTTCTTTAAGGACGGAAAGCGAGCCTTGTTTTGCCGTACGTTCTTCGTTCATCTCAACCCTGCCCCTGTCCTTTCGTTTCGTGATAGCTCTTTTCCGTGTTCACGTTCCACACGGCTTCCTTGTCCGTTTCGCCGCGCAAAACACGCTCGCAGGCAACCATAGCCGTTGCCATAGAGTGATCCATGTTGTTATAGCGGTGTTGTCCGTTTCGACCGATACACCACAAATTGTCGATGCCGTTTAACCACGTTTTTACAATCTCGAAATTTTGATAACTTCCAAAATAGGCGGGGTACGCTTTTTTTACACGCAAAAGCGTGCAATCGAGCACGGCGTTTTCCGATTCGATCACACCAATTTTAACAAGTTCTTTGGTGGCAAAAGCAATGAAATCGGAATCACCCGTCGTCCACATTTCGTCCCCTTCGTTGCAAAAATATTCAAGCCCAAGCCACACTTTTTTGTCGGGCTCTTCCACCATATAGGGAGACCAGTTGTTGAAAATTTGTATGCGTCCAAGCTTTACGCAACGATCTTGCACGTAGATCCAACAATCAGGCACGATATTCCCAAGTGTTTTTTTCTTGGTTTTGTTCTTCACTTTCAGCTTGTCCACGAGCAAGCCTACCGTCATGAAATCGCGATAAGGAAGCGCCGTTGCCGTTTGAAAAACGTTTGCAGGCGCGTTTTCTTGCCCGATTGCTTCCAGCAAATCCTTAATCGGCATAGACGAAAAGAACGTGTCCGCTTCATACGTTCTCATCTCGCCCTTTTCATCGCGCGTAGAAACAGAGCGCACTCGACCGTTTTCTATCGCGATTTTCTCCACTCTTTCGCCAAAGCGGATTTCACCGCCCATTTTCACAATCTCTTCCGCCATCTTTTGATAGAGCTGACCAGGACCTTTTTTGGGATAGATAAAGCGTTCAATCAGGCTTGTTTCCACTTCCCCGCCTCTTTTACGGAAAGGCTTTAAAAGGGCGTTTTTGATGGCTTTCCCGATCGAAAGTCCTTTCACCCTTTGCGCACCCCAATCCGCTGAAATATCGCGCGGATGCACCCCCCAAAGCTTCTTTGTATAGTCTTCAAAGAAAGTGGCGTATAAAGGCTTACCAAAGCGGTTGATATAAAAATTTTCCAAATTGCTTTCTTCACGCTTTTTGATTTTCGCGCCCATGTACCCAAACCCCGATTTGAGCGTTTGCATAAAACCCATATTCCAAAGCGTTTTCACGGAAAGCGTGATCGGATAATCGAAAAATTTATGCTTATAGATAATGCGTGAAACACGATCGCGAACGAGCATTACGTCGTCCGTTTGTTCGGGATCAGGGCCGTTTTCCACAAGCGGTTTTTCTCTCCCTAACATTTTATCGTCAAACGCAGGCGCACCTTGCGTGGGCAAAATTTCCGCCCAAAGCGCGTTCACGCGCTCGTCCTTGGAAAAAAAGCGGTGTCCGCCAATGTCCATGCGGTTGCCGTTATATTCCGCCGTGCGCGAAATTCCGCCGACGAAATTTTCGGCTTCCAGCACGATCGGTTTTATATCGCTTGAATTTTTCAAAAGCTCGTAAGCGGCGGTCAATCCCGCAGGCCCCGCACCGATAATCACGACAATCCTTTCTCTTTCCACCCTTTTTCTCCTTGTACACATTCTTGAAAATATTATAGCATTTATTGTCAAATTTGTCAACGGCTTAAAAGAATAAAAAACAAGCCGCGCGGTTTTCACCGCGCGGCTCGCCTTAGCCTAAATTGGTTTTTAGTTGTTTTTATTTCACTTCTTCCGTGTTTTCAGAAGCCGCGTAGCCGCCGATATATTGCGGCGTCACGCTCTTATAGGATTTTGTACCCGTACCTGCAGGGATGAGCTTACCGATAATAACGTTTTCTTTCAAGCCAACGAGATAATCACGTTTGGTGCGAATTGCAGCTTCCGTGAGTACTCTCGACGTTTCTTGGAAGGATGCCGCCGAAAGGAAGCTGTCCGTTGCGAGCGCGGCTTTGGTGATACCGAGCAAGACACGCTTTGCAAGCGCGGGTCTGCCGCCATTTGCAAGCGCTTTTGCGCTTTCGTCTTGGAAGGTGACCATATCCACGAGTTCGCCAGGAAGCAAGTTGGTGTCGCCTGCGTTCTCGATGCGTACCTTTTTAAGCATTTGACGAACGATGATTTCAACGTGTTTGTCGTTGATTTCAACGCCTTGCGAACGATATACCGATTGCACTTGTTCAAGGATATAATCTTGAACACCTTTAACGCCTTGCACGCGCAAAATGTCTTGGGGATATACGCTACCAGCGTTCAAAAGTACGCCAGGCGTAACCTTGTCGCCGTTTTTCACTTTGATTTCTGCGTTGAAAGGCAAGCTATATTCTTTCTTGAGTTCGCCCGTCGCTTCGTCCATAATCTTGATATGCTTCGAACCGTCGGAATCGTCCAAGTTTACGATACCTTCCACTTCGCAAATCGTTGCGCAGCCCTTGGGTTTACGAACTTCGAAAAGTTCTTCAACACGGGGCAAACCTTGCGTGATGTCACCCGTTGCTGCAATACCACCCGTGTGGAACGTTCTCATCGTGAGCTGCGTACCAGGTTCACCGATGGATTGCGCCGCGATCGTACCAACCGCTTCGCCCACTTGTACGGGAAGCGTCGTTGCCATGTTCTTACCATAGCACTTCGCGCAAACGCCGAATTTCGACGAGCAACCGAAGATGCTACGGATAGACACTTCTTGAATGCCTGCCGCAACGATCGCATCCGCTTCTTTTTCGTCGATAAACGTGTTCATAGGTGCAAGGATTTCACCCGTTGCAGGATCTACAACGTCTTCCGCCGCAAATCTACCCAAAATACGCGATTTCAAACCTTCAATTTCTTTACCTACGATATCGTAAATCGCTTTCACTTTCATGCCCTGAGGTTTTCTGCCTGCACAGCAATCTTCTTCTCGAACGATAATTTCGTGGGATACGTCTACCAAACGACGAGTCAAATAACCAGAGTCTGCCGTTTTAAGTGCGGTATCCGTCAAACCTTTACGGCCACCGTGCGAGGAGATGAAATATTCGAGAACGGAAAGACCGTTTCTGAAACACGATTTAACGGGAACTTCGATCTTTTTACCTTGGGGGTTAACCATTAGACCACGCATACCAGCAAGCTGTTTGATTTGGTCGATCGAACCACGCGCACCCGAATCCGCCATCATCCAAATGGGGTTAAACTTGTCGTCTTCGCCTTGCTTTTTAAGCAAGCTTGCAACCTTATCCGTTGCCGCATCCCATTGTGCGATAACTGCGCTGTATCTTTCTTCTTCGTTGAGTAAACCACGCGCAAATTTCTTCGCGATCTTGCCCACTTCTTTTTCCGCGTTTTCGATAATTTCCTGTTTTTCCGCAGGGATCTTCATATCGAATACAGACGTCGTAAGTGCCGCAAGCGTGGAATATTTATAACCACGTTCTTTCATTGCGTCCAAAACGTAGGAAGCCTTAGGCGCTTTGCCCGTTCTAAACGAAGCTTCAACAATACGCGACAAATGCTTCTTGCCGATTGCTCTTGCATTTCCGATAAATTCGGTGTCGAGTTCCAAACGCAAGTAGGATTCCGGCGTTTCACGTTTTACAAAACCAAGGTCTTGAGGCAAGCCTTCGTTGTAGATCAAACGACCAATCGTCGTTTTGATAACACCCACAACTTCGAGTTTGCCCGTGTTTTCGTTGCGACGCACGGTTGCGCTCTTCACGATGGTATCACCCGCCTTGTTTTCCACAGGGCAAACGTAAGGCAAAGGCAAATCTTCAAACTTACCTTCGGGCAATTCTACCACGCGCTTCACGTACATTTCGTCTTGCTCGTGCGCAACCTTGCTTTGATATGCCAAAATCGCTTCGTTTTCCGACGAATAGATGGGCGGAATATACGTTTCGCCATCTTCGCAAGGTCTACCTTGTTCGTCGTATTTTTTGCCCTCTTCGCGACGTTTGATCGTGAGATAGTAAGCACCGATAATCATGTCTTGCGTCGGCGACATAACCGATTTACCATCGGCAAGCTTCAAAATGTTGTTCGCCGAAAGCATCAAAAATCTCGCTTCCGCTTGCGCTTCTACGCTCAAAGGAAGGTGCACAGCCATTTGGTCACCGTCGAAGTCGGCGTTGAAAGGTCCGCAAACGAGCGGGGAAATTTTAATTGCTCTACCTTCGATCAAAACGGGTTCAAATGCTTGAATGGACAAGCGGTGAAGGGTAGGTGCACGGTTCAAAAGCACGGGGTGATCTTTGATAACGTCTTCTAAAACGTTCCAAACCATATCCTTTGCCTTTTCCACGGCACGCTTCGCCGTTTTGATGTTGTGGCATTGCCCGCTTTCCACAAGACGTTTCATGATGAACGGCTTGAAAAGCTCGATTGCCATTTCCTTAGGTAAACCGCATTGATAAATTTTAAGTTCAGGCCCTACGACGATAACCGAACGACCGGAATAGTCTACACGTTTACCAAGCAAGTTTTGACGGAAACGACCTTGCTTACCGCGAAGCATTGCGGAAAGCGATTTCAAATCACGGTTGGAAGGGCCGCTAAGCGCCTTGCCGCGTCTGCCGTTGTCCACAAGCGCATCCACTGCTTCTTGAAGCATGCGCTTTTCGTTTTTCACGATCATTTCGGGCGCGCCGATTTCCATCATCTTCTTCAAACGATTGTTTCTGTTGATAACTCTACGATACAAATCGTTCAAGTCGGACGTAGCGAATCTACCGCCGTCGAGCTGTACCATAGGACGGATATCGGGCGGAATTACGGGAAGCACCGTCAAGATCATCCATTCGGGGCGGGTGCCACTCTTTCTGAACGATTCGATAACTTCCAAACGCTTGATCGCCTTGATTGCTTTTTGACCAGGGCCCTTGGGGTTGTTCGTGCCTTCGTCGAGCGCCTTTTTGCAAATCTCCGCTTCTTTGTCAAGGTCGACTGCCATCAAGAGCTCGCGAATAGATTCTGCGCCCATGCCCACTTTCAAGCCCGTCGCTTCTAAATCGCCGTAGCGTTCTTCGATTTCACGGAGTTGCTTATCCGTGATTACTTGTTTATATTCAAGCTCTTCAATGCTACCGGGGTTGATAACCACGTAGGAAGCAAAGTAGATAACTTGTTCGAGTTGTTTAGGTCCCATGTTGAGCAAAAGCCCGATTTTCGAAGGCACGCCTTTGAAATACCAGATATGCGAAACGGGAGCTGCAAGTTCGATATGTCCCATTCTTTCACGTCTTACTTTCGAGCGCGTGATTTCTACACCACACTTTTCGCAAACGTGGCCTTTATATTTCACTCTTTTATATTTACCGCAATGACATTCCCAATCTTTCATCGGCCCGAAGATCTTTTCGCAGAAAAGACCGTCCTTTTCCGGCTTTTGGGTACGGTAGTTGATCGTTTCGGGTTTGGTCACTTCCCCGAACGACCATTCTCTGATTTTCTCAGGAGATGCAATACTGATTTGAATAGAATTGAAATCGTTTAATTCGTACATAATAATCTCTCCTTACTCGTCGTCCCCGAACGAATCGTCTTCGTCCTCGTCTTCAAACAATTTGCCAAAACCAAACGTTTCGTCGTCAAGATCGTCTTCAAACTCGTCGTCATCCACATCGCCGTTGAAACCGTCTTCATCGTCGCTTTCGTCGTCGAAAATCGTTTGCACGTCGAAGTCTTCATCGTCGTCTTCTTCCATATCGTCCATACCGAAGTCAATTTCTTCAAGTGCTTCGGGTTTAAGACCTTCGCTGCGTTTTGCTTCCACGTTGAAGTTGTCTTCTTCTTCCTCGAATTCGCGGATGACAAGTTCGTCGCCCGATTCGGTGAGCACTTTTACGTCAAGCGCCAACGATTGCAATTCTTTGAGCAACACTTTGAACGCTTCGGGAATGCCCGGTTCGGAAATGTTTTCGCCACGAACGATAGATTCGTAGGTCTTTACACGACCCACAACGTCGTCCGATTTCACGG
>JAZOLI010000122.1:0-13599 GCA_045652965.1 Candidatus Scatosoma sp.
TATCGTTTTGTGGGCGGATTCCGATAACCAAGAAACTACGATGAATTTGATTAACAATAGCGACGGTATCATCGCATTGACCAATCAAAACAGCAGCGTGACGTACAAATACGATTATACAACGCATAAAACGGATTTGGATATCTACGGCGATATGAAGCTTAATCCGTTGAACTTGATGATTTCTATCACGAAATCGGAGTCTTTCGTATCGACGACGATTGAACTCACGCTTACGACGGGCGAGACGGGCGCTTCGAGTGGGGTGTTCTCCCCTATCTCCGATTATTTCGACGTGAGCTTAAATGCAGTAAACGGCAGCGCAACGGTTGACGCGAGCAAGCAAAAGGTAAAATTATTGCCTGGCGCGAACCTCACCGTTGGCAAGGGCGTGGTGGTAAATGCGAAAGAAATTGCCGTGTATGAAGACAATCATCTTTTCGCAAATGGCGCGGATAAACATTACACGACGGATAAGCGCGCAAGCCTTATCATTCACGGCACGTTAAACGTGGAAGCGATTGGCGGCGTTGTGCAAGTTGGAGAAGATGGTGCGCGCTTGAACGTTTCGAGCGCGACGTCGGTCATCTCGAAAGAAATTAAAAATATGTCACCTAGCAAAACGGTGAATATTACCGTCACGGTATGGGGAATCTCCAAAACCGCAAACTTGCCGTAGGTGCACACGGACTATACTTCCGAAGAAGATAGCACGCTTGTAGCAAAGAACAAGAACGGATCGTTGTTGCGCGGTAGCGAGTTCTTCGCGCGCAATGGGAAATGGGTATCGAACACCGTTTACATTAATTTGGAACTTAACGGTGGCACGGCTTCCATCCCTGATGGGCCTTATAACAACGGATACGTGTTGAACGTTAGCGAATTGCCTATTCCTGAGCGTACCCATTACAACTTTGTAGGTTGGTACACGACGGAAGACTTCGAAAGCGGAACGGAACTTACGTCTATTGCGCTTATCGAAGACATGACGTTCTACGCGAAGTGGGAGCTTATGGATGGCGTTAAGCTCGTCACGTTTGCGACCACGAGCACGAACACGACGGACGTGGCAAACACGGCAACCTTCGCTTCACAAACGATTTTTGGCACGGTGAAATACGCAACATATCCTTCGCAGGCTACGGTGTGCAACGAAGACATCATGTGCAAGCGCTACGTTTCTGGTTATTATGCGGATAAAGCGTGCAAAGTGCCGTTTGATTTCTCCAAAGAGATCACCGAAAACACAACGATTTACGTGAAGTGGGCGGATAAGATTAAAGTTTCCATCTCCACGGGTAAAGCAAACACTTCCGCTGTAGTCGTGAACGGTAAAACGGTGAGCTCGCCTGATACGATCGCTACGTTAAGAGACTACTACGTTGTTCCTGGCGCAGAAGTCACGATTATTACAAAGACACTTGCAGGCAAACAAGTGACGATAACGGCAACACATAGAGTGAACGGAGAGACTATAACACAAGAATGGACGAGCGCGGAAAGTGCAACGGCGACCATGATTGTGACAGTTTCCACGACGCTCACCATCATTGCAGCGGCAATGTGATAGGCAAGGAGCTTTGTTTCCATAACAAACAATTAAATGCAAATGAGCTTTGTGAAAACAAGGCTCATTTCTTTTACATTGGGCAAAGATTATGGTATAATAAAAGGGATAAGGAGAAGATTTATGAAAATCATACACACGGGAGATATACACATCGGCTCGGCGTTGCGCTCGTTGCCGCCTGAAAAAGCAGAGATAAGAAAGCGGGAGATTTTTGAAGGGTTTGCCGCGCTTACCTGCTACGCCAAGGAAAACGGTGTTTCGGCGGTGATTATCGCAGGCGATTTGTTCGATGAAAACGGCGTTGCTCCCCATTGGAAAAAGGAAACGCTTGCTTGCATTGCGGCGGCAAGCCCTGTGCGCTTTTTCTATGTGTCGGGCAACCACGATAGCGACGTGATGTTTTTGGGGGAGCTTCCTCAAAACCTTTTCATCTTTTCTCACGATCATGGATGGTATTCTTATGATGTAGGCGAAAACGTGACGATCACGGGCGCGGATGCGCGCAATTTTACGCAAGCTTTTGCTTCGCCCTTGCATTTGTTGCAAAATAGATATAATATCGTCACCCTGCACGGCGAAAAGGACGTTCCTTTTTCCTATTTCAACGATAAAAACGTTGATTATCTTGCGCTTGGGCATATCCATAAGCCCATGCCAAAAGCGGAAAAACTTGGTTATCGTGGGGTGTATCGCTATTGCGGTTGCCCCGAAGCGCGCGGTTTTGACGAAGTGGGTGCGCGCGGCTTTTTCTTGCTTGAAATTCGTTCGGGCAGGCTTGTCGGCGAAAAATTTTTATCGCTTGCAAAGCGCATGGTGGTGGAGCTTCACGTGGATATAACCGCTTGTCAAACGTATGCAGACGTGGAGAATGCGGTGCTGGGTAGCGCGGCGCAAATTTCGCCCGATGATATCGTGAAAGTGGTGCTTTGTGGCAATCCATGCGCCGAGCTTATAAAGGACACGTCCTTGCTTTGCGAGCGGCTTTGTCAAAAGTTTTTCTTTGCTAAAATCGAAGATATTTCTCGCCCGTATATCAATCCCCGCGCCTTTGAAAACGATTTAACCGAGCGCGGCGAATTTGTGAGAGAAGTGGGCAGGTATGAGATGAACGAAGATTTCCGTGCGGAAGTGTTGGAAGTAGGCTTAAAAGCGCTTGGCGGGGAGGAGATCGATTTATGAGATTTGTTTCTTGCTTCGTTTCGGGTTTTGGTAAGCTTTGCAATCAATCGTTTGATCTTAGCAAAGACGTGGTGGAAATCAAGGCGAAAAACGGCGGCGGTAAAACGACGCTCGCGGTGTTTTTAGAGAGTATGTTGTTTGGGCTTGAAAATAGCCGAAGCCGCGCGTTGGAAGAAAATCCACGGCTTAAATACGAGCCTTGGCAGGGTGGCGCGTTTGGTGGCTCGCTCACTTTTATCCATGCAGGAAAAACCTATCGCATTGAACGTAAATTTGGCAAAACGCCGAGCGCGGATAGCGTGAAGCTTTATGATAAAAACAACATGCCCTGCTACGATTTTGGAGAAAACGTTTCTTCCCTTGGCGAGCTTCTTTTGGGCGTGAACAGGGAAACTTATAAAAGAAGCGCATATATCCCGCAAGGCGCAATTTTATCCGATCGTTTACCCGACGATGCGAAAGCGCGCCTAATCGCTCTTTTATCCGTGGACGGAACAAAAGAAATGGGTGCAAGCGGAGCAATCAAGCGGCTGGATGAAGCGGAGAGAAAACTTCGAGCAAGGCGCGCGCCTGCAAAGGGTAAATTGGACGAAATTGATGAAAAGATAGAAGCGCTTACCCGTGCCAAAGCCGATTGCGAGAGGGCGGCGGAAGAAGCGAGAAAAGAAAGAGAAAAGATGGTCGCCTTGCAGACAACGCTTGCGGAAAGAGAGCAAGGAAAAGGTGAACACATCAAGAAAAAAGGTAGCCTTGCGAGTTTGGTTTTAGCAGCGATTTTCATGGCGGTTGGGGCGTTCTCGTTTAAAACTTTTCCCATGCTTAGTGTGGTCTCGTACATCATTGGCGGTGTGTTGCTGCTCACGTTATGCCTTGGCAAAAAGCAAAGAGAAAGCCGAGAAAACAGCAAGGATAGAGAGCACTTGATCGCACAACGTACTCGCCTTGAATTGCAAGTGGAAAATTTAGAAAAGCAAGCCTATGCCTACGCCGATTATCAAGCGGAAATCGAGCGTTTGGGGGAAGAAAAAGCGCGTCTGGAAACGCGGCTTCGGGCGATCAAAACGGCAAAAGAATTGCTGATAAGAGCGCGCTCGAACATGGCTTCGTGTTATCTTGCGCCCGTGGAAGAAAAGTTTAAAGAGTATGCGAAAATTTTAAGCAAGAGCGAAGAAGAAACGCTTTGTTTAACGGCGGAAGGAACGCCGATTGTAGACGAAAGCGGTTCTTTTAAACAAATCGCGCATTATAGCGCGGGTGCGCAAGATTTAATGGGGCTTTGCCTGCGCCTTGCGCTTGCGGAAGCGGTGTTTGAAAAGGGCAATTTGCCTGTGCTCGTTCTCGACGATCCGCTCGTGAATTTCGACGATGAAACGACGTCGCGCGCAAAGCGATTGCTTCGTGGTTTTTCCAAGAAATATCAAATCGTTTATTTCACGTGCAAAGAAGAGCGAACGTTGTGATGAAAATTAGGTGAAAATTAGCGCAAACGATCAAACGTTCCGCTGAAATTATTGACATTATTTTTTGAAGAGAGTATAATGATAGAGTATTGATTTTAAGGAGTTAAATGCATGGCAAGTCCGGTAAAAACGCTGCTGGGAAGCGTTCGACAATATAAAAAACCGTCGATCATCACACCGATATTTATGCTCGTAGAAGCCTTTTGTGAGTGTTTGATGCCCTTTTTCATGGCGCAAATGATCAACGAAGCGGCGATTGTCGCAGGCGATTTTGGGCATATCGCAAAATACGGCGGTATCCTGTTGGGCTTGGCGGCGCTTTCGCTTATGAGCGGCGCGTTGGCTGGGCGGTTTGCGGCGCAGGCAAGTTGCGGTTTTGCAACCAACTTACGCCACGATTTGTTTTATAAAGTTCAAAAATTCTCGTTTGCGAACGTGGATAAATTTTCCACGTCGTCGCTCGTGACGCGGCTCACGACGGATGTGACCAACGTGCAACAATCCTATCAAATGTGTTTGCGCATTGCCATTCGCGTGCCACTCCAATTCCTGTTTGCAATCGTTATGAGCTTTGCGCTCAATGCACGGCTTGCGTGGGTGTTCGTGGTGATCGTGCCCATGCTCGGGCTTTTCCTGATTTCGATCATGCGAATCGTTATGCCCTTTTTCCGCCGTATTTTCAAAAAATACGATGCGCTCAACAATTCCGTGCAAGAAAACGTGGGCGGCATTCGCGTTGTAAAATCGTTCGTGCGTGAAAGTTATGAAACGGAAAAATTCCAAAAGGCGGCAGGGGAAGTTAGAAACGATTTCACGAAAGCGGAAAAAATACTCGCGCTCAACAACCCCGTGATGACGTTTTTTATCAATTTTGCAGCGGTTTTAATTTCCTATCTCGGCGCGAAAACGATCATTAACTCTGGCACGCTTTCAGGTGATTTCGTGCCCACTGAGCTTTCGGCACTTATCACCTACGGCATACAAATTTTATCCGCATGCATGATGTTCTCGATGGTGTTCGTTATGATCACGATGTCGTTTGAATCGATGCGCCGTATCGCGGAAGTGTTGGAACAAGAATCCGATCTCGTCAGCCCCGAAAATGCGGTGAAAGAAGTGGTTGACGGCGCGGTGCGTTTTGAAAACGTGTGCTTTAAATATTCGGAAAAGGCAGAAAAATATGCTCTTTCGGACATTAATTTGGATATCAAATCGGGGCAAACGGTGGGCATTTTAGGCGGCACGGGCTCATCGAAAACCACGCTCATTCAAATGATACCCCGCCTTTACGATGCCACGGAGGGGGCTGTGTTCGTTGGTGGCGTGAACGTGAAAGATTACGATTTAGACGTGCTGAGAAAGGAAGTGGCGGTCGTTTTACAAAAGAACGTGCTCTTCTCGGGCACGATCAAGGAAAATTTGCGTTGGGGTGATGAAAACGCGACGGATGAAGATATAGAGCGCGTTTGTAAACTCGCCCAAGCGGATGAATTTATTCGCGCTTTCCCCGACGGATACGACACGTATATCGAGCAGGGGGGCACGAACGTTTCGGGCGGACAAAAGCAGCGCCTTTGCATCGCGCGTGCGCTTCTTCGCAAGCCCAAGGTGCTCATTTTAGACGATTCCACGTCGGCGGTGGATACGAAAACGGATGCGCTCATTCGTAGAGCATTTGCGCAAGAAATCCCTGACACGACGAAAATTATCATCGCGCAACGCGTGGCTTCGGTGGAACACGCGGATAAGATTGTGGTGCTCGACGGCGGTAAAATTATCGCCTGTGGCAACCACGAAACGCTGATCCAATCAAGCGAAATTTATCGTGAGATCTACGAAGCGCAAACGAAAGCTAAAAGCGAAAAAGGGGGTGAAGCGTTATGAGCGAAGAAATGAAACGCGAAGAAACGGAAAATAGACCCCGTCCCATTCGTCCTATGCGCGGCGGTAGGGGCATGCCCGTGCCCAAGGGCGCGATTAAAAAAGGCACGTTTTCCCGCCTTATCAAAACGGTGTTCAAACATTATAAATGGCAGCTTTTGATCGTAGTCGTTTGTATTTTTATCAATTCGGCGAGCAGTCTTGTGTCGTCGGTGTTTTTGAAAAATGTAATCGACGACGTAATCCCTGCCGGTGTTGCAAACGGCTTTGATTCGATTGCAGGAAAACTAGGCGGCATGGTCGCTGGGATCGCAGGCATGTACGTGGTGGTCGTGCTGGCGGCGTTCTTGTATAACCGCATTATGGCAACCGTCACCCAAGGCATGCTTTATCGCTTGCGTGCGGATATGTTTGCGAAAATGCAAACGCTTCCTATCAAATATTTCGACACGCACGCGCACGGCGAAATCATGAGCACGTACACCAACGACACGGACGCAACGCGCCAGCTCATCGGACAATCACTTCCCTCTCTTTTGACGAATGGGCTCACGTTGATTATGTCCATTTCGCTCATGCTTTGGTATAGTTTTTGGCTCTCGCTGGTGGTTGCGCTCTTTACGTTCGCTATGACGTTTATCATCAAAAAGATCGGCGGCGGAAGCGCGAAATATATGGTGGAACGCCAACGCTCGCTCGCTAAGGAAGAAGGGTTTGTCGAAGAGATGATGAAAGGGCAAAAGGTGGTCAAGGTGTTCACGCATGAAGAAAGGGCGAAAACCGATTTCGACGTGCTCAACAATCAGCTTTATCACGATAGTGTGAAAGCAAACACCTACGGAAACATTTTAGGCCCTATCCTTGGCAATATCGGCAATTTTAACTACGTATTTTTAACCATTGTCGGCGGTTTGTTATTGATGGCAAACGTTTCTAACGTGGGGCTTGAAAGTATCTTCTTCGGCATTAAACCCCTGCAAATCGGTGTGGTTGTGGTGTTTTTGAGTACGTCGCGTAATTTCACGATGACGGTCAACCAACTCTCCAACCAAATTTCCATGATCGCTATGGGCTTGGCAGGTGCGAGCCGAGTGTTCACGCTTATGGATGAAGAATCTGAAAAGGACGAAGGCTACGTGACGCTCGTCAACGTGAGAAAGGACGAAAACGGAAACCTGACGGAAACGCAGGAACGCACGGGCGTTTGGGCTTGGAAACATTATCATAAATCGGATGACACCATCACGTATACTGAGCTGAAAGGGGATATCGTGCTGGATGGCGTAGATTTTGGCTACGTGCCCGAAAAGCAAGTGCTTTCCGACGTTTCGCTCTATGCAAAACCTGGTCAAAAGATCGCGTTCGTTGGTGCTACGGGCGCAGGCAAAACCACGATAACCAACCTTATCAACCGCTTCTACGATATTGGCGATGGTAAAATTCGTTACGACGGCATCAACATCACGAAAATTAAAAAAAGCGATCTTCGTAGATCGCTTGGTATCGTGTTGCAGGACGTGAATTTGTTTACGGGCACGGTTATGGAAAACATTCGCTACGGGCGTTTGGACGCGACGGATGAAGAATGTATTGCCGCGGCAAAGCTTGCCAACGCCGACGATTTCATTTGTCGTTTGCCCGACGGCTATCAAACGATGCTTCAAAACAACGGCGCAAACCTTTCGCAAGGTCAACGTCAACTTTTGTCGATCGCTCGCGCCGCGGTTGCGGATGCTCCTGCTATGATCTTGGATGAAGCAACTTCTTCGATCGATACGCGCACGGAAGCGCTTGTCGCTGACGGCATGGATAAACTCATGAAAGGTAGAACGGTGTTCGTAATCGCGCACAGACTTTCCACCGTTCGCAACGCCGACGCGATCATGGTGCTTGACAAAGGTCGCATCATCGAACGTGGCACGCACGAACAGCTTATCGAACAAAAGGGCACGTATTATCAGTTATATACAGGCGCATTCGAGTTAGAATAAAAACGAGCGGGTGCGACCCGCGGCGATTTTTAAAGCATTCTAAAAGGCTAACGAAAATTTTTCGTTAGCCTTTTACTATCTGAAATATGTATATGTATCAAAACCATCTATCCAAAACGTTTCATCCAAAAGACGCGGTTTAAAAAGTTTGAAAACCTTTTTTATCCTAAAGCCGTTAGCAGTATCTTTGAAACCATTTTTCGCTTTTAGTAATGCTATCGCCTTTTCTGCATTATTCATAGAACTATAAATTCCAATATCTTTATATTCGAAGTGATCTACAAAGTAATGTTTATGAGAAACTTTATAGAATATCATTTTTGTTACGATTCCTTAAACAACGTTTTTATACATTCAATTTTTCAAGAAGATTTAAGCCAAGCGATTTGACCATTTCAAGAGCTTTTGCTTCGTTTTTCTTATCGCAAACGGATTCAGGCTCGTGTGCATCCGCGCCCAAAAGGACGTCGTTTCCCACGTCCGCTGCAATGCGGAAAAACCGTTCGTTTGGATAATGCCTTTGCGAGCGAATCCCTAAGAGATTGATTTCAAGGGGGATGCCCATTTTTTTCGCCGCCTGACAAAGCCTGCGATATTCTCGTTCAATCGTTTCTTCGGAGAAAGAATATCCCGCAAGATCGGGGTGAGCGAGATAGAGAAAATCGCCTGTTGCAAGCGCGGATATAACTTGCGAAACGTAAGCTATCAAGCCCAAATCGTTGCCTGCAAGCCCACGGGAAGAAGTGATGAACGAATATTCATTCCCAAGAAAATGTTGGCCCAAAATCAAATAATCGGGTTTCACTTGGGACAAAAATTTCATTTCTTCCGCGTGATAATCGGGATAATATTCCAGCTCAAAACCGCACAAAATGCGGATATCTTTTTCATATTCTTTGGCAAGAGAGCGCACGCTTTCGGCGTATTCAAAAATCTCATCCACTCTCATGCGATGTTCGGAAGGATATTGCCCGCTCGGGAAAACATAGGGGGCATGATCGGAAAAGCCGAGCGTTTTCATGCCGCCTGCAATTGCCTGTTCAACGTATTCTCGATCTGTGCCCGACGCGTGATTACACCGCGCCGTGTGCGTGTGATAATTAAAAAGCATGTTGTTAGTATTTATAAAATCTTAGATAAAAATTCTTGTAAGCGTTTGTCTTTGGGGTTTTCGAAAAATTCCTTGGGTGAATTTTCTTCCTTGATAACGCCGTCGTCCATAAAGATGATGCGCGTTCCCACTTCCTTGGCGAAACCCATTTCGTGGGTGACGACGATCATCGTCATTTTATCGCGAGCAAGTTCCGTCATAACCTTTAACACTTCGCCAACCATTTCAGGATCGAGCGCGCTCGTGGGCTCGTCAAAGAGCATCACGTCCGGTTCCATGGCAAGTGCGCGCACGATCGCGATGCGTTGCTTTTGACCACCCGAAAGAGTGGGGGGATAGGCGTTTGCCTTGTCTTCTAAGCCTACCTTTTTCAAAAGCGCAAGCGCTTTTTCGTTGGCTTCTTGCTCCGACATCTTTTTGAGCAAAACGGGTGCAAGCGTGATATTTTTCAAAATAGTTAAATGGGGGAACAAGTTGAATTGTTGAAACACCATGCCGATTTTTTGACGGTGCAAATCGATGTTTTTCGTCGATTCCCGTTCGCTTTGTTTGTCGCCTTTGTCGCTTTTTTTGAACACGTATTCCCCTTCAAGCGTAATTTCGCCAAGGGAAGGCGTTTCGAGCAAGTTTAAGCAACGCAGGAAAGTGGATTTACCACACCCCGACGGGCCGATGACCACGACCACGTCGCCCTTTTTCACGTCGATATTCACGCCTTTAAGGACTTCCAAATTGCCGAATTTTTTATGGAGATTACGCACGGAAATGATATTATCGTTCATTTTTTCTCAACCTCTTTTCCACGTATTTGATGGCGAACACCATGATATACACCACGATCAAATAGCACGCGCCAACGATGACACCGCTCGCAAGATAATTAGGAATCGTGCGATAAATGGTGCTTGCGGCAGCGTTGAGATCGAACGTCAAGCTTCCGGGGGTAGAGCCCACCCAACCGATGATAGAAGTTTCTTTTAAAAGCGCGATCAATTCGTTGCCGATGGCAGGGATGATGTTTTTGATTGCTTGCGGCAAAATAATGCGGATCATCGTTTGCAACCACGTCAAACCGAGCGCGCGCCCCGCTTCCATTTGCCCTTTATCCACCGACGTGATGCCCGCGCGAATGCTTTCGGAAACGTAAGCTCCCGAATTGATGCCGAACGTTAAAATGGCGGCGTAGGGTTTAAAGCCGGGGATTGCGAACACGGCGAACACCATGATGAAAAGTTGCAAAGCAACGGGCGTGCCGCGAAAAACGGTGGTGTAGAGATCGCAAATAATTTTGGGGATTTTCAGCCACTTGTTGTTGGGTGCAATTTTAACGATTGCAACGGTGAAACCGAGAAACAAACCGATTAACGCCGCAACGAACGTGACGATAATAGAGTTTAAAAGCCCCTGTAAAATATAATTCACGAGCTCGGCGTCTGATAAAATTTTAATGATATCGTTGAACATAATCAGCTTGGATAACGTAGGGAAAGGCAAAACGCCTTTCCCTACGCATCGTTTATAAATTTTTATAAAGTTTCAATCAGTTCAAACCCAAATGCTTGTTTACGAGCGCTTGCACACCTGCCTCGCCAAGTTCGGTGAGAACGTCGTTGATCGCTTTCAAAATTTCAGGTTCGTTTTTGTTTACCGCGATTGCGTAAACGTCGATAGCCGCTTCGTCAGCTTCGCCTTCACCGCCCTTATAATAAAGGGGAGCGCAAGCCAAATTGTCCTTGCCTGCGATAAGTTGTTTTGCAGGAAGCTCGTCGATGATGAGCACGTCGGAATTCAAACCGATGTCTGCAACGGCGGAAGCGAGCGCGTCGAAACCAACCTTAGAAGCGTTCGTGCCGTCTAACGTGCCGCCTTCGTCAAGCTCGTCGCCAAGGAACAAATCCGCCGTCGTACCATTTTGTACGGCGATTGCCTTGTCTGCAAGAGAATCCCAATAAACTCCTTCCACTTCGTCCGTCGTTTGGCTAACGAAGGTGGATTTTTTCGAAGTTTCATAGATAACGTACAAGTTCGCGGTGTAATATTCTTGCGAGAAGTTCACCTTTGCTTGTCTTTCGGGGTTGACGGAAATGCCCGCCGCGCCAACCTTGCATTGTTTGCCGCTTGCAACTGCGTCGATAATCGTGTCGAAACCTACGTTTTCAAACACGACCTTTTTTCCAAGCTTTTCGCCTACCATTTCCATGATCTCCACGTCCACGCCAACGATTTTGCCGCCAGAAATGTATTCAAAGGGTGCAAAGCCTGCTTCCGTGTAGACAACGAGCTCGTCTTCGCCGCAAGCGGAAAGACCCAAAGAAGCGAAAGCGGCAACCGCCGCAAGCGTCGATGCGATAATTTTTTTCATAACAAATATCTCCTAAAAATAAAATTTTTTGTTTAGTAGAATATATTGTAGGCGTATTTGGCAAAAAAGTCAATCGATTTTGAACGAGAAAGGCAAACTTTTATGTTTTTTCCTGCAAGCGGTTTCTTCTTTCTAAGCGAAAATGGAAAGCTTGAAAAATTCGTTGCAATTTTTCAAAAAAAGTGGTATAATGTGAACAACGAAAGACAGGACGTACGGAGAAGCCATTTTGAACAACGAATATTTTTCCTTTGAACTTTTAAAAACGGACGAAGAAACGGGCGCGCGCGCAGGCATTTTGCACACGCCCCACGGCGATATCGAAACCCCCGTGTATATGCCCGTCGGCACGCAAGCAACGGTAAAGGGGGTGTTTCCGCGCGATTTAAAGGAAGCAGGCTCGCAAATCGTGCTTGCCAACACCTATCATTTGTATATGCGTCCCGGCGACGAAATCGTGAAAAAGGCGGGGGGATTGCATAAATTTATGAATTGGGATAAACCCATTTTGACGGATAGCGGCGGATTTCAAGTGTTCTCGCTTGGCAAGCTCAACAAAATCACCGATGCAGGCGTGGAATTTTCTTCCAATATCGATGGAAGCAAACATTTCTTCACGCCCGAAAAGGCGATGCAGGTGGAGCAAAATCTCGGCGCAGATATCATTATGGCGTTCGACGAATGTAGCGAATATGGCTACAACCACGCGCAAGCGGAAGCGGCTATGAAGCGCACGGCGGCGTGGCTGGAGCGTTGCTATAAATTCCACGATAAGCCCGAGCAGGCGCTTTTCCCCATCGTGCAAGGGAATATGTATAAAGATTTGCGCGCGGAAAGCTTGGCACGCACCTTGCCGTTCGTCAAACACGGCATTGCCATCGGCGGACTTTCGGTTGGCGAGCCCAAACCGCTGATGTACGAGCTTTTGGAAGATTTGCAGCCCAAGCTTCCCACCGACGTGCCTAGATATTTGATGGGCGTCGGCTCGCCCGATTGCTTGATCGAAGGCACGCTTCGGGGCGTGGATATGTTCGATTGCGTGCTTGCAACGAGAATTGCAAGAAACGGCACGGCAATCACTTCCCGTGGTAGAGTGGTGGTGCGCAACGGTAAATTTAAAGAAGATTTCACGCCGCTCGACCCCGAATGCGATTGCTATTGCTGTAAAAATTACACGAAAGCGTATCTTCGCCACATGGTCAACACAGGCGAAATGTACGGTGCAATGCTACTCAGCTTGCACAATATCACCTTCCTGCACAAACTGATGAAAGGACTCCGCGATTCCATTTTAGGCGGCTACGTAAAGGAATATACCCGCGAGTTTTATCAAAAATACGGCGGCGAAGGCAAATGGTAAAAATTTTTAAAATCCCTTGTCAAATCGCTTGACAAGGGATTGTGTATATGATATCATTTTAATATCATAATCACATCAAAGGAGTGAAGTTATGTTAGAAATCAAAAATTTAACGAAAGCATACGGTGAAAAAAAGGCGGTCGACGACGTAAGTTTGCACATTCAAAAGGGTGAAATTTACGGTTTTATCGGGCACAACGGCGCAGGGAAAACGACGACGCTCAAAGCGTGCTGTGGGCTTTTGGGTTTTGAAAAAGGCGAAATTTATGTGGACGGCGTTTCGATCAAAGAAAACCCGCTTGCGTGCAAACAAAAGATTGCCTACGTTCCCGACAATCCCGATCTCTATGCGTTTATGACGGGCGTGCAATATTTAAATTTCGTAGGCGACGTTTATAAAGTGGAAAGCGGCGCTAGGCAGGAGAAAATCCATAAATACGCCGATTTGTTTGAGCTTACCGAAAGTTTAGCGATGCCGATCGGCGCGTATTCGCACGGTATGAAACAAAAGCTTGCGCTCATTGCCGCGCTTATGCACGAACCCAAGCTTATGATTATGGACGAACCGTTCGTGGGGCTTGATCCCAAGGCGGCGCACACGGTAAAGCAAATTATGCGCGAGCTTTGCAATCAAGGTTCGGCGATCTTCTTTTCCACGCACGTTTTGGAAGTGGCGGAAAAGCTT
>JAZOLI010000123.1:0-14197 GCA_045652965.1 Candidatus Scatosoma sp.
CTAAGCGGATGTTTGCGTGTGCCATAAGGTAGCTTTGCAGGAGTCACCTGCGGCGTTTCCGCTTCGGTGAACGTCGGCAAAAAAGGCTCGCGCAGTTTTTTTTATTTTATACGCCTATAAACGGATAAAAAACGAGAGATCAAGGAAACACTTTGAAAAGTCTTTCTTTGATCTCTTTCTATATCCAAGCGAAAGAAATTGTGAATTTGATCATGTTCTCCCCCGCCGATAAGGTTAGTATGCGCAGGAGTTTTGCTCTTATACGTTCTTTCTCAATTTTCTTTTTGAGAGCGAATATCGAGTCCGCTAAGCTTCTCGTCTTCCATCACCACGCCCCTTTGCACCGAAGCGTAGCCATATTTTTCCCGCAATTTTGCAACAGTGTTTTCCACGCGCTCTTTCTTCGCATAACTCTTTCCGCCGCCGAGCGTTTCGCCGATCGTCAGTTGCTCGATATGATAATCAAACCCCGAAACGGTAACACCGAGCATACGCACTTTCGCACCGAGCGGATAGTGTTTACAAAACAATTCAAACGCCGTTTTGGCGATATCGCCACAAAGGGCGGTGGGTTGCACTTTTGTTTGCCACGTGAAATCTTCAAGCCGTTCGTTACGAACGACAATATGTACGGTGCTCGCTCTCCCCACGTCCGCCGCGCGTTGTCTCGCCGCCACGCTTTCGGATAACACGTAAAACCAACGTTTCACTTCCGCGCGAGAAGTGATATCCTTTGGAAGCGTTGCCGAGTTGCCGATCGATTTTAAATCTTCATTCGTCTTTTGCCAATGCACGGGCTCTTCGTCTTCGCCGCGCGCGTAAATTATCAGTTGTCTGCCCCGCTTGCCTAAAAGTTTACAAACGAGCGTTTCGTCCGCCCTTGCAAGATCGCCGATCGTATAAACGCCGATAGAACGAAGCGTTTTTGCCGTGGACGCGCCCACGAACAATAAATCGGTGACGGGCAACGGAAACACGACGCTAGGATAATTTTCTTCCGAAATCACCGTCACCGCATCGGGCTTTTTCAGCTCGGAAGCAAGCTTTGCAAACACCTTGTTAAAGCTTACTCCCACGGAAACGGTCACGCCAAGCTCTTTTTTCACTTCCGCGCGGATACGCTCGGCAATTTGCTCGCCGCTTCCAAAGAGCGCAACGCTTTCCGTCATATCAAGCGAACACTCGTCAATGCTACATTCTTCAATCTTTTCCGTATATCGCCCATAGATCTCTTTCACCATCTCCGAATAGCGTTTATATTCGTGATAATGCGAATCAACAAGCAACAAATCCGGACATTTTTTTAAGGCGGAATATACCGTTTCCGCCGTTTTTATGCCGTATTTTTTCGCTTCTTCGTTTTTTGCAAGCACGATGCCGTGTCGCTTTTCGGGATCGCCGCATACAATCAGCGGTTTGCCTGCGTATTCGGGATGCAAGGCAATTTCCACGGAAGCAAAAAAGTTGTTTAAATCGGAATGCAAAATCACCCGTTTTCGCTTGTCCATTTTAGTTTCCTTTTTTCGCAAGATATTCACTTACGGCATGCGCCGCAACGTTTCCTTCCCCCGCCGCTTTCGTATATTGATAAGGTCTTCCCGTGCAATCGCCTGCAGCGAAAAGTCCGCTTATATTCGTTTGCATGTTTCTCGCAACGACAACGTGTCCGTTTTCCGTTTGCAAACCGCTCACAAGCGTCACGGGAGAAACGCTTTCACGAAGTGAAAACAACCCGTCGATTTTCAGCTCTTGATCTTTGAAAATCAATGTTTCCACTCGCTTCTCGCCATTAATTTTTACGGGCATTTTGCGAACGATTTCGATGTTTTCTCGTTCCACTTCCACAGGTTTATACATGGGAATTAGATAGACTTTTTTCGCAAAATTCGCAAGATATCCGATCTCGTGTTCTAAACGCTTGGACGTGCAAAAAACCGCAATCGTTTTGCCTTTGTAAAGCGCGCCGTCGCACGTGGCGCAAAAGCTTACGCCCCGACCTGCAAATTCCGTTTCGCCATCGATCGTTTTCACCGATTCCACGCCGCAGGATAAAATCACCGTTTTGCTTTCATAATAATTCCCTTGCTCAGTCGCCACTCCAAATTTGCCGTTCAACGCATACACGCCTATCGCTTTTTCTTCCGTGATGACAATGTCCATATCTAAAAGTTGGGCTTGAAGCGCAGCCACGAACTTTTTGCCCGTCACGTTAGAAAGCCCAGGATAATTTCGTATGCTCTCTGCCTTTTCAATCTTCTCCGAAAGCGAACTCGAACCTAAAAGGATAAAATCCTTTCCGTTTGCTTTGAGCGTGAGCGCCGCCGATATCCCAGCCGCGCCGCTTCCAATGATGATACAATCTTTCATAGCCATTCCCCTTTTTTAGTATGTATAAACATAAAGAAAAAAACCTTTTCGGTTAGACCCGAAAAGGCGCTCTATTTTAATAAAAATCAGTCCAACCATCGCCTTGCGTTGAAGAATCTTTTGCAGACGAATCTTTTTCGGAAGAATCCTTTTCAGAAGAATCCTTTTCGGAAGAAGTTTGCATAGACGATTCTTGTTTGGAAGAACTATTGCCGTTGTTATTTATATCAACGTCAATAAAAAAGCAGGCAGAGCACGCACACATGATCGTTATCGCCAATGCGAGCATCAAAAACTTTTTCATTTTATAAATTTCCCCTTACCAGCAACCCGACCAGAAATCGCCACCGCTGCTTCCTCCTGCATTCGCTTCCGACGAACCTGCTGCCGCTAAAACGTCTTGCGCTTCAAACGTGATGACTTTTACGATTGGCGCTTCAAAATTCTTTTTCATATATTCTCCCTTGTCCTCCGTGCCATCGCACCCTATTTTATCAATTTTATATATTATAACATAGGAAAAAGTTGCTGTCAAGCTGTTTTTTAGCGTTTTTATAAAAGCGAAGCGGAAATTTTATCCACCGAACGCGATATCCAGCATCATCATAACAGCAAAACCGAAAAGTACGCCCCAAGCCCCCGTGCGTGGTGCTTCGTCGCATTTAGCATCGGGAATTAGATCTTGCGCGGCAACGAACACCATTGCGCCTGCAGAAAAGGATAAGAGCCAAGGCTGTAAAATGCGCAACACGGAAGCAAGAAAATAGCCGATTGCAGCAAAAATCGGCTCGGCAACGCCACTTGCCGTGCCTTGCAAAAATGCCTTATGAGCGCTTTCCCCCGCCGCAAGCGCAGGAAGAGAAATCGCCGCCCCTTCGGGGAAATTTTGCACGCCTATCCCCACAACCAACAATAACGCAGATAAAAACGCTTCCACACTTCCAAGAACGGACGCCGCGCCAAACGCAAACCCCACCGCCAAGCCTTCGGGGATATTGTGAAGCGTTACGGCAAAAAACAAGCGAGCCGATTTTACTTTTCCCTTTTCGCCGTTATAAAAACGTGCCGCAAAAGCATCGAGCAAAGTTAAAAACACGCCGCCGCATAAAAAACCTGCCGCCGCAGGTAAAAAAGCCCATTGCCCATAAAACGCCTGCGATTGTTCAAGCGCAGGAAGCAACAACGACCACACGGAAGCGGCGAGCATTACGCCTGAAGCAAAGCCTAAAAACAAAGCGTTGATCTTCGCAGGGATTTCCCTTTTGAAAAAATAGACGACCGCCGAGCCAAGCGTCGTCATAATAAATATAAAAGCAAAGCCGAAAATGGTTATGAGCGTATAGCGCATCTTCTTTCCCCCGTGTTTCATCCGTGTACATTATATACTTATATTATATTCTCGCCTACGAAAAAAGGAAACGCTAGAGCTTTTAAAAACCGAGCAAAAATGAAAAATTTGCATTTAGAAAAATAGTTGAAAAAACAAAGCAAAAAAAGTTTGACATTTAAAAAAACATTTGCTATAATATACCAGACTGTTCGAGGCGTAGCGCAGCTGGTAGCGCGCAGCGTTCGGGACGCTGAGGTCGTGGGTTCGATCCCCGTCGCCTCGACCAAAAAAAGCAAGGAAATTAAAGGTTTTCCTTGCTTTTTTCTTTGCACTTGACCCAAAACTGACCCAAAAACCACTTTTTCGAATCCGACCCCTTTTCCGTCATTTTTTACCAATTTTCCGGACGTCCGAACTGCACGAGCTCGCCAATGCCACACAACTACTTATTTACCAGCCTTTCCTGCCCCTGCTACGTACAAGCACTGCTTCGAGCGTTTGCACGTTTAAAAACAAGCCTTTCCCCTGGAACGCCGCGCTGGCGTTCCCATACAAACAAAAACCGCTTTTCACGCGCGCGTGCGTGCATATACGCGCGCGCATATATTTTTCTTTAATCAATCTTTTAGCTATATAATAGTATAGCTACTACGGACATTTTGAGCACACCCACACAACGACTTTTGAGCACACTAAAGTTTCAAAATATGCGTAGTAAACGCAAAAAAGAAGCAATCCCGACGTTTTCCCGTCGGGATTGCTATTTCATTGTGTTTTTTACACGACAAATAGCGCGATAACCGCGCTTGTTTGTTTTTTATCCAATTACCCCTTGCCTACATTCCGCCTTTCTCATAGCACGCACCCTGCTTTCCAGCAATCGCATTGCACGCCCCCTGGCATAAATCCCGTGTCAAAGCACTTCTTACACTTGCTAAAATGCTTTGCTTCGAGCTCGTCCACCGTCAAGCCGATCTTCGATAGAATCGCTGCGCTTTGTGCGTTCAAACGTGCCTTTTCTTCAAACAACGCCTGCACGCGCTTTGGATCGCCTTCGCGCTCAGCGCGAGCACATTCAAGCTCTATCATACGTAAACGCGTTGATACGTCCCTAAATTGCGGGATTTTCTTCGCCTTTTCTTCGTTATGTAATGCAAAACGCTGTGCGCGATCGCGCAATCTATCATAATACGCTTTAAAATCCGTTTGTGCGTTCGCGTCCACGATCGCCTTCGGCAAAGGTTTTTCCTGCACGGTTTCAGCTTTCACCTTCTTCTGCTCTGCGCGCTTCGTCTTTCTCAAAAGCTTTAAATTTGCGCAAAAACGGCTCATTTCCCTGCCATTCACCCCTTTCACCGGGCGAGAGATTAAATCCGCATTGAAAAGCGCGAAAATGGCACGCATAACAGTTTTCTCCGCAACGTTGAGCGTTTCGGAGATAGCGCGCAGCGATCCTTCATAGTATTCCTGTTTGCTTAACGTGTGCGTGTAGATCAACGACAACACGTCAATTTCGGCGTTCGTCAAGAACCGATCAACGCCGTAGATCTTAAATTTCGTTGTAAAAAAGTAGTATTCAGAACGGATATGTCCGCAGGCGTCCTTGTCGCCGGTGTATTCGTATTCCGTGCAAGCTCCGCCTTTGCGCGTCACTTTAAACAAAGGATCGTTTTTCATAATCGCCACTTTACGCGCCGCAGAAGAGCGCGACACGTTAAGCTTTTCCTTAAACGTCGAATATCCAAAGCGCGCGACGTTATCACCGCGCCCGAACGAATAGGCAACACCTTTCACGAGCGTTTCTTTGCTCGTTGGCTTGTGTCCGTTCTTCGATTGAAAAAACGAATAGGGGCGCATGATGAACCCTGCGTTTTGTTTTTTAGCTGCTTCCATACCCTTTTATCCTTTAATAATAATACGACCAAGTAAGATATCCGACCGTTCCCGTGTATTCAACCGTGTTTGATTCTTGAACAAATTGAATATCGCTTGTCGGAATGTCCGATTCATAGATCCCTTCCAAGCCTTCAACCCTTCCTGCTTCATCCCACTGTTGGCAATTGATGAATAGATTATTCGTCAGTGCAACCGTGCTATTTGCAGGATTTACGAGAAACTTTCCAATTACAACACCGGGCTTTTCCGATATATTTTCAAACTTGCAACCGTTAATGCTAACGTTGAGCACGTCTTCTTTCGCAAATTCATTGATTTTAATCGCACGGTATCCTTTGAACGTGCAATTTTCAAACTGCGCCGAACCATCAGCAACCCATGCAGAGTACCATTGCGACGCAGACGAGATAAACGTGCAATTGATAAATTCCGCTTGCGCGTCGTTTTTGAGATAAATTGAATCTAACGTGCAATTTTCAAAGCGAAGTTTGCCACCAAAGCGGATATAATTGCAATATAAAACTCTTTGATCATTCGCCGTCGTATCTTTAATCGTCACATTTTTGAACGTAAGCGTTCCAGCGTTCGCCGCTTCAATCACGGACACTTCTCCGCCGGTTATATTGATCGTCCCACCGGTGATCGTGATATCTTCGGAATTTTCGCCGCCGAGATATGTCGTTGCTTCTTCAGGCGACACCTTTAATTCCTTTTCGCCGCTCAGCTTCAACGTGAATGCGCCACTTGCGCTTTCGCAATCTTCGTTCAACGTCTTCACTTCGATTGGCGGCTGTTCGGGTTCAGGCGATTGCCCACCGGGCTTTTCCGAGCCTGCGCCCCTAAACAAAGCAGCTACCGTGCCGAAGCAACAAATAGATAGCAACACCGCGCCCAAAATTGTGACTTTTTTCTTCTTCATTTCACTGCTCCTTCAAGCTTCTTCGTACCAGACGATCGAGTTCCGAACGGAAAGTCCGTCGCCGATGAGCTCAACCGTGCCAGCTTGGATCATACGCTTTATCGTGCTACTAATCGTTGCACGTGGAATATTCGTGCGCTTTTCAATGTCTTTAAATTCGACACGTCCTGTGCCATCGCCGAGTTGCTCGGCAAGATCTTTTAGAATTTCGATTGAATTTTCATTTTGACGCCCGATTTTTTCGAACTTTAATGCCATTTTTACCATAATTTTCGCGTTTTTCCGTGGTCCGCTTGAATTTTTCAAAACAAGTTTGAAAAATTCAAGAATTTGGAAAGGCGCGCGTTTCTCACGGCGTTATTTTACAAACTTCTTCGTCCGCCCGACCTGTTTTTCGGGGCGCGGCTTTGAAAAGACCAAAGACGAAAAGGGAAAACAAAGTTTTTCCCGTTTTTTCGCTTTGTCTTTTTCAAAATTCGCGACGGAGACCCGAAAAACTATTGCGCGTTAGCCGCGCAAGCCATTAAGGCTATATGCCCTGTCGTTATCCAACTACACCGCATTGCTCTCGCCTTCGCCGTTTCCTTGTGTTTTGTCCTTCCATTGTCCGTCAAACGCTTTCGTCATATCCTTAATCATGTAGCTATTTTGTTGCTGCATTTCCGCAAAGCTCATTCTTATCGATTTATACTGCGGAATGTCGTTCAAACTCTTACTCGATTTCTTAACCTTAGCATAGTAGAAATCACCCAAACCGTCCGTGGTGAATCTATGCTTATAAGCCACACTGTAAATCAAAGGCAATTTCATTGCTTCGTTTAAAGTCTGATCGTCCGAGCCGTCCGACACTTTCAATTCCATTTGACAATAGCAAAACGTGTTCATGTTTCGCACGTAGAACCTAAAAATCGGAATATACAGCTTTTGCATGAGATATACCAAGAGCGTGTTTTTTCCTTTGTTCTTTCGGATAAAATAATACACTTTATCGTATATTGCCGTTGCTGTTAGATATAGAGCTTCTTCCAGCGCGAAAAACGGTTTATACGATTTCTCTTTTCCGCATTGCTTGATTTGAATATTCGTTGTCAAATTTCGATTGTCTGCACCAAGAGATCCTGCGCGTTGATCATCGAAGAGCCAATCCCAAAAATTGAAGAAATCTACCGTTGCAACGTGCCCACGGATCTTGACGTCAAGCTCGTGGAAATCGTTGTCTTGGTTCGGCTCTCCGTCCTTCTTCTCAACGCTGCGCTTCGTGATTTGATTTTTGCGTTCCTTAGCATGCTCCATTGAAACGCCAATACCGTATTCCACGGCATTATTTTCGTCATTGTTTGGATCGAATTGCTTACCTAAGCGGAAAGCGTCCCAATTAATACGATGTCCATACTTCGTCGCTTTCATTGAATCCTGCGTGGAAATCTTCTTGCCAAGATTGCTTTTAAATTCAGGGAAGTTTCCGTGATCTTCAATCTCAAAATCCGAACGGATCGGATAGTTCGATATATCAAGCGGCGTCCCATGATTATATATGTAAAACGCCTTTCCGTAGTTTTCCAGCGCGTCATATATCGTGTGCAGCTGCAATCCGTCGTCAAATACGCCTTTGGGCTTATACCCGAAACAGTACCCTTCGAAGTTATATCCCCAGCGTCTTTTTAAATATCGACGCACCGTGCGACGTTGACTTCCCGAAAAGCTTTTATCCCTTTTGTTCGCCCAGCGCAAGAAAGTTATAAACTCGCGCACGCTTGCGTTCGTGTGCAGCCTGTGTGCCCTTCGTGCCTTTTTAAGGAAATATTCATATTCTGCCCATTTGAAATCCGCAAATTGCTTGTCCCTGGCAGAAAGCTTTTCTTTCGATTTTGGACGAAAAATCTTATCTTCGATGATGAGCTTCCATTGCGAAATCAGCGACGTTTTATGCGACCGCTGCTTGCCCGTCACAAATTTTGCGCCTGGGTGTTCGGTTAAAAACTTCTTGTTTTGATCAATCCCTTTTTCAATACGTTTAAATCCGATATGATTTCTCCATATATTGAAAACGTAAATTCCTATGATCGCCCACAGCCACGCAGGGAGAAAGAAAATCGAAACCGTTAAATCCGCGCCCACTTTCGCAAGCCACATGAGCGTTGCGTTTAAATCGAACGTTAGACAGAAGTATAAAAGCCATGCCAGCGTTTCCGTTGCGATTGTCACCACGTTTAAATTGTATAACCATATCCAAACGAGCGCACGTCGCAACCATTTTTTTCGCGAGATCCATTTGCAAAATTTTCGCACGTTGCGCCCGATCGGCTCAAACGTCTTGCTTTCAAATCGTTTAAACCAGCTTAATGGTTTGGAATCTTGCCCCCGGGCATTGTCTACGTCACGATACAATAAAAACATGATCCAGCATAAACAAAGGCACGGTATGAGAAGCTGCATGATCAATAAACTGACATCTGCAATCTTGTCCCCCACCATACTTATGAACGCTGCAAAATTGCTTTCATCGATAAGTAGATCACCATAAACTTGCATAAGCAGCTTAAGTTCGGAAATTGTAATCGGTAGGATCGTTTCAATGTTCTCAGGTAAAACGCCAATCGTTGGATTTACTAACGTTTCCAGCTCATACGGAAATAAAACGTAATAGGCAACGGACAATAAACAATCTTTCGTCGCTTCGAGCATACGCGAAAAAACGGCGGAAAAGCGGAGAAACGAGAACAGCAACGAAGCTACGATCAAAGCGATCGTCACGATTAAAAATATCCGTTCTCGTCTTCTCTGCTTATAATTTATACGCATTTATTGCTTGCCCCATTGTCCACATCAAATACCAGATCACGAGCGCGATCAAAGCATATAGCGCAAGCTTTCCGATAATTTCCCAAAATTTACTCATCGTTATATTTCTTTAAGCGAATGATACCGTATACAATCGAGAACCCTATCGCTGCGACAACCACCGTCGTGATCAAAATGCGCACCACGCGCCAAATCTCTTGCATTGTTTTAGTTGTGCTTTCGATCGCTTCTTTGGTCACTTCGGTGATCGTTTCCACGATTGCACCGCTTTCATCGCCAAGCTCACCGCCATTTTCACCGATATTTATTTCCGCAATTTCCGGATCGGCGAAAAATAAATAATGCGTTGCGGGAAGTTTAAACCCGCTTGTGACGCCTGTGAATGCCGTTTGCCAAACGGTTTCAAGCCACGAATACCCATGCTCGTTTAACAACGTTGTGTAGCTATCGATCGACAAGTTTCCCGTGATTGAATAATCAAAAAGCCCCATACCGCTCAATTCTGTCGGGATTTGGAATATATCCTTAAACAACGAATTGAACGACGTTGTTTCCGGAACAACTACGTACCCCCACAAGCCATAAATTTCCGTGTCCTTGTAGTTTACAGCGGCAGGAAAATTCTTCTTGATTTCGTTGAGCATGAAATCGCCCAAGCCGTCGTTGAATGCACCTTCGCTGTCGATATCCGAATAAAATTCTTTAAAGGATTTTCCAAGCTTTAAGAAATAGTCCGTTCGAGCTCCGTCTACCGTCTTAGCTTCCACCCGGACACTTGAAAGATATTGCGCCGTGTAGTTTCCGTAGCTGTCGCGCTTAAAACCATTTACGCTTGCACCCAAACAGTTTAAGCTTTCACCAATCGCTGCGGAAACGTCGTCGTAATAAATCGTGCTATTTACCACGGGCACGTTCACCGTCGTCGTCACCTTTTTGGCGAGCGGCGTGTTTTCGATTTGTTTGAGATACGAAACCTGCACGTCCTTATTCGTCGTGCCGCTAATTATCTCCAACGCTTTCTCGCGCAATGCTTCCGTTTGCAAATACTTCTCCAACTGTCCGCTTGCGTTCATCGTTTCCAAAATGCCCTTTATGCTACGCGTTGGAGATTTAATCAGGGAATCGTATTCTTCGCCCAAATAAATCTTTTCCGTCACTTTTTTCTTGAACATCCAACTGACAAGAGATCCCGTAATCGTTGAAAGAAACGTCGGCTTTCTATACGTCACCGTTTTATCATACCAACGGATTTGCGATTTCGCCGTGATGAAATATTCCATTGCTGGCGAGTTTACGGTGAGCATAACGTCCAAATACGGCACTTTGCCTTCTTTGGCTGCAAAAAACGGCTCGCCCCTATTGTTCGATTTTGGAATGATAAAATAATCTAACGTATAATCGATTTCTTCTTTCATTATGTCTCGCAACGTTTCAAACAATCCTTCTGGATTATAATCCTCCGTTGGTGTTGCCGTTTTATAGTTATCTGCAGTAATCGCCGCTCTTGCCTTATCGCTCGCCGTCATATCCGGCAAGAAATCGATATCGCCAGGGTGGAAGGTCGAATCTACTTCGACGTTCTCAAACGCAATTTGCTTGTGTCCCACTAAAAAATAGCTATAATAGCTTAAAATTCCGATTTGATAAATAGGCGTTGCATCTTCGTCCGAGCCGCGGTAAATCGTGAACTCGTACGTCGCATAGTCGTCCACACGGTCCAAACGGAATATATCGGGATTGATGATTTCGAAACGGAACTTCATTTTTTGAAGCCCCGCTGCTTCATCTCCAGCGTAGATCGACGCACCGTTTACCCACTCGTAATTTTGATCAAGACGTTCTAATTTCGACGTGTCAACCTTCTCTTCCGCATTTGCCGTTAAGGGCGCGGAAAACGTTGGCATTGCCGAAAAGATCGGAAACACCAACGCCCACAAAAAAATTATAAGAAGTGCATATGTGATTAACTTTTTTAATTGAATAGTTTTCTTCATGTCTATTCTCCATTATGTCTTAGCTTGCAGAAGCTACCAATCGCACAAGATTGATGATTTCTTCAGGCATACAAACGATTCCGTCGTTTATGCTATCAAGTATCATATCATCTTCATTCGATAGATCTCTCACTTTATATGTCAGTTTCGTCGAATAGTGCTCTGAATACCACAAGCCCTTTCCCAAAGCGTACCTACCATGGAGATTGAATCCTGTTGCGTTTCCGAAAATCCCCGATCCGTTCACTGTCAGAAGAGATTCGCCATTCCATAAAATAAGCAAGACGTCGTCTTCATGATTTTGAGCGCAATCATAAAACATTGTGAGCACGTCGTAGTGACTGCCGCTTTCATCTTCATGGTATATGATATCGCACATATACGTATATCCGGGTTCGAATACGTCAGAATTTGAACTTTCCATTGCCGAGCGGCAAGCTGCAAGGATTTCATCCGCGTCGTCGTAAGCCAGCATTAACTCGTAGCCTTCCACGTTAACCCCTTCTTGCAAGGGGCTAATACCTAAACGATCCCCTGCTTCGACGTTGCCGCTGTTAGATCCGCCAGAGCTGTTAGATCCACTTGATCCGCCGGAACTGTTTGTTCCAATGCTGCTGCCAGCATTGGAACTTTCAACGAGATCTCCACCCGAAAGCGATCTGCCTGCGCCCATGATCGCGCCGAGCGCAACAATTGCGCCAAGCGCGACACATAAAAAGCCTACTCTTTTAGTCTTTTTCGACATGATTTTTATTTCCTTTCTACTTATTCCGCAGGAGCTACAAGCCGCACAAGATTGATGATTTCGTCGGGAAGATATCCAACACCACTGTATCCTTCCACATATCCTCCGCCTTCCTCTTCATTCAAAGCGTCCCTGCGACCATATACAACCTTATATTCCGACCAATCGACCAAGATCAACTGATCATTCTCATTCGTCGCAGTTTGCATAGTGTAATCTTCTTTTGATATACCCAATTGATCTACCGTGACGATTTCACGTCCGTCAACTGAAATGATAAACTTATCGTCTTCCGCATTTTCGGAATAGTCGTAAAATATTTCAATTGTTTCACCAGGAGTACGCTTGTTATCACTGCAGAATGAATAACTTACCATAAAGTCGTACGTATAGCCTTTTTCGATCCATCTATAATCGGAATCATCCATTGCCGAACGGCAAATTTCAAGGATTTTATCCGGATCTTCTTCCGTGAGAACCAACTCGTAGCCTTGCACGTCCGCTTCGAGATTCTTTAAATCAACCCAATCTTGCGATTTGTCGTTGAAAAGTGCCCTGCCTAAGCCCATGATCGCGCCAAGCCCCACAACCGCGCCAAGCGCGATATAAAGGACGTTTGCTTTTTTCATTTTCTTCGCCATGGTTTATTCCCCCTTTTCCGATACGTCTTCCGACATGTCGAGCTTCACAGCTACTTTATCGGATAAACCGAATTTTTCAAGGAACGAAATTTTTTCGTCTTCCGTGTCTACGATTTCCACTTTGAAATACGCAGCACCCCTTGCTTTCGCCGCCGCTACGTCTTCTGCCATGAAATCGCCCGTTTGCTTTTCAACGCTCATAAATCTTTTGTCTTCGTCGTAAAGGTTAACGTAGTATTCAATGCTTTCCGCTTCTTCGTCTTCGACCGTAAGCTTAATCGATTGAAGCTGGTCGATCTCATAGAAATCTTTTGTCGAAATGCCGCTCTTGTCTTCTTCGTCCGCTTTACCCGTCGTATCGTTCAATCTGCACGTTTCATACGCCCAACCGTTCAACACCTTTTCTTCGTCGCCTGCGCTACGGGAAATCGCCGAAACCGCACCGAACGTCACAGCCACCGCGATCGCTGCGATCGCAACTTTTGCCCACTTGTTCTTTTTCATAAATTTATCTCCTTTTTTTCTCGCTTCCGCGATTTTTTTTGATAATAGGGACGGGCGATAAAAGGGTTTTCCCGTCCCGACGAACAATGCTTCTCGCCTGCGCGAGATTGTATCTTTACTCGTTGGTTTGATTGCCAACGCTTAAGGATCTCGTTTTTTCTGCAATGTTTACGCACGCAATCGCGTCGCGCAAATAAATTTCGGCTTGCGCTAAATAATCCGTTTCCCGAACAAGTCTTTGACCGGACGCACTCGCCCATTCTTCATTGCTGAATTTATACACTTTTTCCGAATTGATATAAATCACATTCGACAGCTTTTTCAAAGCTTTCCCAAGCTCTTTTTTAACCGCTTTCATTTTGTTTACCCTTAATAATCGCATTGTTCGTTTTATCAAATCGCCTTAAATGTCGCCAAACTCAAGGAGATCTACTATTGCCACCACTATTTTTGAATTGAAGTTCAACGTCAAGCGCGCCACAAATAATTTCTTTGCTTCTTCAATCGCAAGCTGTAAATCCTTTCGCTTGATTCCATACTTGCGGCAGAGATTGTGCTGAATTTTACGTTTGCCCTTCGCTTTATACTGCACAATCTCCGCTTCAAGTACAGTTTTATCTTTGGAGAATACATTTTCTGGCAGCTCAACTGTTTCAACTGTTTCGTTGGATAAATTTTCTTTTTCTTCTTTCAAGGCTTCCTTTTCCTTCATTTTCTTGCGTAGCTCTTGCACGCGTTCGCGTTCAGAGCGTTGTTTCTTTTCAAATTCCGCCGCTTGAATCGCAAGCTGTTCTTCTTTCGTCGGTTTACGCTCAGGCTTAACAACCTTCGCCAATTTTTTATCTTGCTCTTCCATTTCTCACCATTCAAACCACTTTTTTCTTTTGCGCCGTTCGGCTTCTGCTTTCGCCTTTTTTGCTTCTTCCTTTTCCCAGCCACCGACGATCTTATCACCGGCATACCACATACTTTTTGGGTTAAACGAAGCAAAAATGACGT
>JAZOLI010000124.1:0-4883 GCA_045652965.1 Candidatus Scatosoma sp.
ATTTGGAAAGCCTTTGCTACGATTGCAAAAACCGCTACGAAAAAAATCCGCTTCGGCTTCTCGATTGCAAGGAAGAAAATTGTAAAAAAATCAACGCCGAAGCGCCGAGTATGCTCGATTATCTTTGCGAAGATTGCAAAACGCACTTTGAAGAAGTGAAAGCGTGTTTAACGCTTGCAGGCGTAGACTATGAAATCGATAATAGAATCGTTCGCGGGCTTGATTATTATACGCGCACGGTGTTTGAATTCGTTTCCACGGCAATCGGCGCGCAAGGCACCGTTTGCGCAGGCGGTAGATACGACGGCTTGATTGAAAACTTGGGCGGTCCTTCCGTTCCCGCGGTGGGCTTTGCGGCAGGTATGGAACGGCTTTTGATTGTGATGGAACAAACGGGCGTGGTGATCCCTGAGCCTGAAAAACCTACGGTATATTTGGCGGGTATGGACAACGATTGCCGCAAAAAGGCGTTTGAGCTTGCGGCGGCACTTAGAAGGGCTGGCGTGTTTGCGGAAATTGACCACATGGAACGCTCGGTGAAAGCGCAGTTTAAATATGCAGACAAGCTTGGCGCGAAATACGTGGCGGTGATTGGCGGCAACGAGCTTGCCGAAAACGTTATGAACGTGAAAAATATGGAAAGCGGTGAAAGCGAAAAGGTGAGTTTCGATAGCGCGGTTGCATATTTTTCGCAAAAATAAGAAAACTAAACGTAGGGAGAAAAGAATATGGTAAAGCATATTAGCGGTAAAGAATTGGAAAGTTTGATACAAAACTCGGAGAAAGCGGTGTTTTGCGATTTTTGGGCAAATTGGTGCGGACCTTGCCGAATGTTAGCACCTGTGTTTGAAGAAATTTCAAACAAATATGGCGAGAGGGCAACGTTCGTAAAAGTGGATATCGATGAAGAAGAGAGCGAAAGCGTGGCGGTTAAATATGGTATTTCGTCCATTCCCAACGTCATTGCGTTTAAGGGCGGAAACGCCGTGGCAAACAGCCTTGGTTTCGTACCTGCCCCCGTGCTTGAAAACTTTGTAAAGAGCAACTTATAAGTTTATAAAAAGTCAAATCCCCAAGCGAAGGGGCGCTTCGCTTGGGGATTTTTATTTTGTGAGAAATTTAATTGTGAAATTGTCAAATTTTCAAATTTTTATATCAATAGTTTTCTGCGCGAACTTGGAAATAAGCTTGGGGATGCGCGCAGATAGGGCAAACTTCGGGCGCTTTCTTGCCAACCACGATATGACCGCAGTTGGAGCATTGCCAAACCGCATCGCCTTCCTTGGAGAATACGAGATCGCCTTTCACGTTTGCAAGAAGCTTTCTATATCTTTCTTCGTGTTCTTTTTCGATTGCTGCAACGCCGTCGAAAAGTTTTGCAATGTCTTCAAAACCTTCTTCGCGAGCAACCTTTGCGAATTCATAATACATATCCGTCCATTCATAGTTTTCGCCTTCCGCAGCCGCAAGAAGATTTTCCGCGGTGGAGGAGATTTCGCCGCCGTTCAAAAGCTTGAACCAAATTTTAGCGTGTTCTTGTTCGTTCTTCGCCGTTTCTTCAAAGATCGCCGCGATTTGAACAAAACCTTCTTTTCTTGCCTTGCTAGCAAAATAGGTATATTTGTTTCTTGCTTGCGATTCACCAGCAAATGCCGCTTCCAAGTTCGCTTCCGTCTTCGTTCCTTTCAAAGGATTGATCGCTTCAAATTTGCCCGATTGCTTGCATACGGGACAAACTTCAGGTGCAGCGCCTTCTGCTACGTAGTGACATACTTTGCATTCAAATTTCTTCATGATTTTTACCTCGGTTTTAATTTCTTAATAGGATTTAGTTTTATTAAGTGATTATAGTATACTATAAAAAAATATGTTTGTCAATAGTTTTAACAAAAAAAGTTGAAAATTTTTTTGCGAATGTGATTTTGGCGTGAAAAGGGGGCGAGAAAAAGCGTTTCAGGGTTGACAAAAGGTAAAAAAACGCCTATAATATATATGATGAAAAGGTTAAGCGAGAGAAAGAAAAGGTGGATAGAGCGCACAGTTGCCAACGATCGAAGTTATAAAGCGTTTCTTTATAACCGCTTTTTCACGTTTTTGTGTTTGGTGCTTTGTCAGCTCGTGGCGTTTGGCGGATTGATTTATTTGCTCGTGTATCATTCAAGAATTGCGCTCCTACTTCAATCGCTGCTTTTTATCTTCGAGATCGTGATCGTGATTTCGATCATCAATCATCACGACCGTCCGTCGTCGCGCCTAAATTGGATCATACTCATTTTAGTGGCACCCGTGTTCGGCGTACCCATGTACGCAATGAACGGCAGGGGTAGGCCGACGCGCAAGATGAATGAAAAGATAAACGCGGCGAAAGCGGAGATAGAAAAAACGATAGAAGAAAGATATGGAAAAGAGCAAACTTTTGAGCCGAAAACGCGTGGGGAAGCCGTTTCGAGATATTTGTCTTCGGTTGCCAAATATCCTGCTTTTCATAGCGGAACTGTGGAATATTACCCCAGCGGCGAAGAGATGTTTTTATCTATGCTTGCAGAGATAGAGCGGGCGGAGAAATATATTCTCGTGGAATATTTTATTATAGCCCACGGGGGGATGTGGAACGCGATCAAAGAAGCGCTTTTGAAAAAGGCAATGCAAGGGGTGCAAGTTCGTGTCATTTACGACGATTTCGGGTGTATGATGACGTTGCCGCCCCATTATGAAAAATATATGGAAAGCCTGCACGAGAACGTCAAGTGTATGGCATTTAACGCCGTCGTGCCTTTGCTGGCGGTGCGGTTAAACCATCGCGACCACAGAAAAATGTTGGTGGTTGATGGCAAAGTTGCGTTCACGGGTGGGATTAATCTTGCTGACGAATATATCGGGCAAAAACAGCGTTTTGGGCATTGGAAGGACACGGGTTTAAAAATCACGGGCGAGAGCGTTCGCTCGTTTGTGAAATCCTTTTTCTATCTTTGGAACGCGTTTAGAAAGGACAAGGAAGATATTGAAAAGTATCTACCCCCTGTCGAGCCGACCAAACGAGCGGAAAGGATTGATTTTTGCGTGCAACCTTACGACGATTCTCCGCTTGATCGGTTGAGCACGGGGGAAGCGGTATATCTTGATCTGATCAACCGCGCTAGCAAATATGTGTGGATATTCACCCCCTATTTGATTTTAGACGATATCTTGCGCGCCGCTCTTTGCCAAGCGGCAATGCGTGGGGTGGACGTGCGGATCGTAACGCCTGGGATACCCGACAAGGCGGCGGTGTATCGCTTGACTCGCGCGAATTATCCTTTGCTGATGAAAGCGGGGGTGCGCATTTACGAATATGCCCCGGGATTTATCCATGCAAAGAGTATGCTTTGCGACGACGAATGTGCGGTGGTGGGAACGATCAATCTTGATTATCGAAGCTTATATCACCATTTTGAAAACGCGGTGTATTTTTCGGGATGCGAAGCGGTTGGGCATTTGAAAAAGGATTATGAAGAAACGTTTGCAACGTCTTTCGAACGTACGCTTGAAAACACAAAGCGAAGCGTGATTGGGCGGTGGATGGATGCGGTGATTTGCGTTTTTGAAACGCTCTTATAAACAAGGAGATTTTATGGAAAAACAAACGAGAAAAGAGAAAAAAGCGGAAGAAGCACGCGTTTTATCGGAAATGAGAGCGGCGCTTGAAGAAGCAGAACGCGCGGAAAACGTGGATAGCGAGGCGGAAAACACAACCGTTCCCGTGTCTACTCCTGCACTCCAAGAGCCTACTTATCATTGTCATAAATGCAAAGCGGTGATGCAAAATGGCGTGTGCCCCGTGTGCGGATTTAAGATGTACGTGCCTATGGATCAGAAAAAATTGGGCAAAATCAGGCTTGTGACAACGGCGATCGGCATGGCAATTTTTATAGCAATCTTTTTATATATCCAAATCAAAAAGGGCTAAAAACAAAAATTTTCTTATTTGAGTTTTATAAAATAGTCGACAATATATATGAAATAATACAATCAAGGAGAAAATTATGGAGAGAAGCAAGGTTAAAAGTTTAAGATTGCTCATCTTTTTTCTTGGCTTAATTTTATCGTTTACGGTGTTTTTGGGTTCGTTTGCGGCTTGTGGGCCTGCTGCGTACGAACTCAACTTAATGTCGTTCAATATCCGTTGGCCTATCGGCGAGGATATAGGATTTAGAAATTGGACTTACCGCAAAGAGGCGGTGGTGGAATTTCTCAACGATTCGGGCGCGGACATAATCGGTTTACAAGAAATTCATACAAAAAGAGAACAACTTTCTTATATTGAAGAAAATCTTGCAAACAAATACGAAATTATCTATTTTGGAGATAAGGAAACGAATGCTACGATCTATGACAAAACAAAGTTTAATCTTGTTTCGCAGGATCAATATTGGCTTTCCGAAACGCCTGACGTGCAGTCTATCGGTTGGGGTGGAACGTGCTATCTTGCCGCAAGCATACTTATGCTTGAATATAAGGCAACGGGAGATACGATAAGAGTCATCAATACGCACGGAGCTCTTGAAAAGGATACGAACGTTAAGGGGTTCGAGCTGATCGCCGAGCGTTCGTTATCGGGAGAGAACGAGCCGTTTACCATTATGATGGGCGATTTCAACGCCGAGCCTGGGGAACGCGGCTACGTTCCTATTGCGGAAAAATTGCAAGATTGTAGGGTAAGCGCCAAAGAAAGCCCTAACCGCGAACACAATACGTATAACGGTTGGGGGAAATACCCAGACGACAAACCGGGCGAACGAATTATAGATTATTGCTTCGTTTCCAAAAGTGAGAACGTAGAAGTTTTAACTTACAAGGTGCGTGCCGATAAATGGGGCGATGGTCATTATATATCCGACCATTAC
>JAZOLI010000125.1:0-16007 GCA_045652965.1 Candidatus Scatosoma sp.
GTGAAGAAATCACTGCGCGCATTTACGAGCTTGCAGGGGAAACGTTCAATATCAATTCCACCCAACAACTTGGTAAAATACTTTTCGATAAATTAAAAATCGGCAGCGGTGTCAAAAAAACGAAAGAGAGCAAATCGTATAAAACAACCGCGGAAGAGCTTGAAAAATACGCTGATAGTTCGGAAATTGTTCGCCAAATTTTGCGGTATAGAACGGTGCAAAAGCTTTATTCGACGTATATCGAAGGTTTTAAACCGCTTATCAAAAAGGGAAAAGTGCACACCACCTACAACCAAAGCAACACGGCAACAGGTCGGCTTTCGAGCACCAACCCCAATCTGCAAAATATCCCCATAAAAACGGAAGAAGGGCGCGAGCTTCGCAAACTTTTCACAGCAAGCGATGGCAACGTTTTAATCGACGCCGACTATTCGCAAATTGAGCTTCGTCTTTTGGCGCATTTTTCTAAGTGTAAGGAGCTCATCAAAGCTTACGTCGAAGATAGGGACATTCACGCAACGACCGCGTCGCAGGTTTTCAACGTGCCCTTGGAAGCGGTTAGCGCGGAGCAACGCCGCCAAGCCAAAGCGGTCAATTTCGGCATCATCTACGGCATAAGCGCGTTCGGACTTTCCAAAGATTTAAACATTAGCGCAAAGCGCGCACAGGAATATATCGATAAATATTTCGAGTTTTATTCGGGTGTGAAAGAGTATATGCAAGGCAACGTGGACGCAGCAACAAGCGTTGGCGAAGTGAAAACGTTGCTTGGGCGTAGACGCGTGATCAACGAAGCGCGCTCCGCAAATCGCAACGTGCGCATGTTCGGTGAGCGCGCCGCAATGAATATGCCGCTCCAAGGCTCAAGCGCGGATATCATAAAACTCGCCATGCTCGGCGTTTATGAAAAGCTAAAAGGCGGAAATTATAAAGCAAAGCTCGTTTTACAAGTACACGACGAACTTGTGATCGATTGTCCCAAAAACGAAGCGGAAGAAGTGGCAAAACTTTTAAAAACGGAAATGGAAAACGCCGTATCCTTGCTCGTTCCGCTCACCGTGGAAGTAGGGATCGGTGAAAATTGGTTTGAAACGAAATAGGAGCGTTTTATATGATTTTCGATTTGCACTGCGATACCGTTTGGAAAATCAGTGAAGCAAAACGAAAAGGCGAAGAAATTAGCCTGAAAAAATCATATTTACAAATCGACGAAGAAAAACTTAAAAAGGGCAATTATTTTGCGCAATGCTTTGCGATCTATATCCCTAATCAATATCCTAACCCCTACGAGCGGTGCTTACACGACGTTGAAATTTATGAAAAACAAATTTCAGAAAGTGACGTGCTCGCACCAGTTTATAACTATGCCGATTTTGAAAAGAACGCAAAGGCAGGTAAAATTTCCGCCCTTTTAACCATGGAAGACGGTTGCCCGATTGGCGAAAATTTAAACAATTTATACGCGTTATACGATAGGGGCGTGCGCATGATTTGCCTTTTGCACAACCTTATAAATCCTATCGGCAACCCCAATTTTGGTCGCTATTTTCCAAACGGCGAGCCCAATACAAGTATACCAAACGAAACAAAGGGTTTAACGGAATTTGGGCGGAAGCTCGTGCAAGAAATGAATAAATTGGGAATCGTGATCGACGTTTCCCATTTGTCCGATAAAGGCTTTTACGATGTCGTTTCTCTTAGCAAACGACCAATCGCAGCTTCCCATTCTAACGCTCGCTCAGTTTGTAAACACGTTCGAAATTTAACGGACGATATGCTATATAAACTCGCTGAAAACGGTGGGGCAACAGGCATCAATTTTGCAAACCATTTTATGCACGACGACGAATTGCGCGGACGAAACACGCTCGATTGTGCAATAGAGCATATAAAACACATCAAAAAGAAAATCGGCACGCAGCATATCGCTTTGGGTAGCGATTTTGATGGGATTGATCCTGATATAGAGCTTTGCGATGCTTCAAAAATGGATTTACTTGTCAAAAAATTGGAAACAAGCGGCTTTTCGAGCGGAGAAATTGAAAAAATTTGCTATAAAAATGCATTGCGAATTTTTAAAGAAAATATGCTTTCGTGAAACTTTTATTGTGAAACATAGGAGAAATTATGAGTAAAAAGATTGCAATCACAGGGGGGATTGGCAGCGGAAAAACAACCGTTTCTAATCTAATCAAAGAAAAAGGTTATCCCGTTTATTCCTGTGATGAAATTTATAAAGAGCTTATCGAATCAACAATTTATATCAAGGAAATTGAAAAGGCGTTCCCTGCCGCCATAAAACAGGGGAAAATCGATAAAAAAAGCCTTGCGGAAATTATATTTTCTAACAAGCAGGAAAGAAAACGCTTAAATGAAATCGCCCATCCTCTTATCATGGAAGCTCTTTTGGATCGTATGAATAAGAACGAAAACAAACTCGTTTTTGCCGAAGTTCCGCTTTTATTCGAAGAAAATTTTGAAAATTTATTCGATCAAACGATCGTTGTTTTAAGAAATCGAGAAGAGCGCATTCGCTCAATTTGTGAAAGGGACGGCATTTCCCCTGAAAAAGCAATCGAGCGTTTAAACGCACAATTTGATTATGATGATGTAAGCTCAAAAAATCACTTACAAAAAATTGGCACGATTTTTATTAAAAACAAAGGGGACGTGAACGCCCTTAAAAAGAACGTAGAACTCGTTTTAAAAGATCTTATGTGAAACATTGTCCGTGAAACAAAATATTGCAACCAAAAAGACGGAGAATTCCCCGCTGTAGTTTTTAGGGGAAATCCGTCTTTTTTTGTTAAATGTATGGTATTATGTCAGACGTAATTGCTTTGCTACGCAAAGTAGAATAATTATGTTTGACATAGTAAAATGAGGCGGAAATGATAAAAAATGCGGAAATTCTCCCTACATTTCCCAAAAAAAGCAAAAAGTTATGAAATAACTTAAAAAATTTTGCCTTTATACTCTTGAAAATCTTTTAAAAATGTGATAAAATATACATAATAGTGGGTGTTGATTTCATTCTAATGAAATCGGAGGGTATATGCAATTGTTTAAAACGGAGTTTCCTTTACATTTATTTCATCACGGTGAAAATTTTAAAACGTATGAATTGATGGGGGCGCACTCCGCCGTTTATAAGAAAAAGCGGGGCTACGTATTTCGCGTATGGGCGCCTCGCGCTCAAAGCGTTTCGGTCGTAGGGGATTTCAACGATTGGGACGCTTCTTCGCATCCCATGCAAAGAATGCTCGACGGGGAAACGTTTGAAACGTTTATCCCAAACTTAAAACAATTCGACACGTATAAGTATTGCATCCGAACGAAAGATGGGAGAACGCTTTTCAAAGCCGATCCTTACGCTTTCCACACGGAAACACCGGGAACAAATTCCTCAAACGCATCCAAACTCTACGATTTATCGGGCTATAAGTGGGCGGATAAGGCATATTGGGAAAACCGCAAACATATCAATATCTATGCTTCACCCATGAATATCTACGAAGTAAACCTTTTATCGTGGAAACAAAAGGAGAACGGTGAATATTTAACCTATCGCGAACTTGCCAAAGAGCTCGTCGATTACGTGGTAAAAATGGGCTATACGCACGTAGAATTTATGCCTTTAACGGAATATCCGTTCGACGGATCTTGGGGATATCAAGTGACAGGCTATTATGCAGTCACTTCCCGTCTTGGCGAGCCGAAAGATTTTATGTATCTCGTCGATTGTTTTCATAAGGCAGGAATCGGCGTCATTCTCGATTGGGTGCCTGCACATTTCCCCAAAGACGATTTCGGGTTATATGAATTCGACGGACAACCACTTTACGAAGCTTCTCAATGGGATAGAATGGAGCACAAGGGCTGGGGCACTCGCAAGTTTGATTACGGCAGAAACGAAGTGATTTCCTTTTTGATCTCTTCCGCCATGTTCCTGCTTGACACCTATCACGTCGACGGATTGAGAGTGGACGCGGTTGCTTCTATGCTTTATCTCGATTATGAAAAAAAGCCCGGGGAGTGGGTACCGAATATTTACGGCGAAAATAAAAACTTGGAAGCGGTTGCATTTCTGCGCCGTTTAAACGAAGCAGTGTTTGGCTTTTTCCCGACGGCTTTGATGATCGCTGAAGAATCGACCGCTTGGCCGTACGTCACAAAACCGACGAATATGGGCGGTTTAGGCTTCAATTTCAAATGGAATATGGGTTGGATGAACGACGTGTTATCGTATATCGCAAAAGACCCTGTATATCGTAAACACGAACACAACAAACTTACGTTTTCTATGATGTACGCCTTTTCTGAAAACTACGTGCTTCCCATCTCCCACGACGAAGTGGTGCACGGAAAGGCATCGCTAATTGGTAAAATGCCTGGGGATTATTTTGAAAAATTTGCAGGAATGCGCGCATTTTTAGGGTATATGATGTCGCATCCAGGGAAAAAGCTTCATTTCATGGGCTCGGAATTTGGACAGTTTAAGGAATGGAATTATAAAGAAGGGGTTGAATTTTTCTTAAAATCCTATCCAAACCATAAAAAACTCTCCCTTGCGGTAAAAGAGCTCAACCAGCTTTATAAATCAACGCCTGCGCTCTACGAAATTGAAGATTCATGGGACGGTTTTGAATGGCTCGCCGCCGACGATAACGATAGAAACTTCTTGGCTTATCAAAGAAAGGATAGGGAAGGAAACGCCATCGTTGTTATGATCAATTTCTCAGGCACCGATTTTCACGGTTATCGTCTTGGACTTCCCAAAGGCAAATATAAACTTGTTTTCAACTCCGATTCTGTTCGCTACGGCGGAAGCGGACAAATGAAAAAATATATCTTTAACACGGAAAAATCGTATAGGCACGGAAAGGAATATTCGATCGGTTTCGATTTACCCAAACTGACTTGCGTATATTTAAAAAAAATAAATTTATAAGGGGTGCTTTATGCAAAGAAAAAAAGAATGCGTTGCAATGCTTTTGGCTGGCGGACAAGGTACCCGCCTTTACGCCTTGACGACAAACGTTGCAAAACCTGCGGTTGCCTTTGGCGCAAAATACCGCATCATCGATTTCCCGTTATCCAACTGCATCAACTCGGGCATCGACACGGTTGGCGTACTCACGCAATATCAACCGCTTATCTTGAACGAATATATTGGAAACGGACAACCGTGGGATCTTGACAGAACCTACGGCGGCGTACATATTTTGTCGCCGTATCAAGCAAAAACCAACTCTTCTTGGTATGAAGGCACGGCGAACGCGATCTATCAAAATCTTCACTTTATGAAGATGTATAACCCCGAATACGTGCTTATTTTATCGGGCGATCACATCTACAAAATGGATTATGCGGCAATGCTCAAAGCACACAAGGACAACGGCGCAGATTGCACGATTGCAGCGATTGACGTTCCACTTTCCGAAGCATCGAGATTTGGTATTTTGAACACCAATCCCGACGGTTCTATTTATCAATTTGAAGAGAAGCCCAAAATGCCTAAAAGCACGCTTGCTTCCATGGGCATCTACATTTTCAACGCACAAAAACTTTTCAAATATCTAGAAGAAGACGATGCAAACCCCAATTCTTCCAAAGATTTCGGCAAAGACGTTTTGCCTGCCATGTTAAACGCAGGAGAAAAGATGTTCTCTTATCGTTTTGAAGGATATTGGAAAGACGTTGGAACGATCGCTTCGCTTTGGGAAGCGAACATGGATTTGCTCGGCGACGATCCCAAATTCGACGTTGGCGACAAAACGTGGAAAATCCATTCGAGAAACCCGCTTGCACCCCCTGAACATATTGGCGAAAACGGCGTGGTGAAAAATTCCATGATTGCTCTCGGTTGCGAAATCGACGGTGTTGTGGAAAATTCGATACTTGGCAGCAACGTAATCGTTGAAAAGGGCGCAATTGTAAAAGATTCCGTCGTGCTTGCAAATAGCGTGATTAAAGCGGATGCAAGCGTTTCCTATTCGATTATCGATGAAGACGTGACGGTGGGAAAATCGGCGAAAATCGGCGTAGATAAAGATCCGTCGGCGGAAATCGTTGTGCTTGGCAGAGAATTGACCGTTGGCGACGGCGTTATCGTTTCCGAAGGTCAAAAACACGAAAAAGACATTATGGCGTAAAGGGGGATAAAGAGTATGGCAACATCAGCAATTGGCGTTATTTTTTCCAACATGCACGAAGAAAACGTGCCCGAGCTCGTTAGAAGAAGAACGATGGCTTCCATTCCGTACGGCGGAAGATATCGTATCATCGATTTCGCGCTTTCCAACATGGTCAATTCGGGAATCACGACGGTAGGGCTTATGACGAGCAACAACTATCGTTCCTTAATCGATCATATCGGGAGCGGTAAAGAGTGGGATTTGGCGAGAAAAGACGGCGGTCTTATCTTGCTTCCGCCTTTCTCCGATCGTCACGATAAACTGTATTCTACGCGTTTAGAAGCCTTAAACAGCTTGCGCGGTTTTCTCTATCGCCGCAACGAAAAATACGTCGTGCTTTGCGATTGCGACGGCGTAATGCGTTTGGATATTGACGACGTTCTCACAAAACACGAAGAAAAGAACGCAGATATCACAATGGTCACACACCACGGCAAAGTGGGGCACCGCGCCGATTTCATGCTCCTTAGAGCTGATGAAAACGAGCGCGTTCGTGAAATTAAGCTTTCGCCGCACATGGATGAAGGGCAAACGGCAGATATTTTCATTAATATGATGGTTATCAACCGTCAATTCTTGCTCAATCTCGTAGAAGATTCAGTGACGCACGGTTTTTCCAGCTTTGAAAGCGATATCTTAATCAAACAAATCGAAAGCTTGAAAATTTATCGCTATGATTTCAAAGGCTATTATGCTGGGTTCGATTCGATTGCGGCGTATTATAAACACAACATGGAGCTTTTGCAAAAAGACGTTCGCGACGAATTGTTCGGTGCGCGCGATATCTACACGAAAGTTCGTGATAGCGCGCCGTCTAAATATAGCGAAAACGCACTCGTTAAAAACTCGTTGATTTCCGACGGTTGTGAAATTGAAGGCGTTGTAGAAAATTGTATTTTATTCCGCGGCGTAAAAGTTGGAAAGGGGGCAGTCGTACGCAACTCGATTATTATGCAAGACAACATAATCGGACAAAACGCCACGCTCGATTGCGTAATCACCGATAAAAACGTTGTGGTAAGCGATCGCAAAACGCTTGGCGGATGCGCAACGCTTCCCTATTACATTCCCAAAGGCACGCGCCTTTAACAACCCTTTAACAAAAATAAGGAGCAAAGAAAATGGCAGAATCTAAAAAGGTTAGAGCAACGGTAAGAACCACTAAAAAAACAACAGAAAAAAGCAAGCAACAATCGGAACTTGTGAAAATTATCGAAAAGGAAACGCCCGCTTTTCCTAAAACGGAAACGTCGAGCGACCCAATTGTTTCTTCTAAGAAAAAAATTCTTTTTGTTGCTTCCGAAGCAAGACCTTTTATCGCAACGGGGGGACTTGCCGACGTAATCGGCTCGTTGCCGCAAGCGCTTGCACAAGATCCCACTTACGATATCCGCGTGGTTTTACCTTTATATTCGGAAATTAAATCGGAAATGCGCCTGAAAATGACATTTCACGGCAATATCTACGTGCCACTCTCGTGGCGCAATCAATATTGCGGCGTGTTTAGCTACGTCACTGGAGGCGTCACGTTTTATTTTATCGACAACGAATATTATTTCAAACGCCCTGGTTGCTACGGATATTATGATGATGGGGAACGCTTTGCATTCTTTTCCAAGAGCGTTTTAGAAATTTTGCCTTTTATAGGATTCTATCCCGACGTTTTGCATTGTCACGATTGGCAAGCAGCGCTTGCGGCGATCTATTTAAAAACTATCTACAAAGACCGCCCCGAATATCAATCCATTCGCGCGCTTTTCACCGTGCATAATATGGAATATCAAGGAAAATTCTCTTTGGATATTTTAGGAGATTTGTTTGGGTTGCCCGATCATTGTCGCGATCTCGTTGAATACGAAGGTTGCATCAACCTTATGAAAGGAGCGATCGAATGTAGCGAAAGAATTTCCACGGTTAGCCCCACGTACGCAAGAGAAATTCAAACGCCGCAATATGCGCACGGCTTACACGAAATTATCGGCAAAAACCAATTTAAATTGTCCGGCATCTTAAACGGCATCGACGTTGATTCCTACGATCCCGCAGCGGATAAAGCGCTTTTTGCAAATTTCACGGCAAATGATTTAGAGAACAAAAAAATCTGCAAATCAGAGCTTCAAAAAATGCTCGGTTTGCCCCAAAAAGACGTGCCTGTGATAGCCATGATCACGCGGCTTGTGGCACACAAGGGGCTGGAACTTGTCAAAACCGTAGCGGAAGATATCCTGCACGAAGACATTCAATTCGTGCTTCTTGGAACGGGCGATTTTGCCTATGAAGAATATTTTAAAGATCTTGGCAAACGCTACGAAGGGAAGGCTTCGGTAAACATTGCGTTCAACGGCGATCTTTCACGCAAAATTTATTCGGGGGCGGATCTTTTCTTGATGCCTTCCGTTTCAGAGCCTTGCGGACTTTCTCAAATGATTGCATCTCGCTATGCAACCGTGCCCATCGTTCGTGAAACGGGCGGACTTTACGATTCCATTAAGCCTTACGGCGCAGGTGGAAACGGATTCACGTTTGCTTCTTGCAATCCATACGACATGTTATACGTGGTGCATGAAGCGATTGACACGTATAAAAATGACCAAGCTTGGAAAATCTTAATGCAAAGGGTTGCAACCACTGATTTTTCATGGTCACGTTCGGCGGAAGATTATAAAAAGCTGTATGCCGCAACGCTTACAATAGGATAAAATTTTAGTTAGGAGACTTTATAGATATGAACAACGAAAAAATCACCGAAAAAGAAGCCAAAGAGCTTATCAAAGGTAAGCTTTCCCGCTATTTCGGCGTAGCACCATCCGAAGCGAAAAAGGATCAGCTTTATAAAGCGGTCGTGATGAGCATTCGAGACATTATGCTTGAAAAACGGCATAAATTCCACACCGTTACCAAAGCGGCGAAAGGCAAACGAGTATACTATCTTTGCATGGAATTTTTAATGGGACGCTCGCTCAAAAACAGCGTTTTTAATCTTGGCGTTACCGGTGCTTTTGAAGAAGCGCTTAAAGATTACGAAGTGACGTTAGAAGATTTATACGAATTAGAGCCTGACGCAGGGCTTGGCAATGGCGGTTTAGGGCGTTTGGCAGCGTGTTTTTTAGTCGCGCTTGCAACAGGCGATTATCCTGCCATGGGCTATTCCATTCGCTACGATTACGGTCTTTTCAAGCAAAAAATCGTAGACGGTTGGCAGACGGAGCTTCCCGACGTTTGGCTTCCTGGCGGCGAAGTGTGGCTCACGCAAAGAAGCGATAAGGTTTTCACCGTGAAATTCGATGGCTATATCGAAGAGAAATGGACGGAAAACGGTTTGGAAACCATTTATCGCGATGCGAAAGAAGTGCAAGCCGTTGCTTACGATATGATGGTTTCAGGATATGATAGTGAAGCCGTTTCCGTGCTTCGCCTTTGGAAAGCAAGAAGCGTGCAAAATTTCGATATGAAACTCTTTTCGCAAGGGGATTATGCTTCCGTTATGAAAGACGACAACGAAGCCGATCTCATTTCTAAGGTTTTGTACCCTGCCGATAATCACATGGAAGGGAAATCGTTGCGTTTAAAACAACAATATTTCCTTGTTTCCGCATCCCTCCAAAACATTCTTGCCGATCACAAGAGAAGATACGGTTCGCTTAAATTGTTGCCTAAAATGGCGGCGATTCACTTGAACGACACACATCCCGCTTTGGCGATCCCCGAACTTATGCGCTTGCTCATTGACGAAAACGCAATGTCTTGGGACGAAGCTTGGAAAATTACGACTTCCGTTTGCGCGTACACAAACCACACCGTTTTAGCCGAAGCGCTTGAAACGTGGCCGGAAGATTTAATCGCACGCAAATTGCCGCGTATCTATTCCATTTTAAAAGAAATCAACCGCCGTTTCTGCGAAGAACTTTGGCAAAAATTCCCCGGCGATTGGGATAAAATTTCGCGTATGGCGATCATGTCGCACAACACCGTGAAAATGGCAAACTTGTCCGTTTGCGGCTCTCACCACGTCAACGGCGTTTCCGGTTTGCATAGCGATATTATCAAGGAAAGCATTTTCAAGGATTTCTACGATTTCACGCCTGAAAAATTCACGAACGTGACAAATGGTATCGCGCATAGACGTTGGCTCAATCAATCGAACCCCGAACTTTGTGCCTTGCTCGACGATTGCATCGGCGCAGGTTATGCAAAAGACGCAGCAAAACTTGCGGAATTTAAGAAGTTTGAAAACGACGATAGCGTTTTAAATCGTTTGCAAGAAATTAAGGCTCTCAAAAAGAAACAATTTGCCGATTTTGCTTATAAAAAGCAGGGCGTTTTGATTGATCCTAATTCCTTGTTCGACGTTCAAGCAAAACGTTTGCACGAATATAAGCGTCAACTTTTAAACGTTTTGCATATCATTCACGATTATTTGATTTTGAAAGAAAATCCCGATGCGCCTATGCAACCGAAAACGTATATTTTTGCGGCGAAAGCGGCGGCAGGGTATTATATGGCGAAAAAGATCATCAAGCTCATTTGTTATCTCGCCGAAGATATCCGTAAAAACCCCAAAATCGCTGAAAAATTGAACGTTGTGTATATGGAAGACTATAACGTGACGATGTCCGAAGCGTTAATGCCTGCTTCCGAAATTTCCGAACAAATTTCTTTGGCGGGTAAAGAAGCGAGCGGCACGGGCAACATGAAGTTTATGATCAACGGCGCCCTCACGATCGCCACGCTCGACGGCGCAAACGTGGAAATGTCGGAAAAGGTGGGAATGGATAACATTTTCATCTTCGGTTTGAACGCAAACGAAGTTTCGGAAATTTGGCGCAACGGCTATTCCGCAAGCGTTTATTACAACAACGATCCAATGCTCAGAAAGATCGTGGAAGCACTTATCGTTGGCTTCAACGGCGAATCGTTTGCCGATATTGCAAACTACCTGTTAACAGGCTCGCCAATTGCCGATCCGTATATGTGTATGGCGGATTTCGAGTCCTATTTAAGCACCCAAAACGAGCTTTCCAAGCTCTATGCAACGCAAAAGCGGGAGTGGAATCAAAAAGCGCTTAGAAATATCGCCGCGGCAGGATATTTTGCTGCCGATCGCAGTATCGCCGAATACGCCGCAAACATTTGGAATCTCAAAGCGTTGCATAAAAAATAAGGTTTTTTATGTCCATTCGTATCTACTTTAACCCCTTAGATCGCGCCTGTAAAAACGTTACGGGCGCGGTAAAACAGGGGCAAACCCTAAAATTTAACGCATTTTTATTAAAAAACGACGTAAAAACAGACGAATTTGCATTCCGAACACCCAAAGAAGCGGATTGCCTTGCGCCCGATTACGACGCTTTTTTGTCGTTTAATCGCGACGGCGAAAACGCACAATCATTCCCCATGCAAAAAACGGCGTTCGGTTGGTCGATTAGCCTATCCGTTCCTAAAATTGGATTATATTATTACACCTTTTTAATAGATGGACAAGGTTTCGTTTCTTGTAACGCCATGCAAATGGGGGAAATCACCCAAAATCCGCGCGGTTTTGCCTTGACGGTATGCTCGAAAAATTATCAAACGCCCGATTGGTTCAAATGCGGCGTGATGTATCAAATTTTCCCCGATCGCTTTTATAAAGACGGAACTATGCCAGACATAAAAGGAAGAATTTCTCGCGAAGATTGGGGCGGCATGCCGTCTTATCGTCCAAATGACAAAGGCAAGGTTCTAAACAACGACTTTTTCGGCGGAAACTTTAAAGGCGTGATAAAAAAATTGCCTTATTTAGAGCAACTTGGTGTTACGGTGATTTATTTCAATCCCGTTTTTGAAGCCGCTTCTAACCATCGCTACGACACGTCCGATTATATGAAAATCGACCCAATTTTGGGCACGGAAGAAGATTTTAAGGATTTGGTGGATGCCGCTAAAAATAAGGGAATTCGCATAATTTTAGACGGCGTTTTCAACCATACGGGCGATGATAGCGTTTATTTTAATAAATATGGAAATTATCCGTCTTTGGGGGCTTATCAATCAAAAGATTCGCCGTATTATAGCTGGTATCGCTTCGAACAATTTCCCGATAAATATGCAAGCTGGTGGGGAATTGATATTTTGCCCGAAGTCAACGAAGAATCGCAAGAATATCAAAATTTTATCTTCGGCGAACAGGGCGTTTTGAAAAAATGGCTTTCGCTTGGAATTGGCGGTTATCGCTTGGACGTAGCCGACGAATTGCCCGATTTTTTCTTAAAAAACCTTAGAAAATCGGTAAAAGAAAGCAACGAAGACGCAATTATCATCGGCGAAGTTTGGGAAGATGCGTCCGATAAAATCGCATATTCTCAGCGCAGAGAATATTTGCACGGCTACGAGCTGGATAGCGTTATGAATTACCCCTTAAAAGAAGCGATCATTTCCTATATAAAATCGGGGAATGCTAGCATTTTATTGCAAACGCTGCGCCTGCTTGTCGATCATTATCCTAAGCAAACGCTTGATTGTCTAATGAATATTCTCGGCACACACGATACAGCGCGTATTTTAACCGTTTTGGGCGGCATTTATTGCCAAAATAAAGACGAAATGGCGAGCAAAAACGCCTATTTAAGCGAAAAAACCAAGAAAAGGGCGATCGAACAATTAAAATTAGCTGCCGTTTTGCAATATACGCTTCCCGGCGTGCCGTGCGTATATTATGGCGATGAAAACGGCGCGGAAGGACACATCGATCCGTTTTGTAGACAATGCTTTGATTGGGAGCATTTAAACGAAGATTTGATCGCGTTTTATCAAAATTTAGGCTGCATGCGTAAGCGTTTCCGTGAAATTTTCAAAGACGGCGATTTGAAAACGATACACGTAGAAGACGGCTTGATTTTCTATAAACGTAAGAAATCAAAAGAAGAAATTTATATTTACGTGAACAATAGCGGCAAACCATACCAATTTGAATTATCGAAAAAATATAAAGACGTTTTGACGAATGATATTTATCAGAACACGATAAATATCAAACCGTATTCTTACGGAATTTTTATTCAAGACAAAACGCCGAAAGTTTAAAAGTTTATAAAAATCCCTATTTTTGCCCGAATTTAGCATTAAGATTTCGTAAAAGCTGTATTTTACGAAATCTTTTCTCTATTCCCTACCGCGCTCATTTTTCTCGGTTTCGTTAGATTTTTCAAGGCTTTTAGCGTTTTTTAACGGATAATCTTCACACCTTTTACACTGTTCACTATAATGCGACCGTCCCATACAGCACTGTTTATCTAATTCAGGACACCATTCACAACATTTACAACACATTTCCTTTTCTCCTTTCGTCAATTTTATATATGTACCACATTCGGCGCGCTATACGTGCCGTTTTTTCGTCACCAAAATACGAATATTCCTTTGTTTCCATGTTCGTATACGTCACGTGCCAATAATGCCGAGATGTTTGCACTATCACGAAGCAATCATAGAGCTTACGCCCTTTCATTCGATAAAACGTATAATTATGCCTTGCATAGCTCTCTCCATCTTGCTTGGAAGCATGGAACTCGTACAAATACGCACCTTTAAATTCTCGCGGCAACGACCAAAGCAACCAATGCACCCAACCGCCTTTCGGCGCACCTACCCTATTTTTTGCCATTCGTATCACCTAAAATCATTCTAACATTCTTCCTTGCCATATACGTTATATTTTGACTGTTTTTCATATCCGACACAATAGAACTCAATAGCTCACGTTGTTTTATAGGATTTTCTAACATTTTTAACTGCTCTACACGTTCCAAATACCATTCATCGCTATCTGCCGATTGATCAACAACATCAGGCATCGGTATTCCACGCAAACAACCGTAAGACTGTATCACTCGTCTACCATATAAAGCTTCATCAAGGTATTCAAAATCGACACCATTTCCAAGCATTTCATTCTTGTCTTGTGACCATTCAATTAAACCTTTCGTAGCATATTTGAAAACTTCATGATAATTCTTCGTTATGTCAACTGTTACTGAATAGCCTTCTTTTAAATCGTCAATCGCACTTTTGGTTACTTTTACACCGTCATAACGTAATCGCCATACTTTCTGCAGTAAAATTTCAAAATCGGTAAATACACGTGGCTCAGCTTTCGTTCCCATTTTATGCCGTTTCGTCATATTCTCTTTATCAAATGAAAACACGTTATAATGATTTTTACCACTAAACACATTGGGATTTTTATCCAGGACGAATATACAATGAAAATGCGGATGATAACGACCGTCAAGCTTATTTCTTGTCAATTCCAACGCGATCACACCGCCTTGATAGCCATATTTTTCAAAATCTACACCACGCACATGATTTTTTCCGTTTAAGAATCGTATCAAATACTTACGTTGCTCATACATTTTATCAAGTGTTCGCCGTAAGTCCTGCGCAAAACAATTCGGTACGGTTAAAACAATATGCGCGAGTAGATGTGTTTTTCCGAGAGCATCTATAACAGGCTTAAATTTTTCATAGCGTTGTTGAGATAATGCGCTTTGACAACCGTCGCAAAACTTATTATTACAAGTAAACGTTCCTGCTAAATCTTTAATGCCTTGGAAACGATAATAATCAACGTTCATCCAACGAGAACACCCACGCACTTCAAGCATTGATTTATAAACATGATTTGCGTATTTATCTACCATACGAAGCAGGTTAGCTTCAGTGTTTTCATACTTTGTTATTAGATTAGAGTCAATATCGTCTAAATACTGATTACGGTAACCATTCCAAATCATCTCATAGTATGCAGATATGTACTCATTTTTACGAACACGCCTTTCTAACTTAAAAAAGCGTTCACGCACTTCTTGATTAAGTTTTGAAACTAAATCTTCCATAATCCTACTCACTCAAACTTCGTATGGGGGCTGACTTCCACGTAAACCAACAGCTAATAGCAGGAGTTCTTCCAACTAATCTGAATAATATACTCTATCGCTCAACCTGCACCCACTTACTTTATCGGAAACATACCTTTGAAGCCAAATAATGTGAAATGCCTTGAAATACTAACTTATATCTTTCTATCTTTCTTTTTGCGTTCAAATGTTTCCATATATCAAGAGCCCCCCCATCGCTCGCTTGCGCGAGCGCTCGTGGAGCTATGCAGCTGACTTCAGGGAGAAAGACTTTCTCCCCGAAAACCGACGTAAAGTCGGCTTTTCGCGGAAAAAGTCAATACAAAAATACAAAGACTTTTTATAACAAATTAACCGCCTTTTAAAGTGCTAATAGTAAAACGAACAATAACTACAACAATAAAAGTTACCAATCCAGAACCTATCATAAAGTCCAATATGGAGTAATTACCATACCCCAAAAGCGAAATAGTCTCTTCAGTCAAAAAAGCAACAATATCAACCATAACAAAACGAAACTTTTCCCATAAATTTAAAAGAGAAGAAAATAAACCATATGGCAAATTATCAAGGCCGCCCATAATTACCTCGCAAAATACTTCAAAAACAACGTTATCAAGCTGGCACCAAGTCCAACATACAACAATGAACCTATACCAAAATCACCAAAAAAATTCGTATTCAAAAACTGCTGAACAGAAGAAATCAACCAACCAAAACCACCAGATTGCGTTTGATTAAACCCATCTTGAAACCCAACGGATGTGCCTTTATCAAAACCATTTTGATACCCATAACTATAACCAATATCATAAGCACTATTGTCACTTAAACCATCTGAATAACCTAAATCATATTGCGTAGAAGAAAGAGTCGAAGTACTATAAAACCGAACGTCCCTTAATAACGAAAC
>JAZOLI010000126.1:0-20954 GCA_045652965.1 Candidatus Scatosoma sp.
GCAAGGAAGAGCGCTTGCGCGTCGTCTACCTGTTCAGGTTTCACGATTACGCGTACTTCTCTACCTGCTTGAATTGCATAGCTCTTGTCTACGCCGCGGAAGCTCGGAGCGATTTCTTCTAATTTTTCCAAACGTTTCACGTAGTTCGTGCCCATATCACGGCGAGCCCCAGGTCTTGCACCCGAAATGGCGTCCGCCGCTTGAATAAGCACCGCTTCAATCGTTTTAGGTTCTACGTCGCCATGGTGCGCCATAATCGCGTTGACGATATTCGCATTTTCCTTATATTTTTTCGCAAGATCCGCACCGATTTGGATGTGCGTGCCTTCCTGTTCTTGGTCCACCGCTTTACCGATATCGTGCAACAAGCCTGCGCGTTTTGCGAAGTTGACGTCCAAACCAAGCTCCGCTGCCATTTGACCTGCAAGCGTTGCCACTTCGATCGAATGTTTATAAACGTTTTGACCATAGCTCGTTCTAAATTTCAAACGACCGATAAGCTTGATAAGTTCGGGATGCAAGCCGAAGATGCCTGCTTCGAACACCGCCGTTTCGCCTGCTTCTTTGATTTGCAAATCCATTTCACGAGAAACTTTTTCAACCGTTTCTTCGATTCTTGCAGGGTGGATTCTACCATCGTTGATAAGCTTTTCAAGCGATAATCTTGCAATTTCACGACGCACGGGATCAAAGCCCGACAAAATAACAACTTCGGGAGTGTCGTCTACGATGAGTTCGATACCCGTGGAATTTTCAAGCGCACGAATGTTTCTACCTTCACGACCAATGATACGAGCTTTCATATCGTCGCTGGGAAGCGGAACGACGGAAACGGTGATTTCCGAAGCTTGATCCGCCGCACATTTTTGAATGGCGAGCGAAATGATTTTCTTCGCGTTCATATCCGCTTCTTCTTTTGCTTTTTGTTCTAAATTGCGAACTTGCAAAGCCACGTCGTGGCGAGCATTATCCAAAATTTCTTCCGTGAGCAAACGTTTTGCTTCGTCGCGGGTAAGTTGGGAAACCCTTTCAAGCTCTTGAATCATCAGTTCGTGTTGCGAGCTCAATTTATCTTGCAGCACACGCACTTCTTCTTCCTGACGGAAAAGATTTTCCTTTTGTTGTTCAATGAGTTCTGCTTTTTTATCAAGCGCATCTTCCTTTTGTGAAATACGTTGCTCCATGCGTTGAAGCTCCGCTTTCTTTTCACGCGTTTCACGCTCGAAATCGTTTCTTAATTTTAAGTCCTGTTCCTTTGCTTCGAGAAGCGCTTCTTTGAGTGCTCTCTTGCTTTCTTCTTTTCCTTGCGCTTTGATACGTTCCGCTTCCGCATACGCCGCGTTTTTAATCTCGCGCACCTGCTTTTCCGCTGAGCCTACTTTCTTTTCCGTGCTTACCTTATATACGAAAAAGATCACGAGCCCAACGAGCAAAGCTACGATCGGAAGAACGATACCAAGCCACAAAGGCATTGTGTCACCAAGAAACAGGCTGCTCAAATTAACGTTGTACATAATCTTTGTGCCTCCTGTATTAAAATTAATGATTGATAAAACCGATTATTTAAACGGGTTTTGGACGAAACCCGACTTATAATTTTTTCTATCAATACTATTTTACAATATATCGCGGAAAAAGTCAAACGTTTGACGGAAAATACTTCCTATTATGCTTAAATTATTTCATCAAAAAGGAAGAGCGGTGCTTCGCTCTTCCTATCTTTATTTTCCTTTAATTTATTCGGCTTCCGTTTCTATCGTTTCGTCCGTTTTGCCCTTTGCTGCTTCACGGATTTTTTGTTCAATCTCCGCCATGATTTCGGGATTTTCTTTTAAATAGATACGTGCTTTTTCTCTGCCTTGCGCAATTTTATTGCCGTTATAGCTAAAGAACGCGCCGCTCTTGCCGATAATATCATATTGCACGCCCGTATCCAGAATGCAACCTTCTTGCGAAATACCTTCACCGAACAAGATATCAAATTCCGCTTGCTTGAACGGGGGCGCGAGCTTGTTTTTTACAATTTTCGCTTTCGTTCTATTGCCCATCGCGCCATCGGCATCTTTGAGCGTATCCGCTCTACGAATATCCAAACGCATGCTCGCATAGAATTTGAGCGCCTTACCGCCCGGGGTCGTTTCAGGGTTGCCGAACATAACGCCCACCTTTTCACGAAGTTGGTTGATAAAGATAACACAGGTTTTGGATTTGTTCACGATCGCCGTGAGTTTACGAAGCGCTTGCGACATCAAACGAGCTTGCAAGCCAACGTGCGAATCACCCATATCCCCTTCGATTTCCGCTTTGGGCGTGAGCGCCGCGACCGAGTCGATAACGATAATGTCCACCGCCGAGCTTCTAACGAGCGCTTCCGTAATATCGAGCGCTTGTTCGCCCGTGTCCGGTTGTGATACGTAAAGTTCGTCTAAATTTACGCCTAATTTTTTCGCGTAAACGGGATCAAGCGCGTGTTCCGCATCGATAAACGCCGCAACGCCGCCCATCTTTTGCGCTTCCGCAATCGCGTGGAGCGCTACCGTCGTTTTACCCGAAGATTCAGGACCGTAAATTTCGATAATTCTTCCGCGCGGGAAACCGCCTATCCCAAGCGCGAGATCAAGCGTTAAACAACCCGATGGAAACACTTCGATTTCCGTTTTCCCCGCTTCGTCGCCAAGACGCATAATCGAGCCTTTGCCATACGCTTTTTCGATTTGCAACAAGACCGCGTCGAGTGCTTTCATCTTTTCCGTGTTTTTTTCGTTTGCCATTTTATCTCTCCTAACTTATTTTTTTCTTATATAATATTATTTTACATATTTTTCAGTTGTTTATACGCCAAAAATAGCGCGTAATTGATTGCCGTCTCCGTGATCTCTTCACGAGTGCCGTCAAATTTATAACGATACACAAACACCCGTTCCTTCGTTCCTATCGCGATATAGCAAAGCCCAACGGGCATACCCGATCTATCCGTGTTCGGACCTGCAATCCCCGTTGTGGTGATGCATATATCACAATCACCCGTTGCCATAAGCCCTGCCGCCATTTCGTAAGCCGTTTGCTCGGAAACTGCGCCAAACGTTTTAAGAGTATATTCCAAAACGCCAAGGCATTTGATTTTTGAAAGCTCGCTATACGTGTTCAAGCCTTCAAAAAAAACTTCGCTTGCGCCTGAAACGGACGTTATTTTTCTTGAAATTCCACCGCCTGTGAACGATTCGGCAACGCTTATCTTTTTATCGCGAAGCTTTAAAAGCCAAATCAGTTGCGCAGGTAAATTTGTGCCGTCCAAAGCGTAAATGCACTCTTCCAACCCTTCGGCAAAAACACGCAAAACGTCTTCTGCTAAGCGTTTAGAAATGTCTTCAGCGTAGACAAGCTCGATCACGTCTTCACAAAAACGGCGAGTGTGGCGATATTCAACCTTTCCGCCGTCAAAGCTTTGCGCGCGAGCTATGAGCGCTTTAATTTGCGCTTCATTTGCGCCTATGCAGCGAATTTCCGTTTTATCCGTGCCCATTCTCTTAATCCTTTTTATCTTGCAAAACTTGCTTGTTTTTCACCACGTAAGAAATGCCCGACCATACGGTGAGCACCGTTGCAACCGCAAACAGGCCAAAGCCCACGTAAGCAAAAATTTCCGCCACGGACAAGGGAAGATCTACCGCGAAAATAAGCACGAAAATCGCCACGTCTTGAAAGGTAGTTTTATATTTGCCAAGCTTATCTGCCGCCATCACAACGCCGTTTACCGCCGCAATTTGACGGAACGCGCTAATGATCAACTCTCTTGCTAAAATCACGCAAATAAAAATCGTGGTGACGATATAGACAATCGTTTCCGCTTTGCCGAGCAAGGCAAAAAGCGTGTTTTGCATGGTCAACAGCACGATCATTGCCGTGGCAACGAGCACTTTATCTGCAATGGGATCTAAAAACTTTCCAAGATTGGTGACGAGCCCACGCGAGCGCGCGATATAACCATCGATAAAATCGGTGCAAGCAGCGAGCGCAAAAATAATTGCCGCAATCGCATAGTTAAAAGGCAAAATTCCTTCTAAAAAGAACGCCGCTACAAACACGGGTATCATGCAAATTCTCGTGATTGAAATTTTGTTGGGTAAATTCATTCTTGATAATCCTCCGTTTTTCCATATAAATCATAACTATCCGCACTTTCTATAAACACCGTGTATCTTTCCCCTTGCACGGCTTCGGGTGCGTGAAAATACACTTTGCCATCGATATCAGGAGCGTTAAAATATGCCCTGCCTACGAAACAACTTTTTTCATAATCAATGCCGTCGCAAACGATTTCCACGCTTTTTCCTACGAAACCTTGTAAAATCTCATAAGATATTTTACGTTGCGTTTCGTAAAGCTCGCGCACACGACGGTTTTTCGTTGCGTGATGGATTTGCGGTTTCATTCTATAAGCGCCCGTATCCGGCTCGCGCGAATAGGCGAAAAATCCACAGTTGAAAAGCCTTGCTTCCTTTAAAAAGGCTTTCATGTTTTCAAATTCTTCTTCCGTTTCCGTGGGAAAACCGCTGATAAACGTGGAGCGAATGGCAATCGTAGGGATTTTTTTGCGCAACTTTTTGAAAAGATTTAAATATTTCTCGCGCGTGCCCTTTCTATTCATAAGCTTTAACACCCTATCTTCGCTATGTTGCAAGGGTATGTCCATATATTTGACAATCTTGTCGTTTCTTGCAATCTCGTCGATTAGCTCGTCGCCGATTACGTCGGGATAGCAATAAAGCAACCTGATTTTTTGGATATTGTTGAGTTCGGAAAGCGCTTGCAACAGCTCAACGAAACGATTTTTGCCATATAAATCTTCACCGTAGCGCGTCGTGTCTTGTGCAACGAGAATAAGCTCTGCAATTTCCCCAAGTTCTTCCGCTTCTTTTATCAAATTTTCGATGGGATAAGAACGATATTTGCCACGGATTTTGGGGATTAAACAATAGGTACAATGGTTGTAGCACCCGTCGGCGATTTTTAAATACGCCACGTGCTCGTCCGTTGTGAGTACGCGAGAATAGGTGTAGCCATCTTGACCTTTCCCTACGTAATTTTGCCTATCGCCGCCTGCATACGCCTTGTCCAAAGCTTCAAAAATTTTCTCATAATCGGAAATGCCTAAAAACACGTCCGCTTCATTCAAAACGCCGTAAAGCTCGCCGATAAATTTTTGCGGCAAACATCCCGTCACTACGATTTTTTCCAAACTGCCCTTTTTATAATCGGCACATTCGATCACCGTTTCAATGGCTTCTTTTCGCGCCGATTCTAAAAATGCGCACGTGTTTATCACCACGATTTGGACTTTGGATAAATCGTCGGTTAAACGGCAATTTCTATCTTTTAAAAGTCCGAGCAATTTTTCCGTGTCCACGCGGTTTTTATCACAACCGAGCGAAATTACCCCGAACAACTTGTCTTTGAGCATTCTTTTGCGTTCCTTTGCTTACAGTTTATCACAATAAACATGACAACTGTATGCCTGTTTTAAAATATTTTATAGATTTTTTACAGTGAGCCGTATTTACTTTCAAATTCTTCTTTGGTGATGAGAACTTTACGTGCTTTTGCACCGTCAAAGCTGGAAATGTAGCCCATATCTTCCATCCATTCTACAATTTTGCCCGCTTTGTTATAGCCAACCGAACATTTTCTCTGGATCATGGAAATGGATGCGCTTTCACTCAAAATCACATAGCGAAGCGCTTCGATATACACAGGCTCAATCTCTTCGCTTCCGCCACCGAACGAATCGCCGCCACCTGCGCCACGCGCGTTGTTGATAAACGTGGTTGCGTTTTCGTCATAATAAGCTTCGTTGTTCGATTTGATAAAACTCACAACGCGTTGCGAATCTTCGGAAGAAATGAACGCGCTTTGTACACGAACGGGCGTGTTGATGCCTTGCATCGTGTAAAGGAAATCGCCTTTCCCGAGCAATTTTTGCGCGCCCGATTGATCGAGAATAACACGCGAATCGACGTCGGTTGCCACCGCAAACGCGATTCTTGTGGCAAGGTTGCTCTTGATAACGCCCGTGATAACGTCGGTAGACGGACGTTGGGTTGCAACGACAAGGTGAATGCCTGCCGCACGCGCTTTTTGCGTAAGATTTTGAATTCTATCTTCGATATCTTTTTTCGCCGCAAGCATTAAATCGGCAAGCTCGTCGATAATAATCACAATCTTAGGCAAACGCTCGTTTTTATCCAAATGGGAATTATATTCGTCCAAATTGACAACGTAAGTGCCTGCACGGCTCATTTGCTCAAACAAACCGTATCTTCTATTCATTTCCCCGATCGCCCAATTTAAGCTTTGGATTGCCTTGTTTACGTCGGTGATGATCTCGTTGATCATAAGGTGCGGCAAGTTGTTATAGAGCACAAATTCCGTCTTTTTCGGGTCAATTAAGATCAAACGCAATTCTTCGGGAGAATATTTATAAATCAAACTGATAATAAGCGAGCCTAAGAACACGCTCTTACCTGAACCCGACGAACCCGCCACGAGCAAGTGGGTCATTTTAGAAATGTCGCCGTAAACCTTGCGATTGGCTACGTCCTTACCCATCGTAAACATGAGCGAAGACGATTTTGCGTTGACAAACGTATCGCCCGTGAGCATACAACCAAGTTGCACGAATTGACGAACTTTGTTCGGCACTTCTATGCTCACTACCCCATCTTCATAGTTGGGATAAACGTTTACGTCACTCGCGCGAAGATTGATGGCAAGCGATTCGTCAAGTGCAACCACTTTTCTCGGAGAAATGTTGCGGGGAATGGTCACGTTATAGCGAGTGACCGTAGGACCGAACGTGACGGAAGCAATCGACGCACCCATCACTTTAAAATCTTCAAGCGTTGCGAGTATGTTTTCTTTCGTTTCTTCCACTTCCTCCGCATTCGACGTGGGCTCTACGTCCCGACAATCGAAATCGTCAAGTGAAACGCGCTTATAAGGGCGTATTACGCGAGGTTTGGGGGGTGCAGGCGGTTCTACCTTAGGAGCAGGTTGCTCTACGATTGGAGCAGGAGCAGGCTCAGAATCTACCATATCGAAACGGCGGCTTTCAAATCGCTCGCTCGTTTCAAACGGCTCCATCTCCGTTTCAGGCTCGCCAAAACCCATTCTACCGCGCGGCTCTAATTCTTCCGAGCGAAGCGCATAAGGATCTTCTACACTCTCTTCATCGTCGAAAATATCAATTCCCCTGCGCGGCTCGTCTATCGTGCGATCAGGCTCGATTTCACGCTCCATCTCAGGCTCAATTTCGCTCATGCGGAAAGTTTCTCTCGCAAATTCACGATCAGCTTCGTCGTTTCCAAACACGTTGGGGTTGCGAGAAGAAAACAGCTCTTTATAATCAAGTTCGCTATCCGTTTCAAAACTCGTCTCTTCTTCAACAGGTTCAAAGGAAAGCGTTTCAGCCTTTGCAATCGGTTGTTCATAAATAGACGTTAAAGGCTCAATCTCTTCAACCTTTTGCGCCATTTGCGGTGTATCTTCATAACCTCGTTCGATATATTCTTCCGAGCGATCGCTGAAAATTTTAAGCGGTCTATTTCCTTCGCCTTGATTTATCGAAGATTGATATGCCGAAGTGTAGGAAGAATAGCCTTCGCTAACAACGGGCGTTTGCACGGGATCTATCGAGCGTTTGTTTACCTTTGCATTGGGATCAAAGATCAAATTGCGTCTATAATTTTCTGCAGGCGTTGAGCCGAAAAGAAATTCCCTGCTGTTTTCATACGTCGGCTCTCTTTTCTCTTCCACACGCATATTTTGCGGCGTTCCAAAAGGAGAAAATGCGCCGCCGATTTGCGCGCCTTGTTCATACGTTTCCCCAGCCGCCACTTCATCGGAAATGGTAAAGGCAGGACGTTGCGGAACGGAAGCTTCAAAACCCGAAGCATACGCGTTTTGTTCGGGTTGAACGTTTTGCGTAGGTTGCGTGAAATTTTGCGTTTGTTCTAAAGCTGTTTCCACAGGGTTTGCGCTTCTTTCCGTTTCTACGGGTTCTTTTTGGCTTTCTTCACCGACTTTGTTTTTTCTAAACGAAAGATACGTCAAATAAGCGAAAAACACGGTGAACATAGAAAACAGGATAAGCGCACCTATCTTGCTTGTGAACTTAGAAAGCGTAAACACCAAAACACCGCCTACCCAGCCAGCAACGGTTGCCGCAGGGAAATTTTTACCCGCTTTAAAGCATTGAACAACGTAATTCTCCATTTCCCAACCATAGGTTGTAGCCATATGTAAGGTCAAAGCGGCAAACGAAAGCGTGAGTACAACGCGCCGCGCCGCCCTACGATCTTTCACAAAGCTTTTGCCAATCAACGTCGTGATAGACAAATACAATCCACCCAAAAGCACGGGGTAGGCAAGGTATCCAAAAAGCCCCATTAAAAAGGCGTGAACGAAAGCCCCAATCTCTCCGAAAATGAGCGAATGGGTGCATAATATGAAAAGCGCAAACAGGCAAAAGAGAGCGCACACAGCGCAAAGACTTTCTTTCGTGATAAGATCCGATTGTGTTTTGTCCGTTTTTGTTTTGTCTGCTTTTATTTTATCCGTTTTTTCTTCTTGCTTTTTCAAAGGAATATTCCTCCTAATTATACCCTTCTATTATAACATTTTTTTTTGCATTTATCAATAGTTTGACACGAAAAAATCGGCGAAAAGCCGAGATTTTTTTTATTTCTCGTTCTTTTGCCGATTATTTTCCATTTACTGCAATTCTTTTAACAAATACTGCGCTACAAAGTAGATATCCCCCGCCCCTAAAAACAAGGCTACGTCCCCTTCTTTGAGCGTCTTTTTTAGCCACGTTTTTAACACGTAGACGTTCTCTGAATATAAGCAACTTCCGATCGCATCCGCTAACGTTTCGCCACTGCCCTCGCCGTCATATTTTTCGCGCGCTGAATAGGTTTTATAAATCATCAAATTTTCCACGCCGCGAAGCACGCTCACAAATTCGCGCATTAAAAGTTTCGTTCGCGAATAGGTGTGCGGTTGAAAGACGACGAACAGCCGTCCTTTGCATATCCCCTGTGCAGTGGCGATTGTGGATGCAATTTCACGGGGATGATGAGCATAATCGCAAATGAAGCTTGCGCCGTGATAAGCTCCCAAACGCTCAAAACGGCGTTTTACCGCGCGAAAGGTTTCCACTCCCCAGCGAATTTCCCGCTCGTGAAAGCCGATCGAACGCATTGCCGCAAATGCCGCAAGCGCGTTATACACGTTGCATCGCCCGATTGCATTCAATCGCACCCGACAAAGCGCCTTTCCATATTCTTCCACCGTAAACGAATATCTTTCACCGTTTGCTCGAAGTTCCGTTGCCCTATAATCGGCAAGCGGATTTTCTATCCCAAACGACGGAAAATCACCCAAAGATTGACAATTTGGATCATCCGCACATACGAAACACGTTTTCGCTGTATGCGCGTAGCGGGAAAAACAATCGATTAAATCCGCTTCGCTTTCATAGCACTCCATATGATCGCGGTCGATATTTAAAAGAATTGCCGTTTCCGCGCGGATTTTTAAAAGATTTCGCTTATATTCACACGCTTCCGTGACAAAATAGTCTTTGCCTGTAAAATGGAAATTGCCAAACTGCGAATCGTCGCCGCCGATGTGCGCTGTAAACGGCACGCCCGTCGATTTTAAAACGTGAGCGCAAATAGACGTGCAAGTGGTTTTGCCATGGCTTCCTGCAACCGAAATTACGTGTGGAAAGCTATCGCAAACAATTTCTAAAAGCTCGCCGCGAGAGAATATTTTTTTGCCAATCGATCTTGCCTTTTGGAGTTCCACGTGGTCTTGGGGCACAGCATCCGTGTATACGATCGCATCCGCTTCCATAAGCTCTTTTCGCTCGCCATCTTCCCCCACAAACGTTTTCACGCCGTAAAACGCCAAATTTTCCATTTCTTCCCCTTTTCGCGCATCGCTACCCGAAAGCTTATAACCACAGGTGGAAAGATATTTTGCAAGCGAGCTCATGCTCACGCCGCCGATACCGATAAAATAGATTTTTTCTATCCCTTTTAAGCCATTCAAAAACATCAATTATATATACGCGGCAAAAGCGGATGATATGCAAAAAACGGCGCTTTTTGCACCGTTTTTTATATGTGTTTTCTTATTTATCGCCGTTGTTTCTCTTCATAAAGAAATCGACAAATCTCGGACGGTGTTTGCGATCCACCGTTTCTTCCGTTTGGTTTGCCGTAGGCTCGGGAATGGGATCATCCGGTTCAAACGGAACGCTGGGCGTTTGCGGCGCTTGTGCTACGTTTTGCGGATAAGCAGGTGCATAGGACGGATATGCGTAAGGTTGCGGTTGAAGTTGCGGTTGCGCATAAGACGGTTGTTGCGCAGGGTAATAAGGTTGTTCTTCTTGCGCCCTATCGTTATACGCATAATCGATTTTCTTCGAAAGCAAAGAAGCTTGGCGGAGCGCGCTTTCTTGCGCTTCCGTGCTAAAACCGTTTTGTCCGCTCGTAAAACCCGTGGCAATGATCACCACTTCAACTTCATCCGACATGCTTTCGTCGATGCATGCACCAAAGATTACGTTCGCCGAATAATCGATCACACCCTTGACAAGATCCGCCGCCATAACCACTTCATCCAAGGAAAGATCCTTGCCACCGATAATGTTCAAAATGACGGAGCTTGCCCCTTCGATTGTGGTGTTGAGAAGCGGACTACAAACAGCGCAACGCACCGCGACGGAAATTCTCTTTTCGCCCTTGGCTACACCAATACCCATATGCGCGAGTCCACGACCTTTCAAGGTGGCTTTCACGTCGGCAAAATCGAGATTGATAAGCGAAGGTTTCACGATCAATTCCGCAATGCCGCGAATACCTTGACGAAGCACTTCGTCGGCTACTTTTAAAGATTCGGAGAAAGACGTGCCTTTGGGTACGACTTGACGAATTTTATCGTTGGGAATGGTGATGATAGAATCAACCGATTTGCGAAGCTCTTCAATGCCTGCAAGTGCGTTGTCCATTCTGCGTTTTGCTTCAAAATTGAAAGGAAGCGTGACGACCGCAACTGTGAGAATTTTCATCTCCTTTGCGATCTTTGCGATCACGGGAGCTGCGCCCGTGCCCGTGCCGCCGCCCATACCTGCGGTGATGAACAAAAGATCGGTATCTTTTAAAGCTTCTTGAATAGCTTCTTTATTTTCTTCCGCCGCCGCTTTCCCCACCGTGGGATCAGCACCTGCGCCAAGACCTTTGGTAAGCTTCACACCAATTTGAATGCGGTTGTTCGATTTGGAACGAGCAAGCGCTTGGTTATCCGTGTTTACTACGATATATTCCGCGCTTTGTAAACCCGATTCAATTAAACGATCGACCGCGTTATTACCCGCGCCGCCAACACCGATCACTTTGATTTTTGCAATCCCAGAAAGGTTGTTCACTTCTTCGCGATCCGTTGAAGGCGCGGACGTAGGCGCTTCGTAGCCAAAGCCGCCGTAATTTTCTCTTTCGTTAAAATCGTTAATCATTTCTTTCTCCCTCCGAAATTATTAAAAATTTTATAAAACCAACTGCGTTTCGTTTGATCGGAAAGCGCCATGCTTAAAAGCGCCATTCGCGAAGAAAACGCAGGTTTATCATAATAAGGCAAATCGGGCGAAACCGTTTCCGTTAAACGATTGAGCCGCTTCGATAAATGCTCCGTCGCGCCCGCGATTCCGCCAATCCCCTCACCCGTAAGGCTAATGGGGTTGACGGCAAGCGCCGAAGCCGCTTTTTCCCGATAGTTTTCAGCAAAGAAGTTTTCAACGTTTTCGCAAAGCACGTCCAAACTGCATTTGACGATTTCATTGATCTTCCAAACAGGGAAAGTGATTTCGCCGCTTTCGCTCGTCCATTCGAGCTCTTTGGGAACGCTCCCCCCTGATACGTTCGCCGATCTCAAAATTTCTTCCGCCGTTTCATATTCAACGCCAAGCTCTTGCATTAAGGACACGAGCACTGTTCCCAAGCCGCAATCAAACGATTGCTCGCGCACAATCCCGTTGCCATATACCACCGAAATGGATGTAGACAAAAAGCCAACGTCGAGCAAGAACGCATATCCTTCCCTACGCTTAGGTGGAAGCAAATATAACGCCTGGGCGAGTGTCGACGGCAAAAACGTCGGTTGGTTGAAGCCTAGATCGGTGATCACCGACGAAACGACGTTTACAAATTTTTCATCAGCAAAATAATAACAAAGCGCGCCTTTTAAAAGGGTTGTCGGAACGCCGTAAAGATCTTCCGCCGTGAAATACTTACGGTTATCCCCAAGCGTGAAATACATAGCAGAACGACGAATAAGCTCCCCGCTTCCCAAAAGCTCACTTTGCCCACTTTCAAAAAGTGCGTTGATATCCTGCATGGAGATTTTACGCTTTTTAGGGAAGGAAATTGTGTGCCCTTTGGTCAGCACCGAAACGAACGACGCGGGAACGCTCACGTAAATGTCGCCAATCACACCTTCGTAGGTTTGACGAACGGACGTTACGGCGGCAACGACGGCGCGACGGAACGAATCTTCATCAAAAAAGCCTTCCGTGGAAAAACCTTCGTATTTCTCCGTGTGATTCCCGTAAAAAACGAACGTGCCGTTTACCCCTTTCGAACCAAGAAAAAACGTGATCTCATACGATCTGATATCCAAAATCGCAACGCTTTCGTTTTTCATATCTTTTCTTCCGCTCCGTGTGTAAACTTTGTTATAACTTCGTTAAAAAACGTATCTTGTCACTATTATACACGATTTGAAAAGAAATGTCAATGAATTGAGAAAAAAAACTAAAAAAAACACGCCCAAAAGCGTGTTTTTCCTATGTTTTTAACCACCCATGGAATCCGTTTGATGATAATCGTAAACAACTTCGCCTAAAACGTCGGAAACCATCAACATTCCTTTGAGTTTTTGGGACGCGGAAAGCGCCGTATATTGCTCGATTGCTATTTCCGCTTTTTGTGCCGTAAGCGCAACAGGATTACGCACGTAGATGTTTACCCCTTCGCGCGTAGCGAGCTTAAACACCATTTCTTCTTCCGCGGATGCAGGACGAAGCACTTCCACGAAAAGGATATTTCTACGTATGCCGTCAAGCTTTTGAGAAATCGTTTTCAAAAACGGGAACAACGTTGACAAACAAGGATCGCCCGAGAGTGCTTTCCCTTTTTCTCCCGCCACTGAAAGCCCTGAAATCAAAAGGTTATCCGCATTATCCGAACGATTTTTATAGCTCTCACGAACTTCTAAAATCGTGCCCTCTATGCTCAAAATATAATATTCTCCGCCATCTGCTTCTACGGCGTAAAATTCCCCTTCTTCCGTCAATTCGACGATAAGACTACTCGGATATTGTTTTTCAAAGCTCGTCACATTGAAATAGGGAAACTCTGCCACGATCTCTTTGGCAAGCTCGTCGTTTGCGGAGAATATGCTTTGTTTTTCATACGCCGCGGCAAGCTTTGCTTGCAAGGCTTGCGCTTCCACTTTCGCCGCTTCACTCACAACGGGTGCGCGCACCGTTACGTTGCTCACTCGATACACCGTCGACACGCCGAGCACGGAAACGGATAAAAATATGAGCACCGTTAGCAAAATCACTAAAACGTTCTTTTTTCGCATCTTTTTCCTCTTTCGTAATTTGTTTGATTTTTTTAAGTTATATCCGCACTCGACGGATTTTTGCGCCTAATTTTTTCAATTTGTATTCAAAATCGGCATAGCCCCGATCGATATGGGAAAGATCCATCACCGTGCTTTGCCCTTCTGCGCCAAGCGCCGCCACCACAAGAGCCGCACCGCCGCGAAGATCGCTTGCCGTCACCTTAGCGCCGTGCAATTTTTCCACACCGCGAATGACCGCCGTTCTACCACGCACCGTCACGTCCGCGCCCATGCGCTTGAGTTCCGCTGCGTATTTATAGCGTGTTTCAAAAAGATTTTCCACAACGAGCGTCGTGCCTTTCGCCGTACAACAAAGTGCTGAATATTGCGCCTGCAAATCGGTGGGAAAGCCCGGGAAGGGCATCGTTTCCACCAAATCAACCGATTTGAGCTTTCCGCAACTTTCTAATATTATTTTATCATTTTTCGTATATATTTTGCAACCGTTTTCACGCAATTTATGTAAAAGTGCCGCAATATTTTCATGGGGAACGCCGTTTATTTCAATTTCGCCACCGCAAATCGCCGCCGCAATTAGATAAGTGCCCGCTTCAATGCGATCGCCGATAGGCGTATACTCTACCCCGTGCAGGCGTTTGACACCTTCTATCACGATCGTGCCGCCGCCCGCCCCGCGCACATTCGCGCCCATGGCGTTGAGAAAATTTTGCAAATCAACGATCTCTGGCTCTTTCGCCGCGTTGCGAATTACGGTGATCCCTTCCGCTTTCACGGCGGCAAGAATGATGTTTTCCGTTGCACCAACGCTTGGGAAGTCGAGCAAGATTTCCGCACCCATGAGCCGATCGGCTTCACATTCGATATATCCGCCCTCTTCGGTGATTTTTACACCCAAGCGTTTGAGCCCAGCAAGGTGCAAATCGATAGGACGAAGCCCTATGTCGCAACCGCCAGGATAGGATATTTTCGCGCGACGGAAGCGCGTAAGCACCGATCCGAGCATAAAAACGGAAGAACGCAGTTCCTTTGTAAGCCGCTGTGGGATTTCGTGGGAAACTGCGTTGGAGCTGTCGATAACGGCGCAATCGTTTTTGCGCTTTATTTGGCAACCGACTTCGCTTAATATGCGGAGCATATTCTCTACGTCGGTGATCGTCGGCACTCCCCTTATTTTCACTTGTTCGTCGGTGAGAACGGATGCTGCCAGCAAGGGCAAAACCGTGTTTTTCGCGCTTTGCGCCTGCAACGTGCCGTACAGCCGTTCACCGCCGTCTATCATATATGTATCCATACGTTATAGCTCCTTATGCTTTATTGTATGAAAGGCTTTAACCTTTTTGTGCTCCGTCCCCTTTTCGAGAGATCGCATACAAAATTCCCATAGAAGCCATTGTGATGATAAGAGAGGTGTTGCCCGAGCTAATCAAAGGCAAAGGCAAACCCGTGGGCGGTATACTTCCGCTCACAACGAGCGCGTTGATCACCGTTTGAATGCCGTAAACGAGCGTAATGCCGCAAGAGAGAAAAAGCGAAAAGAAATCGTCCGCTTTTGCCGCCGCCTTGATACCGCGAAACACGAGCAAGCCGCTTAAAACAAACAGCACCGCTATCCCTACAAACCCTAATTCTTCGCCGATAATGGAAAGGATAAAATCGCTTTCAGCAAAGGGCAAAAACCGATATTTTTGACGGGACTTGAAAAGCCCCGTTCCAAACCAACCACCGTTGCCCAGCGCATAGAGCGATTGAATGAGTTGATACCCTTCCCCCCTTGGATTTTCCCAAGGATCTAAAAAGGCGCTTAAACGGGATAAACGGTATGGTTCGGCGATAATCAAAAGGGGTACAGCCAAAAGCGCAGGCACGAAAATGATTAAAAAATGCTTGATTTTCATGCCGCCTAAAAAGAGCATAGCAAGCATCAATAACCCTACGCACATAGTCACCGACATATTCGGCTCGATAATGATCAAAAGACAAATTGCGCCGCCCGATAAAAGCACGGGCAACACCCCCTTAAAGGTGCGCATTTCCCCTATGTTTTCCGACATATACGCCGAAGCGAAAACGACGAAACCATATTTGGCGAGCTCGGACGGTTGAATAGTCACGCTCCCTATCCCAATCCAACGCGTTGCGCCATAGTTGCTTTTTCCTATCCCCGGCACGAACACGAGCGCAAGCATCACGATCGGAACAATCAAAGCTAACCAACGCGCTTTTTTGCCTTTAAGTTTTTGATAATCAAAGCGGCTACACAGCCACATAACCACAAGCCCCAAACCAAACCCAATCGCTTGCTTTTTGGCAAAATAAAACTCGTCGCCATATTGCGTTTTTGCAACGTAGCCGCTTGCCGAATATACCGCCACCACACCAAACGCCGCCAAAAACATCGTTAAAATGAGAATGGAAACGTCTCCGCGTGATTTATTCGATTTCTTCGATTTCCTGCTTTGCTCCGTTGCTATCGTCGTCAAACTCAGCTCTTTCTTCTTGGATTTGTTTTGGAATTTGTTTTGCTTTTTCAAGCTCGCAAACGATTTGGACAAACGCTTCACCTCTTTCTTCGTAACTTGCAAACTCGTCAAAGCTTGCGCTTGCGGGGCTAAGCAACACGCTTTGCCCGCTCTTTGCAATCATTGCGGCAATTTTCACGGCGAGATTGAAGTGCGAGCAAACGCTCACGCCCTCAAACGCTTGCGCGCGTGCGCATTTGAGAAGCTCATAGCGATTTTCACCATAAAGCACCGCATGTACGATAAGCGATTGCCGTAAAGCAGCAAAGAGTTTATTATAATCGTACCCCTTATTTTTACCGCCGAGAAGAAGCACTGTTTCCCGTTTCATACAAGCCACTGCTTTGAGCGTCGCGTCCACGTTCGTGCCCTTGGAATCGTCGATATACGTGATGCCGTCCACTTCCCCAACAAGTTCAATGCGATGACGAACGCCTTTAAACGAAGTGAGCGCTGCAACGATTGTCTGTGTTTCGACCCCCATTATTTTTGCCGCGGCAATCGCCGCCAAAGCGTTTTGAACGTTATGTAAACCGCCAAGCAAAAGCTCGCTCGCTTCCACGATTTTTTCGCCTTGGAAATAGAGCGTGCCGTTTTCCAAATAAGCACCGTTTACCCTTTCTCGCACGGAAAAGAAAAGCGTTCTCGCTTTCGTTCTTTCCGCAAAGGCTCGCACCGTTTCGTCGTCGTAATTTAAAAGCGCGTATTCCGCTTCCGACGAATTTTTTAAAAGCTTTGCTTTTAAGAACACGTAGTTTTCCATGTTATAATGGCGGTTCAAATGATCTTCCGTCACGTTGAGCACGATGGCGATATGTGGGCAAAGGGAATTGAGCGTTTCTAATTGAAAGCTTGAAATTTCCGCAACCGCAACGCCCTTTTCCCCCAAAGTGCAAAAATCGAGCATCGGCGTGCCTACGTTGCCGCAAGCTTTCGCTTCAAACCCACCAGCCTGCAAAATTTCCGTGAGCATGGAAACGGTGGTTGTTTTTCCGTTCGTGCCTGTGATGGCAATTACGGGACAACGCATATACCGCGCCGCAATTTCCGTTTCTCCTACCACCGCTTTTCCCTTTCGCTTAAACGCCACGGCAAGCGGATGATCGATAGGAATCCCGGGGCTTAACACCAACACGTCGCAAAGTTCGCAAGTGCTTGAAAGCGCTTCCTTTTCCACTCGCTTTGCCCCCCTTTTTTCAAGTTCACGCGCCGTTTTCTCCACTCGTTCGCTCGTGATATCGTCGTAAATATAAACCACCGCGCCGCGCGAAAGCAAAAACTCGGCGGCAGATCTTCCCGAACGGGAAAGCCCAAGCACCAAAAAAATTTGTTTTTCAGGATACATACCATTCTCCTTTTATAAGTCTTTTATAACGTAGCCGCGATACACGCCACGCCCGCAATCAAACTGATCACGAAATAAGCGTAAGATATTTTACTTTCCGAATATCCTTTTTGTTGAAAGTGATGATGCACGGGCGACATCAAAAACACCCGCTTTCCGCCCGTTGCCTTATAATATATTACTTGTATAATCACGGATATGACGGAAAACACGAACGGCAAACCCACGATTGCGATATATAGCGCGTTGCCCGTGAAAACACCGATACACGCGGCAAAGCCGCCGAGTGAGAGCGAGCCCGTGTCACCCATAAACACCGAAGCAGGCGGAACGTTGAAAAGAAGATATGCTAAAAGCGCCCCTACCAAAGCAAAACAAAGCGTTGGAATCATGTCGCCCCCTGCCTGTATACTCACGATGATACCAAGCGTTAAAAAGAATGGCACGCTTACACCCGAAGCAAGCCCGTCCAAGCCGTCGGTGAGATTGACGGCGTTTACCGTGCTAAGAAACACGAACACGGCAAGCGGCAACGTCCATAAACCAAGCTCGATCGAAGCTGCAAAAAAAGGAACGTGCAACGTCGTTAAACCTGCGCGGATACAATAACACCCTGCCGCAACCGCAATTGCCGTTTCAAAGGCGAATTTTTGCCAAGCCCTGAGCCCCAAGTTTTCTTTATGTTTGCGCTTTAAAAAATCGTCGATCAACCCCACCGCCATATACGCAAGCCCGATCGCAAGCGTGATAACAAACGTCCGCTCGACTTTCCCTATAAACAAAACCGCCGTCAAAACCGCCGCCGTGACAAACGCCAAACCGCCCATCGTCGGCGTGCCGCTCTTGCTTTTATGCTCTTTCACGTAAAAGAGTATGTTTTGCCCTGCTTTTAATCGTCTTAATAGCGGAATGAGCATAAAACAAAAGAAAAGGGATATGAAAAACGCGACGAGCGCGGCGAGTAAATATCTTTGCATACCGTTCAATCCAAAAATGCTTCCTGTTTTTCTTTGATGATCTTTTCGATTATATCATTGTCGTTGAATGGGTATTTTATACCCATAATTTCTTGTTCTTCTTCACCGCCTTTTCCTGCAATTAAAAGTACATCCCCTTTTTGTAAGCGATCGAGCGCATAATTAATCGCCTTTTTACGATCGGGCACAACCACGTATTTCATAGAAAATCTACGATAGCCTTTTTCTATATCGGAAATGATATCAAGCGGATCTTCATAGCGTGGATTGTCAGAAGTGAGCACAGAAAAATCGCTTCGCTTTGCCGCCACTTCGCCCATCATCGGGCGTTTACTTTTATCGCGGTTGCCACCGCAACCAAACAGGCAAAAAAGCCTGCCCTTACAATGCAATCGAAGCGCTGAAAGGGATTTTTCTAATCCGTCGGGCGTGTGCGCGAAATCGACGAAAATTTCTCCGCCTTGGAACGATCCAACTCGTTCCAATCGCCCCGAAACCGTTTTGAGCAACGAAAACCCTTTGGACACGTCTAAAACGTCTGCACCAAGCTCCATGGCGCAAGTCGCTGCAGCCAGCGCGTTATATACGTTATGACGGCCACTGAGGGAAAGGGAAACACGGCAAAGCCTATCGTTTAGGTTGAACATACATTCCGTGCCGAAAAGCGATTCGTCCGTGATGATCGCAAAAGATTCGGTGGGCGTATCCAAACCATAATATAGCGTTTTATTTCTTTCAAAAAGCGTGCCTTCTTCGTTTTTTATTTCACGTGCAACACCAAATCGCCGCCCTGCCACATCGTCACCATTCAAAACGGCAATTTTACAAACTTTGTTTGTGAAAAGTTGGTTTTTTGCATCTTCGTATTCGCGCATAGACGGAAAAAAGTCTAAATGATCTTGCGTGAGATTTGTAAAGATGCAAGCGGAAAAACGAACACCCGCCGTTTTATGATAATACAGCGCGTGCGCGGAAACTTCCATTGCTACACATTCCACGCCGTTTGCGCACATTTCCGAAAGCGTTTTTTGAAGCTCGATGGGATCAGGCGTCGTCATTGTGGACGAGCGTTTTTTATCGCCGTAGCGCACGCCAAGCGTACCGATCATCCCTGCTCTTTTGCCCTGCGCTTCCCAAATAGAACAAAGCATATGCGCGGTGGTCGTTTTTCCGTTTGTGCCTGTGATCCCCACCACTTTCATGCGCTCACTCGGATAACCGTAAAAGGCGCTTGTGATCAAAGATAGAGCAAGGCGGGCGTTGGGAACAACAAACTGCGGAACGCTCGTTTCTATCGCGCGCTCCGTCACGAGCGCAACCGCGCCCTTTGCCACAGCTTCACTCGCAAACGCGTGGCCATCGCGCACTCCACCCGTTAAACAAAAAAACAAACCGCCCCTTTTGACCATACGGCTATCCGCACTCAGGCTTTCAATTTCCCTTTCCCAATCCTGCCCCCAAAGTATTTTTCCGTCCTTAATTTCGCTAACGAGCTTGGATAATCGCATACCTTTTCCCCCTTGTCCTTATTATTCTATTCACACGCGCGCGCTCGTATGTTTTAAAGCGAGAGAATTCTCTTAAATTTTGGGCAAAAAAAAATGAGCTCCGTCTGATACGAAACTCATTTTTGTTTTTATTCCAAATGGATTATCTATCGTTGATAAGCTTGGTGAGTTCAACGGGATCAACGATTTTGCCGTCCTTATAAACGCGCATGTTGCCCGAAGCAATTTCATCGATCAAAATAACTTCGCCGTTGTTATAACCAAATTCAAACTTGATATCCCAAAGATCCAAACCGATCGATTTCAAATCGTCGGCAACCACTTTCGTGATTTTAAGCGTTTGTTCTTTCATGGAATTAAACATTTCCATGCTCATAACGCCAAGTGCCGCCAAGCCTTCCGCCGTTACCAACGGATCGCCTTTTTCGTCGTTTTTGAACGTACATTCTACGTAGCCACCTGCAAGGGGCGTGCCGTTTTCGATATATACGCCGTATCTTCTGAAAAAGCTACCCGTTGCCACCAAGCGGCAAATAACTTCCAAGCCGTGCCCGAACACTTTACCAGGCAAAACTTCCATCGTTGCGTTTTCGATATCCGCGGAAACGTAGTGCGTTTTGATGCCCGCTTTTTTCAAAAGCTCAAAATAATAAACGGAAGATTTTAAGTTTGCCTTGCCGATACCTTCGATCGTGAGCCCTACCGTGTTTTCACCCGGATCGAACACGCCGTCTTTACCCGTGCAATCGTCTTTAAACTTTAAGAGCACGTTGCCGTTTTCAAGCTTATAAACGTCTTTTGTTTTGCCAGTGTAGATCTTTTCCATATTTATAATACCTCTTTCATTAGATTACTTTTTTATTATAGCAAATTTATTTGAATTTGAAAACAAAAT